>SKRI01000282.1 GCA_007118565.1 Gemmatimonadota bacterium | reverse complement strand
GTCGGGGCCATGCCCGGGCGCAGTGGAAGGGCGGACGTCGTGGCGGTGGTGCTCGCCGCGCGCCCGGTCTTCGTCGTGCCCCCGGTCCTCGCCGGGCGGTGTGGACGGTGGCCGCGCTGTGGGGCGGGGCCCGTCGCCGGTCGCGCTCGCATCGGGCTGCGTCGACCGGGTGGGCGTCCGCCCGGAGAGTGGCGCGCCGGGATGCGACGTCCCGACGGGCGGGGCGCCACATTGTGAGTCATGGACGTCCAGCGGCTGGGAGCGCGCCGCGCCGGAAGACGGCGCGTCAAGGGGCGCGGCGCTCTCCACAGGTCCGGCGGCCGTGGCGACGGGCCTAGCGCCCTGGGGCGTGATCCCGGTCTGGGTCATGAGACGGTTCAGGTAGGCCATGACATGGCTCCTTCCGCGTCCCGCTCGATGAGGGCCAGATAGCGCGACCGCCGCCATGCCGGGATTCGCAGCACCTCCTCTTCCGACCAATGGTAGGCTCGCGCCAGGAAGTGGACCTGGTGGAGGAGCGCCCGCTGACAGCGGTGCAGATAATCGAGCGCCCGGGCCTGGAGGTCGAGCCGTTCCACGGTCACCGTAGCGCAGCCGGGGCAGACCAGGGAGACATCCGGGTCCACCAGCGGATCGAGGGAGTTCAGCGCCCGGTCCACCGCGGCCACCGTGGTCTCGGGGAGCGGGCCGGGGCCGGGGTCGCCCGTCACGGCGAGCGTCCGGACCATGAGGCCGATGGGGTCGGCCCGCTCGTGGGACTCCGCCCGCTGCCACGCCAGCTGGTCGAGCCCCGATGGCCGGCGCAGGCGCAGAGCGGCGCCGTGGGTGTCCACATCGGCGTGTGGGGAGCGGCCGGCCCGCTCGTGGGCGTCCAGGATCTCGTCGAGGGAGAGGCTCACCTCCATCAGCTCGTGGCACTCACGGCAGCGGGCCACCACGTCGAGGGCGGCCAGGCCGCTCCACCGTGCCACGCCCAGCAGAAGTGCGAGCCGGTCTCCCACGGCCAGCTCCCACAGGTCCGCGGGAGCTTGGTCGTGGTGGACGCAGCGGTGCAGGACCTCCGTCACCAGCTGCGGTGGCGCGGTGGTCTCGAAGTCCACGTCCAGATCCGTCGGCGCCGTGCCGAACGGGCGCGACGGGCGGAGCAGTGAGGCGTCGAGCATCAACCGAGGGGCACGTCGGCGCTCTCGTCCGGCTCCTTGGTGTCGGGATCCCGCTCCCAGCCCTCGATCTCGATCTTCAGGCTCTCGATGGCCACGGCGTTTGCGTTGGCATCGAGGTCGGGCATGGCGGTGAACTCGCTCACCCAGCAGCCGTAGAGGAAGTAGCGGAAGGCCACCTGGCCTCGCTCGTTCATGACCTCCAGGGTCAGGTTCTTCTTGTAGTTGACGAGGTCCATGCCCGCATCGCCGCCGTAGGGGTGGACCAGGTTGGCCCACCGCTCGAACTCACGGTCATGGGTAATCCCTCGCTCCATGGTGATTGCGTCGAACGTGGAGCGGCCGGGGGACTTGTAGTCCCGGCTGTTGTCCCCGCCCGACCGGTGTGTCACCACCTCCGTGGTCCGCCGTAGCGAGCCGACCTTGCTGACCCCAAGTACGGGCTGCTCGTCCAAGATCACCCTGAACTTGAAGTTCTTGTACGGGTCGTATCGGTGCGCGTTCTTCGTGAAGCCGTCCGCCATTTGGAACCTCCTTGTTCACGGGACGCGGGGGCCGCTCACAGCTCCCCCGCCATCTGCTGGATCCTGATCACCACGAACTCCGCCGGCTTCAAGGGCGCGAATCCGACCTCGATGTTGACGATGCCACGGTTGCGGTCATGCTGGGTGGTGGTCTCGCCGTCACATTTCACATAGAACGCCTGGTCCGGGGTGCTCCCCTGAAAGGCGCCCTGTCGGAACAGACCGGTCATGAAGGAGCCCAGGTTGAGCCGGATCTTGGCCCACAGCGGCTCGTCGTTGGGCTCGAAGACCACCCAGTGGGTACCCCGGTAGAGTGACTCAGCCATGAACAGGGCGAGCCGACGCACGGGGATGTACTTCCAGTCGGTGCTGATGCCGTCTGCCCCCGCGAACGTGCGGGCGCCCCAGTTCACGAAGCCGCCGGGTCGCACACGCAGGCAGTTGACCGCCAGTGGATTGAGGACGCCGTTCTGGCCGTCCGTCAGCTCGGCCTCGAGGCCAAGTATCCCGCGGAGGGTGGCTTCCGTGCCCGCCGGCGCCTTCCAAACGCCCCTGCTGGCGTCGATCCGGGCCATGAGCCCGGCGATGGCGCCGGTGGGACCGATGGTCTTCTTGAGCCCCCGGTCGTTGTAGATCAGGTCCGGGTAGAAGATCGCCGAATGGTCCTTCACCACCAGCGCACGGAGCCCGTCCACCGCGCTCTTGTCGGCCGCCGGCCGGCCGTCACGGGTCCAGCTACGGGGCGCGTCGATGAGGAGCATGGCCCGGTTCTGCTCGCAGTAGATGCTGGCCGGGCCCAGGAGCTGGAGGCGGTCGGTCTCGGCGATATCATGGTCGCGCGGCAGGACCATGAGGTTGAACAGATCCACAGTGTCCAGGGCATGGAACCCGGTGCCGTCCGCGGCGTTGCCACGGTAGTCGGCCAGGTCCGGCGGGCTACCATCGTCATCCCGACCCGCATCGCCCGGATTCTGGTAATCGCCCTGGCCGCCGGTGCCCAGGGAATAGCGACGCACGTTCTCGGTGAAGTCTCCCGCGAGATCCTCATCCCCAACCGCGACCACCGAGACCTGCGCCTGACTCGTTCCCGCCGTCGGGATCAGCGCCAGGCGGTAGCCCCACACCTCGGCGCGGACCTCCAGGTCAGGCTCCTCGTTGATCACCCCAGCCAGGATGGCCAGCTTCTCACGGACCCCGTCCAGATTGTCCGTGACGTCGGTGGCGTACGCGTCTTCGCGCCAGAGGGCGGCGGCGTCCTCCGTAGTGGCGAGAGCGTGGTCGGCGCCCTTTACGAGCTCGACGGGGTGGCCTCCAATAGTGAGCGTGACGAAATCCTCCACCGCCATCCCGCCCAGTTCCAGATCCTCCCCAGTGAACACCGTCCCCGTGGGCGCCGGACGCAGGGCGCTGTATCGCGGCACCTCCACCCCGCCCTGGTCCAGGCCCAGCATCAATGGCGTGGCTGCGTCCCGCTCCGCCGACCGCCGGATCTCCACCTGGCCAAACGGCTCGGTGGCCGACGTGATCCGCAGCACGCGGACGCCGGCGCGATCCTCCAGTGTCACCGCCACCTCGACCCCGTTGTCGAGCTCATTGTTGATCCGGTTCGTGAGCCCACTGGTGAGCCCGGCGACGGAGTTGGGTAACGCTGCATCCTCGGCGCGCGACAGGACGACATGCTCGAACGGACCGTCGTTCACCCGCAGCTCGAGGGCGTTGCGCCGGTCCGCGGGGTCGCCGTGGAGCAACTGGTTCAACGTGTTGCGCCAACCGTCGAAGTCCATGGCCCGCCGGCTCTCGCTGTAGCCTCGATCCGCGCCGGTGGCGGTGGCCGGCTCCAGGCCGGCGGGCAGGGCCAGCCGGATCAATCCCGACTCCTGGGTGACGAAGGTCGGCGCGAAACGCGGCGAGTCCGGGTCCATGTTCAGGTTCCCGAACTCCTCCGACTCCGTCAGCTCGTCACCGTCGAACGCCTGCACCCGCAGGTTGAAGCCCGCCTCCGGGTTCTCCGTGGCGTAGTCCACCTCCAGCCGGATCCCGTTGCCGCGCACGCCCGGGTGCCGGGCCGTCACCTCCAGGACATCGGCCTCGTCCAGGTTCCTGAGCGTCACGGCCGCCGCTACGGGGTTGTGGGCCAGCCGCACCACGTAACAGTCGGTGCCACCGTTCTCGAAGAACTGGCGGACGCTCTCCGCCAGATCGCTCGATCGATGCGCGCCCCTGAACGCCCGCAGGAAGTCAGCGTAGCTCAGACAGCGCTGCGCCTGGTTGATGGGGCCGTCGGCCGTTCGGCCGAAAAACGCCGCCACCGACGTGGCGACCCCGGTAATGGTGTGCACGCCACTGGGAACCTCCTTGACGTAAACTCCTGGATAGCTGACCTGGACCATGGGGCACGCCTCCTTTTTAGGACAAGGCGGGAGTAAGGAAGGGGCGGGTGTGCGAGACGGACAGAATCCAGCGCGGACTATCCCCCTGGGTGATCGGGACGAACGCAGAGCTCGTGCTGAGCGTTTGCAGAAACCAACAGACGAGGCTTTACACCCCGGGAGGAATCGCGCCGGCCAAGGAATGGCGAGAGCCGGCTACAATGGGTGGGCAAGCTGCTGGCCGACAAGCGCCAGAGGGAGGGCTTGTCTACCTTCTCATATAATGCATCGGTCAACACGGCGCAACAGGCGCTGTGGCGCGCTCGCCTCGCGACGCCGGCCGAGACGTTGATCTTTCGCAATTGGGAAAAACCCCGTTTCCGCATACGCCGGAGCCGGAGGACCTTGCCCGCGGCGCGAACCGGCCTGATGATCTCGCCCCCCGCCGCTTTCGTTCACGGCAAGATGTCCTTCGGTCTGAAATCTTGGAGGCGAAATGACAGCGAACCGTGACGGACCGTTGATCGTCATGCCCGTATCCGTCGCTCCTGCTCCTCACGACGATTCTTGACTCCCCCCGCATTCCAACGCATCCTGGAGAGTACGCTGACCCCGGCGACGTGCTCTCTTCGGAATCGCCCTATTCTCACGCCAAAACTCATGATAATCTGGTGTTGCCGGGCCGCCATCCAACGGCTGCAGCGATCGGCCCTGCAGGGGAAAGCGTGAGGGTCAAGCCCGTCGTGCCCGCCCCGAAAGCACGCGAGGGCGTCCAAACCCCGAATTCTGCTCGCCGCAAGGCTTTCTCACCAACCCGTGTGAACCTCGCGCCGACCGGCGATGTCGGCGCGGGGCGGGGGCGGTGCGCCTGCGGCATCGGTTGCCCGCGGTGTGTGGCGCGGGGCATGCCCGTCCGATCGCCAGAGCCGAGCGGAGCGCTCGAAAGCGAGGCTGAACGCATAGCCCATCGCCTCGCCGCGTCCGCCGCCGTCCGGCCGCCGGCACCCGATCGAGAGGGGAGCCTCGCCGACGGCAACGGAGGACATCCGCTACCCCGCGCCGCCCAGACATTCTTCAGCTCCGGCTTGGGCATGGGCCTTTCAACCGTGCGGATTCATGCGGGGCCGGCAGCGCGAAGCATGGTCAAAGATCTGTCGGCGGACGCCTTCACGGCCGGGGAGCATGTCTTCTTTGCCGCCGAGCGCTATGACCTCTCCACTCGTCCGGGGCTGCATCTCCTGGCCCACGAGCTGGTGCACGTGCGCCAGCAGCGAGAGGGTGTTCCCGGTGCGGCGAACGCGGTCCAATGCCGCGATTCCGATGGCCGTTCGTCCGAGGAGCCACAGCTAGATCTGACCGCGGGAGCGACCAGCTATCTGCCGTATCGGGTTCGCCCTGGCGACACGCTCTCGTCGATCGCCCGGCGGTTCCGCGTCGTCGGGGGGTGGCGCACACTTTTTCAATTTCCTTTCAACGCGAGGCGGATCGCTGACCCGTCAGCCATTTATGCGGGCGAATGGATCGCGATTCCTTTTGAGGCGATCGGTGATGTTGCCGAAGCAAATCGGTACGAGGCCGAAGTCGATCTCGACTGGCAGGCGGTTCAGGACCAAGAACGACTTACCCGGTTGCGCGATCGGGGATTCTATCCCAGGGAAAAGCGCGTCGAGATCCGGGTCGATCCCGAGCCAAGAATCGTGGTGTCAGAGTCGCGTGACATCTCGATGACAATGGATAACGAGCCTCGTTACCACGTACGTGCGACGCATGTGGTGATGGAGCGGATCCGCGCGGGCGACGAGAACATGGTTACGGCGCTGTGGGCAGCGGCAGGCAGGGCGGCACGCGAAGGTCTGTGGGGAAACCTTACGAGCTTTAAGAGCTGGCTGCTGAGCAATCCACTTGCGGTTACCGAGGAGGAACTCGGGCGCCGTCAGATGAAGCGTGCCCTCGAAATTTACGCGGAGCAACACTCCGACAGATCTCCAGAAGAGTTGATAGCCTCATATGTGATGAGGCGCCGTGAACGGTATACACATGGCCTCACCCTGCAGATCGAGCGCAAGGCCATGCCACAGCGCAACCTCTACTTCGAATTCGACAGAACGAGCTTCAATCCCAACCTGACCTCAGACGAGGACTGGCAGGAAACGGTGGACCAGCTAGCCCTGTACATCCAGGACATCCACACCAGCAACCAAGGCCGCGAGATGCCATACATTTTTCTCGACGGGTACGCCTCGTTTGTGGGGCAGCCGGCGCACAATCAGCGGCTCTCGGAACGGCGAGCCGAAACCGTGGAGAAGGCGCTGGTGGATGAGCTTACACGGCGACCGGAGCTTGATGGTCTTGAGTATGTCATCACTGCCACCGGGAAGGGCGACACAGGGTTCATTGTCTATTGATTTCTGGCCCGCAGTGAGCGCAGCATGGCGCTGCGCTGATCCGGACCCGAGCTTCCGCCGGACCCCCCCAAAAATGTATATCGCAGATAGGATCGTTTGCCCTCCTCCTCCGCTTGTGACTCAACCGATCCCTCCTCCCGCCGCGCAGAAGGTCTCTGCCTGCGGGGATCTTGGAAGACGGTGGACTGATCCTCGCCAGCGTACCCGGCCTCGTCGGCGATGCGGTTGAAGTGGCTGACGGCTCCCTCCGCGTAGATGCATTTCTGTTATAGATCCGGGGCGAATGTCCGCCCAACCCGGGTGAATGTGCGCCTGCGTGTCCTCAGGTGAAGCCGACAGCATTCTCCCTAACCATGTGCGGCGCAATGCTTTGAGGAATGGCGCCGTGCTGGTGTATAGAAGCCTTCCCTCATTCTTTGCTCCTACCGCGGGAGCTGGCGTAAGAGTTTGCAGGGCCACAAGATGGAGCCGGTCGAGATTTCGCATCTCGGCCGGCTCTTTTTTCGTTTGGGTGCGCAGATCTGCGGATGACTTTCCGCACCACGCGCTGCGCCACCAAGCGGGCTTGGGAAGCTCCGACATCCTCCCGGACGCAGCATCCCCCGGTGGGCGCAGCCCACCGGGGGATGTTTGTAGGGTGGGGGTCGGCTAATTCGGCCCCCGGAGAATGCAAGCGGTCGGCTACATGTAGCGGACTAGAACCAGAAGGGACTGCTGTTCGTCGGCGGTGGTCCGTCGCGCGATTCGCCGAGTTGATTGGTCATGCTGCCTACCGTAACGGTTGCTGTCAGTTCATTCGCCCCAGATACAATTTCGGGATCGAAGGTGCCGCATTCGAAGCCATAGTGCTTGGCTTCATTTGGGTCGAGCGTGTCCCCATTCGCCAGCAGGGCAGCCACCGGGGTGATGCTGCAGGTTGCGGTGTAGCTGTCCCGAACACCACGCCTCGCAACTGAGCCGAATGTAAGCGATACGTCATGAAGTGTGACATACGTATCATCGCCGCCACTCGCATTTAGAATCACAAAATGTCCGTCAGCGGTGGACCCGGATCCTTTCGTTGCACTCGTGATGGTCACGTCCTGGATCTCGATGCTCGGCCGCTGGACATTCTCGGGATCGACCGGGTCGGGATCGGGGTCGGGATCCGGCTCCAGGGCAGTCACCACATTGATGGTGACCGGGCAGAGTGCCTGCGCACCATGTGGATCCGTGGCGATGAACGTAACCAAACGCGATCCGGTGGTCGTAGGCGTCCAGCTGAAGTTGGCACTGATCGGGTTGGCCGGTGCAGGTGGCGAGAATGTCGCGCCAGACGGTATGCCAGAGCCGGTCAGCGTAACCAGGTCGTCCACGTCTGGATCCTGTGCGGTCACGAGAAAGCTCAGCAGCTCGTTCACCGTTGCATCCGTTGATGCGTTACAGAACGGCGGGTCGGTGAAGAACGGCGCATTGTTATCCGGGACTTCCTCAAGAAGGCGAATCAGGTAATCGACCTGAACCATGCCGACCACCTCGGTTCCATCGATCTCCTCGATGGTCACATGCGACCAGTAATACCCTAGCATCTTGCCATCCGTATCCCAGCTCTTCAAACCGCTCGCGGAATTTATGGTCAGATCCGCCGGTTGCGTGCCTCCAACTCCGACAGCGGCGGGATCGCTCATCGACCATCGGAGCGTATTCCCAGCGGGACTGTTGGCCGGAACGCTCCAGGTCTGCACCCCGCCTTGAGCTACATTGACGATCGGGGGGAGGTTGGAGAGTGCGGAGAAATTACCCTGTCCCGGAGTCACCATGACCTGAACGCCATAGTTCAGCGAGCCCGAACTGGTCCCTGGGTTTTGAAGGCCATATACGCGGCAGCAAGTAATGGACGCAGCGGTGTACGGCCCCACGCCTGCATATTCGTGTATCGGATTGGGTTGACCGGTGTTCCGATCCATTGCGACACCGAAGATCCAATTCTCTAGTGTAATCGACGAGGGATTCGCCGAGGTCACCTGGAAGAACAACACCCCCGTGCTCGTTCCGTCACCATAGGACAGAGGTGTTGCACCGATCCCTTCGTAAATGATGTCACCTACGCCCGCATACCCACCTGCTCCAGTGCAGGACGTACTGGCGAAATTGCTTCCCGTCCAGGCGTAGCAGGTCGTATACCCGTTGCGGAAGGCCGCCTGATAGGTGAACTCGACCGCGTACTGGCTGATATCCGTACGCGGAACCCAACTGATGTGTGAGTAGCGCCCGTGGCTGTGCTCACCGTCATCCCCGTGGAAGACCGGGGTGTCATCCGGAGCCAAGAGTGCAGGTTGTAGGTCATTGCAGCCAACCAGCGCTAAGAAGGGCAGGATCATCAGCCCAAGATGACGTGCTTTCAAGATTCGCATCGTATCCTCGTAGGTCGTGGAAATAAGGGTAGCAATCGTACCCTCACTGTCAGAGCGGGAGTGGCTGTGGTGATGGGAGGGGATCTGGCGGGACAGCACATGATTTGTCTCCGGAGGGAGGTTCAACCAGCACAATGCTGGCAGCGCTTTCCACAAGAGCTGGATCTCACGAATCGAATGGCTGTTCTGAGACCCGGCGATTAGCGAGACCCCGCCTCACAGCGGGGACGCTCTTGCAGGAAAGAGAAAGGAGGGAAAGGCGACACACGCGGCCGCACGATCAGGAGGGTGAATATCACGCTCCTTTTTATAGATGCGTGAAATGCGGAACAATCCCGCCATCGGTGGCAGAATCCGCTGCAAATGGCTCCCGACCGGCCGGCGAGCAGCGAATGGAATCCACAGCTGGGCGAGATGCCGTGGGCCGAGGGGCCTCCAAGAAAATTCGACTCACGACCGGTTCATCCCTGCTCGCCCGGAGCTCGAACGGGAAGGATCATCGTCCAGCACCTCGATGATCCAGACTCGCCCGCCGCGGCACTCCACGTTGAGAATCTGAAGTGCCCCACCAGGCGCTGAAGCGACTCGATTCGGACCTAAAGGCCGCGCAGGCGTAGCCGCGCTGTCGATCTCGTGGCGTCTCGCGCGATTACGGGTGGGAACAGGTCGGACGTCCGGGCATCCGGCCCGATCGTCGAGGCCGCCCTACCCCAAGCTCAAACATCGATGACGCAGACCTTCCAGGCGATCACGGCACCTTCATCACCGTCGCTGCCACATGACGAGCCCGGCGGCCCTGAGGCCCGTCCTCGCCGCTTCCACAAGCCCTGGCCCCTGACAAGTGAGGCAAAGCGCCTGAGAAACCCGCTGGGATTAACGCCGGTTACAAGGAGGTCGCGACCGCCATAAAAAAATCGCAAACCCTTGGATTATCGATCTGCGTCACTACCTCCAGACCGCCGTGTTCCATGCCGGCCCCGACGTCAGCATCCGGCCCCTGACGCATCTTCAGGGCGATGCAATAGGTTGGATCGGT
>SKRI01000261.1 GCA_007118565.1 Gemmatimonadota bacterium | reverse complement strand
TACCGCACCCGGAAGCCGTCGATCGCGCCGCAGAGCCGCACGTAGTTCTTGTTGGAGCCGTTGGGCATGGGTCAGCCTCCTCCGTTCAGGTGATCGCTGTCGCTCTCGGCGTCGCTCCCGTGGGATGAGCCGCTGCGGATCCGGCCCGCGGCCACCAGCTTCGGTCCCCGAATGGGGGCCGGCTTCGGCCGGACCGACTTCGACTCCGGCTCGGCAGGCGCAAAGAGCGAGAGCTGCGCGTCGCCGCTACTCATCGCCCGGATCTCCCAGCAGCGTGAGACGGTCTGCGCTACGCGCCAGCTCCCGTGACATCGGACGGAGCTCCTCATCTCCCCTGGCACCCAGCCGGCTCGCGGCCATGCCCAGGAGCTCGGCCTCGCCCCGGAGGTACGTCGTCAGGTCGTTCCCCACCCGGCTCTCACGCAGCCACCGGGAGATGTCGTCCGCGCCGAGGTCCGCACCCTCGTCGCGGAGCTCGTGGACTGCCGTGTGGAGGATGCGGACAAGGAGGGGAGATCGAGCGATCCCGGGGGCGGCGGTGATCACGCGTCCACCGGACGGATGCGAGCGAGCCCGACGGCCTGCAGATCGGCGAGGAAATTCTCGGGATCCATGCGCAGGGCGCGGCCGGTCATCTGCTCGACCCGGTCCGCCACCTGGGCGATGTACTCCTCGAGCGTCGCGGGCGGATCCCACACCGCGTCTCGCATCCGCGCGATGAGCGCCTCGGCATCGGGCCCGATGAAGGTCTCCCCGTCGTTCGTGGTCATGCACAGCACGTCGTTCCTCCGGTGATCCTGGGGGTCGCGGCCCGCCGAGTTGGGGCATGGTACGGGCTTACCCTTCAAGATCACATACCCGTCCGACAAATTCGTGAGTCGACCATTCGCTCTCGATCGAGGGGTACCGGAAGATCGGCGAGACGCGCTTGCGGCCCTCGGCTATCGGCGGAATTTCCAATCAGTGAGAGCGACTGTGCAGGAAGCGCCCGAAGGACGTCACAGCTTCCGCTCCAGGAAATCCGCCGTGGCCTCGAAGACGCGGATCCAGTTCCGGTGCAGGAGGAAGTTGTGCACCTCGTCCGGGAAGACGAGCTGCTCGACGTGCACCTCCCGCTCGCGGAGCGCCTCCACCAGCGCCACGGTCTCGATGAAGGAGACGTTGCGGTCGTCGTCCCCGTGGATCACCAGGACGGGCGACGTCCAGTCATCGACCGCGGCCATGGGAGAGGATTCGAATGCGAGGCGCGTCCGCTCGGGATCCTCGAGGGGATTGTAGCTCGGCACGAAGGTCTGGATGCCCACGTTCCAGTCGTGGACGCCGTGGATGTCCACCCCGGCGGCGAAGAGGTCCGACGATCGCGCCAGACCCATTGCCGTGAGATAGCCTCCGTAGGAGCCGCCCCAGAGGCCGATCCGGTCCGGGTCCACGTCGGGGCGATCGCGCAGGTAGTGCCCCGCTCCCATCACGTCGTTGAACTCGCTGGCCCCGGTGGCGCCGTAGTCCAGCGCCTCGCGGAACTCCATGCCGTAGCCGATCCCGCTCCGGAAGTTGAGGGAGAGGACCACGAAGCCCCGGCTGGCCAGGTACTGGTTGAGGGCGTAGGTGTTGTGGTAGTAGTGCCCGTAGTGCCAGCCGAGGAGCATCTGCCGGCGCGAGCCGCCGTGCAGGAAGATCACGGCCGGGTGCCGTTCTCCCCTCTGCGCGTTCGGGGGCAGGAAGAGCTGGGCGGGGATCTCCATCCCGTCGGTCGCCGTGACCATCACCGCCTCGGGCACGACCAGCGCCCGCTCCGGGAACCGGTCCGGGATGCCGCCGGGAGCCAGGTCGCGCGGCTCTCCCCCTCCGGTGAGGATCGCGGCGTGGGCGGGCGTCCGGGCACCGGAGCGGAGGAAGGCGATGGCACCACCGTCGCTGGTCGGCGCGGGCTGCCATTCGATCCCCTCCCCGCGGGTGAGCTGGACGGCCGATCCGCCAGAGACGCTCACCCGCCAGAGGTGGCGGCGGTCGATGTCGTCCTGGTTCGAGTTGTAGACCACCTCGCGGCCGTCCGCGCTCAGGGTCACGTACTCCACCTCGAACTCCCCGGGCGTCAGCAGGGTCGCCGCACCCCCCGCCGCGGGGACGGAGTAGAGGTGCGTCCACCCCTCCCGCTCCCAGGGGAAGACGATGCGGTCGTCCGCGCCCCAGAGGAGCTGGTTGTCCGCCACCACGCCGCGGAAGGCGCTCCCCACCCCCTCCTCGGCGGTCCAGGCGATGCTTGCCTCCCCGCTCGCCACGTCGGCCACCACGATCGACCAGGGGGTGGCCTCCCGCATCGGGGCGAAGAGCGCCCGCTGGGTGGATGCGGGGGTGCGGATGAACGCCAGCCGATCACCCTCCGGCGACCAGGCCGGGTTGCCGTCCCGGTCCACGCTCGGATCCAGGAAGGTCACCGTCTCTTCCGCAACGTCGTAGATCCCCACGAAGCCGTGCGTGCCCCGGTTGCTGACGAAGGCCAGGCGCGACCCGTCGGGCGACCAGCGCAGCGATCCCGAGCTGCCGCGCGCCTGGAACAGCCG
>SKRI01000170.1 GCA_007118565.1 Gemmatimonadota bacterium | reverse complement strand
CTCCGACAGGCCGGGGCGGAGCTCGGCCAGGTGGAGTCCGAGCTGCACAAGCTCCGGCTCGACACCGACGAGATCCTGAACACCATCGGGACCGGCATCCTGACGATCGATGCGGAGGAGCGGCTGGCATACATCAACCCGACAGGAGCCGACCTCCTGGGGCTGCAGGGCCCGGAGTGGCTCGGGCACCGGGTTCTCGACGAGCTCAACAAACGCGCCCCCGGGTTCGGTGACCTGCTCCGCCACTCCGTTCGCGATCGACGCCCCATCGCCAGGGGCGAGGCCGGCAGCGCCTCGGAGCGGGGACTCCTCCTGGGGGTGAGCACGACGTTGATGGAGCGAGGGAACCACCGGGACGCCGGGATCGCGGCCATCTTTCAGGACATCTCCGAGAAGGTCCGCATCGACGAGCTGCGCCGGCGGGCGGAACGGCTCGAGGCGGTGGCGGAGCTCGGCGCCTCGCTGGCGCACGAGATCAAGAACCCGCTCGCCTCGATCCGGAGCGCCGCCGAGCAGCTCCAGCAGGGGGTGGCGGACGTCGAGGACCAGGTGGTCCTGGAGCGGTTGGTCCTGCGGGAAGCCGACCGTCTGACGCGGTTGCTAGGCGACTTCCTGGATTTTGCCCGCGTGCGGACCTCGTCCGTACGGGATGTGGAGCTGAACGATCTGATCCGGGCCGTCGTCACCGTGGTCTGCACCCATCCCGAGGTGGAGCGCTGCCCGATCGACATTGACATCGCGGAGGGTGAGCGGCTGGTTGTTCCGGGGGACGAGGACGTTCTCCACCGGGCCCTCCTGAACCTGCTCCTGAATGCCGCCCAGTGGGCGGGCGAGGGAGGAAGGGTGGCCATCCGGGCGGATGTCACCACGACGGATGTGCTGACCCCCAATGCGGGAGCGACCGAGGTCGTCCGCCTGCGCATCCTCGACACCGGCCCCGGCTTTCCCCCGGGGATCGTCGAGCGGGTCTTCGACCCTTTCTTCACTGCCCGGGAAGGGGGGTCGGGGCTGGGGCTCGCCATCGTCGAGCGTGCCGTGCATGCGCATGGTGGCGCCATCATCATCGACAGCCCGGGCGCGCACCCCGGATGGGGAGGCGCCGTGGCACTGTACTTCCCGCGCCGGCCGGCTCCCGTCCCGGCCGGCCTCACCGAAGCCGAATCGACGTGACCGTTACGAAACCGAAGATTCTCGTCATCGACGACGAGAGGGCCATCCTCGACACGCTCCGCATCCTCCTGAGGCGGGAAGGCTTCGATGTGGTGGTTGCCCAGGGCGGGCCGGAAGGTCTGCGCCAGGTGAAGGAGTCGGATCCGGATCTCGTTCTAAGCGACGTGCGGATGCCTGGGGTGGGCGGGCTGGAGATCCTGGCAGCCGTCCAGGAGCAGGACCGCTCCATCCCGGTGATCCTGATGACCGCGCAGGCCTCCCTCCAGACCGCCATCCGCGCGGTCAACGAGGGTGCCTACCACTACATCCAGAAGCCGTTCGCCAACGACGCGCTCCTGGCCATCTGCCGGCGTGCCATCGAGTCGGGTGTCCTCAAGCGAGAGAACCTCCAGCTCAAGCGCGAGATCCGCCGACGCGACCGTTCAGAGAGGGTGTCGCCCATCGGGACGAGCCGGTCCTTCAAGGAGATCCTGCGGATGGCAGAGGTGGTGGGCCCCACGGACTCCACGGTCCTCATCAGCGGTGAGTCGGGGACCGGGAAGGAGGTGGTGGCGCGCTACATCCATGAGCTCTCGGAGCGCTCTGAAGGACGCTTCGTATCCATCAACTGCGGAGCGCTTCCGGAGAACCTCCTCGAGTCCGAGCTCTTCGGGCACATCAAGGGGTCCTTCACCGGGGCCGTCCGGGACAAGGACGGCCTCATGGTCGCCGCCAAGAAGGGCACCTTCTTCCTAGACGAGGTGGGGGAGATGTCTCCCGCCACGCAGGTCAAGCTGTTGCGTGCAATCCAGGAGCGGGAGGTGGTGCCGGTCGGCGCCACCGAGCCGATCGACATAGATGTGCGGATCATCGCGGCAACGAACCGGGACCTGGAGGAGCTGATCCGGGAGGGGAGCTTCCGGAGCGATCTCTTCTACCGGCTGAACGTCATCTCTCTCCACCTTCCTCCGCTGCGCGACCGGAAGGGCGACATCCCGCTCCTTGCGGAGCATTTCCTGAAGCGCATCGCGTCCGCCCGGAAGCACGAGGTCCCGACCCTTCCCCGGGAGGTGGTCGAGAAGCTGCAGGAGTACTCCTGGCCCGGAAACGTCCGGGAGCTGGAGAACGCCCTCGAGCGTGCCCTGGTCATGTCGGGCGATGGGCGGATCACCGTGGACTCCCTCCCCTCGCGCATCACCGAGCAGGAGGCGCGGCCGCTCGTGGCGGAGGCGCCTCCCGACAACCCCACCCTCGAGGTCATCGAGCGGGCCTACATTCGCTGGGTGATGGGCGCGGAGAACGGGAACAAGACCCGGGCGGCCCAGGTCCTCGGCATCGATCCCTCCACGCTCTACCGCAAGCTCCAGCGCTACGGGATGGAATGAGGGGACAGCGGTTGCCGGGTACACGGATTTT
>SKRI01000252.1 GCA_007118565.1 Gemmatimonadota bacterium | reverse complement strand
GCGCTCAAGTGGCTCCTGGCCTCACCCGCCGTCATGACCACCCTGCCGAACATCTACAACGAGGAGCAGCTGGTGGAGTTCGCGGCGGCTCCCGACAAGGAGGATCTCTCGAGCGAAGATCTGGAGAAGGTGCGGGAGCTTCAGCGCACCAACTTCGGCGTGCACGAGGAGCACATGAAGTACAAGGGCACCCTGCAGCGCGAGGGGGAGCCGCTCGTGACCCCGCCCTACCGGTACGAGGGAGATCGGTGGGAGGAGATGGAGCGGGAGACGGCGGGCGTCTGAGCCGCTACCGCCCACGCCATCAGCGAGAACGCCCCGGCCGCATGACGGCCGGGGCGCTCTTCGTTCAGGCACGCTTCGGGATCAGCCGCCGGTGATGGCCCGGACGATGGCCGGACCGTGCAGCTTCCCGTTCTCGATGAAGATCTTGTTCGGATCGTTCCCCGCGGCGATGACCCCGGCGATGTGGATCCGGGGGACGTTGGTCTCGAATGTCTCCGGGTCGTGCGAGGGGATCCCCGTCTCCGGATCGATCTCGACACCCGCCCCGGTCAGGAGAGAGGTGTCGGGGACGTAGCCGACCATGGCGAGAACCCAGTCGTTCGGCAGGATCGTTGTCTCTCCCGATTCCCGGCTGCGGATCTCCACCTCGTCCTCGCGGATCTCCACGACGTCATGGCTCCAGTACGCCGGGATCGACCCCTCGGCGATCCGGTTCTCGATGTCCGGGCGGACCCACGGCTTCACACCCTTGTCGAGCCCCTCGAACATGTGCACCAGTGTCACGCGCGCGCCCTCGCGCCAGCAGGAAAGCGCGGCGTCCGCCGCCGAGTTTCCCCCGCCCACCACCACGACCCGCTGGTCGAAGTAGGCGAACGGCTCCCGGAAGTAGGAGCGGACCTTGGGAAGCTCCGCCCCGGGGACCTTCATCCGGCGAGGAGTATCGAAATATCCGGTGGCCACCACCACCCGCCGCGCCCGGTAGCTCCGCTCGGCGCCGGTCCGGCTCCGCGAGGTGACCGCAAATCCTTCCTCCTCCGGAGCGATGCCCTCGACGGTTTCGTACTGGTGGATGTCGAGATCGAAGAAGGAGGCCACCCTCCGGAAGTAGCGGAGCGCCTCCCGCCGCGTCGGCTTGTCATCCCCCACGGTGAAGGGGACGCCACCGATCTCGAGCTTCTCGGCGCCGCTGAAGAAGGTCGTGTAGGTGGGATAGCGGACAATGGCGTCGGTCACCGTCCCCTTGTCGATCAGGAGGCAGGAGAGGCCCGCCTCCCGCGCGGCCGCCCCGACTGCCAGCCCGCATGGGCCCGCCCCCACGACCAGCAGGTCGAGGGTCTTCGCACCATTCCCCGGCACGCTCACCCTTCGGGGCGATCGAGAAGGTGCACGGGGCGGACCGATCCGTCGGCGAAGGGAACCACCACCCGGTGCGCGGCGAGGGAGGCGAGGACGGCCGCGGCCGTGTCGAAGTCGACGCCCAGGCAGTCGGCCGCCTCGTCCGCGCCGAGCCGGCCGTGCCGGTGCAGATGGTCCCAGCAGGTGGAGATGGCATCGTCCCGCGAGCCCAGCAGCCGGAAGACCGCCGCTTCGGACTCGGTCACCAGGAGGAGCCCGTGCCGATCGAGAACGGCCTCGATGGCCTCGGCATGGTGGTCGTGGACGCCACGCGCCAGGAAGTAGACCTGCACCGCCGGCCGTTCCTGCGCATAGCGCAGGATGAGCTTGGCCACGATCTCGTCCGCGCACGAGAAATCGAGGATCCGCACCTGAGAGAAGTCGAGCACCAGCAGGCAGAGCGCCTGGGACCGCTCGAGCTCGGCGATCTGGCTCTCCACCCCCATGCGCACCGCGCGCCCGGTGGGCCGCGTCACCAGGTTGCTGTACAGCGAGGCCACGGAACGGCGGCGATACTCCGCCAGGTCCACGGAAAGCGGCCGGATCCTGCCCGGCTCGCCCTGTCTCCCGTCCGCGATCATCGCCCCCTTACGCGGCCGCGTCGGACTCGACCGTCACCCGCTCCATCCGATCGCCCTTTTCGATGCTCTCGACGACCTCCATACCCTCGACCACCTTCCCGAAGACGGTGTGCTGGCCGTTCAGGTGGCGCGCATTCCGCTCGTCCAGGACGATGAAGAACTGGCTGCCTCCGGTGTCCCGTCCGGCGTGCGCCATGGAGAGGGCGCCGGTCTCGTGCCGGTGGGGATTCCCCTTCAGCTCGCAATCGATGGTGTACCCGGGGCCGCCGGTCCCTGCGCGGGGATGATCGGCGCCGTGCTCCTTGGTGAGCGGGTCACCCCCCTGCACCACGAAGCCGTCGATCACCCGGTGAAAGGCGATCCCGTCGTAGAACCCCTCGCCAGCCAGCTTCTCGAAGTTCTCGACCGTCTTCGGGGCGGCGTCTTCGAAGAGCTCGACGGTGAACTGCCCCTTGCTCGTCTCGAAGTGTGCTGTCGACATCGTCTCTAATTCGGTTCGATTGTCAGGATCCGGCCGCGTCGCCGAGTGGCGCGACCGCGGGCAGGACGATCTGGATCTGCGAGCCCGGGAAGCGGGCCAGCTCCGTCTGAAGCGGCGGTGCATCGTCCCACTCCGGAACATCGGTGATCCGTGCGGTCCCGCTGCGAATGGAGATCTTTCCACCCCAGCGGTGAACACGCGCCCGGATCTGCTTGATTCCCTGGCCGCGGCCCGGATCGCGGAAGCGGGTGGTCCCGTGGAGGAAGGCGGCCTCCAGCGCCGTGGCATCGCTCCACCGATCCCCGTGGTGGGCGGCATGCTCCCGCTCGAGCGACCCGCGGAAGCCCACACCGAGATCCATGACCGCGATCACCACCACCTCCCGTCCGAGCGTCTTCTTCCACTTGTACGACTGGATCCCCACCCAGCCATCCGCCTCGGCGTGCTCGATGATGTTCTGGCAGACCTCCGACAGCATCATGCTGAAGTGGGTGCTCGCCGTCGCGGGATAGCCGAGCTTCTCCTTGAGGATGGTGCCGGCCCGGTCCTGCACCCGATCGATCACGTCGTGCACGTCCTCGTGCGAGCCGATGGGGGTGATCTCCAGCAGGACGTTCGTCTCCCCACCCCCCCGGCTCCGCTCGGTACCGCCGGATACCTCGTAGAGGCGCCGAGCCTCCTCGTGGAAGCGCATGCGAGTCAGGTAGCTCCCCACCTCCGACGAGGTGGGGAGACGGAGCTGCGGCCGTTTCCCCCGCTGTCCGAGATGCGCCCCGATGGCCAGGAGACCGACCATGCCGAAAGGGTTGGCGAAGCGAACCCGACTCGCATCCACGATCGCACCGCCGCCCTCCTCGACCTCCGCCGCCTGCGCAACCATGGCGTCGAAGCCGCCCTGGTCGAGCGTCCCCGGGACCTCGATGATGCGCGTCATGCCTCGTACCCGCTCAAACGCTGCCCATGTGCTCGAGCTTGAACACGGCAGCCGCACCCACCACCCCGGCGGTCCCTGGGAGCTCCGCCGAGACGATCCGGCAGTGCTCGGAGGCCGAGCGGAAGGCGCGGCGGCGGACCTCCCACCGCAACGGCTCGAAGAGGCGCTCACCAGCGCTCGTCACCCCTCCGGCAATGACGATCATCTCCGGATTGAGGATGTTGACGATGCTGGCGACGCCCGCGCCCAGCAGCTTGGCCGTCTCCTTCATGCACTCGTTTGCGTAGGCATCGCCCTGGACCGCCGCCTCGTACACGGTGGCCGCGGTGATGCGTCCGAACTCACCGCCCACCAGCTCCCCCAGGATGCTGGGGGATCCTGCCTCCAGCCCCTCCACCGCCCGGAGCGCGATCGCCGGTCCCGACGCATACGCCTCCAGGCAACCGTAGTTGCCGCACTTGCAGCGTCGTCCGTTGGCGTCGATGGTCATGTGGCCGATCTCCGCCGCCGAGTCCGAGGCGCCGTGGAAGATCTTCCCGTTCAGGACGATTCCACCTCCGATCCCGGTTCCAAGGGTGAGCCCCACCAGGGTGTCGACGTCGCGCCCCGCGCCGAGCCACCACTCCCCGTAGGTGGCACAGTTGGCGTCGTTGTCGAGCGTGGCCGGGAGTCCGACCCGCTCCGCGACCAGGTCCCGCAGCGGAAAGTTCCGCCACCCGAGATTCGGCGTCTCGATCACCGTCCCGCTCTCGCGATGGAGCGGTCCCGGCGCGCCGATCCCGATCCCCGCGATCTGCTCGCGGGTACCGTCGTTCTGCTCGAGGACCTCGGTGATGGAGGTCTCGATCATGCCGATCATCCGGTCCACCACGAACTTGGCGCCACGGGACGACTCGGTCGGGAGCTTCCGTAGCCCGAGCACCTCCCCGCCCTCCACCGGCAGGAGTCCGGTCACGATGTTCGTTCCGCCGAGGTCCACTCCGACGATCCAGCGCGCGTCGCTATTCATCTTCTTCCCGGTTCAGGCACTCGGGCGTTCCCTTCGTCGGATCGGCATGCCGGTTCGTGGTCGGGGTCACAGGCATCTTCATCACCCGAAATCCTCATTCGTTCACCTGCAGCACGGCCAGGAAGGCTTCCTGGGGAATCTCCACCGAGCCGACCTGCTTCATCCGCTTCTTTCCTTCCTTCTGCTTCTCGAGCAGCTTCCGCTTCCGTGTGATGTCACCACCATAGCACTTGGCAGTGACGTTCTTGCGGAGCGCCTTCACCGTTTCCCGGGCTATGATCTGGTTCCCGATGGCCGCCTGGATGGCAACGTCGAACATCTGCCGGGGGATCAGCTCCCGGAGCTTCTCACCGATGGACCGGCCGTACGCGTAGGCGTCGTCCTCGTGGATGATCACGCTGAAGGCGTCGATCTCGTCGCCGTTGATCTTGAGGTCCAGCTTGACCAGCGGGTTCTTGCGGTACTCCAGGAACTCGTAGTCGAACGAGGCGTAGCCGCGCGTCGACGACTTCAACCGGTCGTAGAAGTCCAGCACGATCTCGGCGAGGGGGAGGTCGTAGGTGAACTCGACCTTGGACGGATCCGGGTAGTTCATCCCCACGAACTCGCCCCGCCGGTCGTGGCAGAGCTTCTGTACTCCGCCAATGTAGTCGGCGGGACAGACGATGCGCGCCCGCACGTACGGCTCCTCGATCCGCTCGATCCGGGTGCGTTCCGGAAGGGCGGCCGGATTCTCGATGGTCAGGACCTTCCCGTCGGTCATGACCACCCGGTACTCCACGTTTGGAACGGTGGAGATGAGCGACAGGTCGAACTCCCGGCTCAGCCGCTCGTTGACGATCTCCATGTGCAGGAGACCGAGGAATCCGCAGCGGAAACCGAAGCCGAGCGCGCTCGACGTCTCGGGCTCGTAGGTGAGGGAGGCGTCGTTCACCTTGAGGCGCTCCAGCGCATCGCGCAGCCCCTCGTAGTCGTCCGTATCGGTGGGGTAGAGCCCGGAGAAGACCATTGGCTTGACCTCCTGGTACCCCGGGAGGAGCTCGCTGGCCCGATTCTCCGCGTCGAAGATGGTATCTCCCACCTTGGTGTCGGTGACCCGCTTGATGGCCGCGGTCAGGTATCCGACCTCGCCCGTCTTCAGCTCGGGGGTCTTGAACTGGCCGAGCTGGAGGAAGCCGACCTCGTCGATCTCGTATTCGGCGTCGTTCGACCCGAAGGCGATGGTCGTCCCCGGCCGGAAGCTTCCGTCCACCACCCGGATGCTGGGGATGGCGCCGCGATACTTGTCGTAGAAGGAGTCGAAGATCAGGGCGCGGGGAGGCGCGCCCGGATCACCCACGGGCGGAGGAACGCGGTGGACGACCGCCTCCAGGATCTCCGCCACCCCGATCCCCTCCTTGGCAGAGGCCATCAGCACCTCGTCGGGATCGACGCCCAGGAGGTCGACGATCTCGTCGCGGCGCCGCTCGGGCTCGGCGCCGGGAAGGTCGATCTTGTTCAGGACGGGGATGATCTCCAGATCCGCCTCCATGGCCAGGAAGAGGTTGGAGAGCGTCTGCGCCTGCACGCCCTGCGAGGCGTCCACCACCAGGATGGCGCCCTCGCATGCGGCCAGGGAGCGGGACACCTCGTAGGTGAAGTCCACGTGCCCCGGCGTGTCGATCAGATTGAACTGGTACGTCTTTCCGTCCGCGGCCGTGTAGCCCATGCGGATGGCGTTCAGCTTGATCGTGATCCCACGCTCGCGCTCGAGGTCCATGGAGTCCAGCACCTGCTCCTTCATCTCCCGGCTCTGCAGCGTACCGGTCGTCTCCAGGAGACGGTCGGCCAGCGTCGATTTGCCGTGATCGATGTGAGCGACGATGCAGAAGTTGCGGATGTGGTCGATGCGCAAAACGGATTCGTTGCGAAGCGTAGGATCTATCGAAAGCCTTGAAACCTACCTGCTTGGAGGTCGGAGCGGAAGTCGAGGGAGGGAGTGCGCGCCTCCCGCCGACCCCGCTCAGGGTGCCTAGCGCCGGCGCCCCTCCCCGGCGTATCCGACCATCTTGTACACCAGCTTGGCCACCACGAAATCCGGAGCGTGGTTGCCGGCCATAGGCGCCAGCTCCACCACGTCCGCCCCCAGCACGTTCCGCTCGGTGAAGACTCGCCGCAGGAGCTTCATCGTCCGGTACCAGTCCGGACCGCCGGGCTCCGGCGTCCCCGTGGCCGGCATGAGCGAGGGATCGAAGTAGTCCACGTCGAAGGTGATGAAGACGTCGTCCCCCAGCGCCGCCACGGCGCTGTCGATCCACGCATCGTCCGCCCACATCTCGTCCGCGGTGATCATGGTGATGGAATCGCGAGTGCGAACAAGCTCCGCCTCCTCCGTGGTGAAGGCGCGGATGCCGACCGAAACGATGTCCACCTCGTTCATGCAGCGCGCCATGACCGAGGCGTGCGAGTACGGCGACCCCTGGTACTCCGGGCGCAGGTCGCTGTGGGCATCGAGCTGGAGGACGCTCAGCCGGCGGCCTCGCGGCAGCCGGGCGGCATGCGTCAGGATGGGGGCGCTGGAGATG
Organism: Gemmatimonadota bacterium; assembly: GCA_007118565.1. Lineage (GTDB taxonomy): Bacteria > Gemmatimonadota > Gemmatimonadetes > Longimicrobiales > Longimicrobiaceae > SKRI01. The sequence goes on along the minus strand of SKRI01000252.1, from coordinate 21,145 downwards.
GAGTGCTCGCCCCCGAGGCCGATCACGAGCCGATCCCCTGCCTCGGTCAGGATCCGGTCGTAGACATCGCGCAGCTGCGGGATGGCCAGGTCGGCGCCCTGCGAGGTCAGCTCGATGGCCGGCAGGGTGCAGACCCCGTCGTGGGCCGGCTCTCGGTCCAGCTCCTGGTCGTACAGCTCGATGTAGCGAGAAGCCCGCAGGATCGCCTCCGGCCCGAGCCCCGTCCCGCGTCCATAGGAGACGCTGCTCTCGTACGGCGTCGGCAGGATGACGACCGAGGCATCCTCCCACGAGGCGTCCCGTCCCTCGAGGCCGAGGAAGTTGCGCGGTGCCTCCCAGGGGAGGTGGTGGAGCGAGCCGGGGATGTCGATCGCCATGAATCGTTGGGCTGTGGGGTTGCGAGGGGTGCGAAGATAGCCTCCACCCCCCGGGTGGCGACAGCGCCCCCGGGCGCCCGACCACGGCGCCGGCGCCGACGTCGCGAGAACGCGAAGATCCCGGCTGGAGAAGCTCCAGCCGGGATCTCGATCCTCCCGCCCCGTAGCCGGTCCGAGGCTACGCCACCTGCGTGGCCGGACAGGTGAGGCCCTGGTACTCGATGCTCACCCCCTGCTCCTGGCATTCCGCGCAGATGCCGAAGACCTCCAGGCGGTGCCGCGCGGGCTGAAAGCCGTGCTTCCGCGCCACCTCCTCCTCGAGGCGCATGACCTCTTCGCTGCGGAACTCCACCACCGTGTGGCAGTTCGTGCAGATGAGGTGCTCGTGGATCGGCTGCCGGCCAAAACGGTGCTCGTACCGCTTGAAACCCTCGCCGAAGTCGTGCTCCTCGACGAGCCCGCTCCTCACCAGGATCTCCATCGTCCGGTAGATGGTGGCCTTGCCCAGCCGCTCGCCGCGCTCCTTGAGCCCGGCCTCGATGTCCTCGATGGAGAGGTGGTCAGAGGAGTTGAAGACGACGTCCGCCACGGTCTCCCGCTGCTGCGTCACCGGGAGGCCCTGCTCGCGCAGATACCGGCGGAAGAGATGGAGAAAGGGGGACATGGTGACGGAAGGCCTGGAGATCGATCGCTCCACCGCTACACGGCAGGAGACGGAACACTCTTAACGATAATCATTCTCCACTGGCCTCGTCAAGCAGGGCCGTGGCCGCCGCGGACTCGGTGAGCTCGTCCCACGCGGCGCCGTCGCCGCCGATGACGTGCTCCACGGGGTCCTCCTCACCGGCGGCGTCCCGCAGACGGCGACGCACCCCGGCGATCACCACGGGAAGGCGCTCGAGCGGCGCCAGCGCCTCGCGCGTGAAGCTCTCCTCGCGGGTTACCCTGCCGCGGTCGCTCTCCGCGCGATATCGAAGGACATGGACATCACGCCGCCGGGAGTCTCCCGCGGCGTCGTCCTCGAGGGGGAAGAGAGCGAAGACGACGAGCCCAGTCTCCCGTCCCCCCGACCCCATGGGGGGAAAGATCCAGACCCGGTCGATCCGCTCCGCCGCGATATGCCGCTCGACCCCCGCCAGAACCTCCGCCAGCGTGCTTGTCACGCGGTGTGCTCGGCTTTCTCCACGTAGTGCCGGAGGACGTGCAGGAAGTCCTGCGCGTTGGTGATGACGCCGAAGGCCTGGTGCGTCCCGCGGTCCTTGAGCTTGGAGACGACGAACTCGGAGCTGTCCACGCAGACGGTGGCCATCGGCCGCACCTCCCCCGTCTCCTCCCGATAGACGTACGAGGGGAGCATGTTGCCGGTGGCGATGGAGTGGAGCGCGGTGGCGATCATGATCACCGCGGTGGCCTTCTTGGCGTGCTCCCTCATCTCCTCCTGGGCGCGCACCGCGTCGGTCACCGTGTCCGGGAGGGGACCGTCGTCCCGGATCGAGCCGGCCAGGATGTACGGGACGCCGTTCCGGACCAGCGAGTGCATGATCCCGTCGGCGATGATCCCCTGCTCCACGGCGGCCGTGATCGATCCCGCGGCCCGGATCTGATTGATGGCCCGCATGTGGAAGGCGTGACCTCCGTGCTGCGGAACGCCGCGGTTGTCCATGCCCAGCGTGGTTCCCATGACCGCGGACTCGATGTCGTGGACCGCCACGGCGTTCCCCCCGAAGAAGACGTTGACGTAGCCGTTGCGGATGAACCAGCTTACGGTGTCGCGGCCGCGCGAGTGGAGGACGGCGGGGCCCACCACCCAGATGACGTGTCCGCCCCGCCGCCGCTCCTCGACCAGGATGCGGGCCATCTCCCCGTAGTCGATCGGCTTCTCCCGCGACACCTCGGACGACATGAACTTGAAGTCGTCGTGCGCCCCGGCCTCCTGGTCCAGGAGGAAACCGGTGGCGTGGACGTAGATCCCCTCCGTCCCGTCCTCGGCCAGCCCCATGGCCACCTGTTGGCCCTCCCCGACGTACCGCCCCTCGATCACCTTGGGAACCCCGTCCTCCTCGAGGATCAGCGCGGAGTCCATGCGTGGCTCCCGCGGCAGCCGCCACTCCCCGTCGATGCGCACGTAGGTGGGGAGATTGGTCGTCGAGAAGAACCCCTCCGGGAGGACCCCGTCCGCGGGGGCCGGCTCGAAGCGGGCGTCCGGGAGCTCCCGAAAGCGGGGAGATGAGAAGTCCGGGTGACGGTAGCTCGTCATGGGGAGCGTGGAAGGTGTAATCCATGCAGGGCGCGGCAAGGTACCGCCGCCCGTTGACGGCATCAAGCGAGCCGCCGCACCTTCCGTGCGGCATCAGAGCCCGCCGAACGTGAATCAGACCCCAGAGCGCATGTCGCGGAAAGAAGACGGCTGGAATATCGAGGACTCCCGAGAGCTCTACAACGTGGAGGGCTGGGGGGTGGGATATTTCGGGATCAACGAGCTCGGGCACGTGACGGTGCACCCCTCGGGGGAGGAGGGCCGCGCCCTCGACCTCTTCGAGATGGCGCAGGACCTGGGCGCCCAGGGCGTCCAGCTCCCCATCCTGCTCCGCTTCTCCGACATCCTCAGGAGTCGGATCGAGGGGCTCGCGAAGCGCTTCCGTGCGGCCATCGACGAGACCGGGTACGAGGGTGGCTACACCACCGTCTACCCCATCAAGGTCAATCAGCAGCGCCATGTGGTCGAGGAGATCGTGGCCTTCGGCGAGCCGTACGGGGTGGGGCTCGAGGTTGGAAGCAAGCCCGAGCTGCAGGCGGTTCTCGCACTCTCCGAGCGCTCGGACCACCTGATCGTCTGCAATGGTTACAAGGACGCGGAGTTCATGCGGCTCGCGCTGATGGGCCAGAAGCTCGGGCACGACGTATACATCGTCTTGGAGAAGATCGCCGAGGTCGATACCCTGCTCCGTATCGCCAAGGAGATGGATGTGGTGCCGAAGGCGGGGGTCCGCATCAAGCTGAGCTCGACCGGGGCGGGTCGATGGTCGGAGACCGCCGGGGAGCGGAGCAAGTTCGGGCTCAACTCCTCGCAGCTGGTCCGCGTGCTCGAGAAGCTCGGCGCGGCCGACAGCCTCGACGTGCTCAAGCTCGTCCACTTCCACCTGGGCTCGCAGATCCCCGACATCCGCAACATCAAGCTGGCCATGGCGGAGGTCGGACGGTTCTACGTGGAGCTGCGGAAGGCGGGGGTCGACCTTACGCATGTCGACGTGGGCGGCGGGCTGGGGGTGGATTATGACGGCTCCCGCTCCACCGCACAGGCGAGCGTCAACTACTCGATCCAGGAGTACGCCAACGATATCGTCTATGCGCTGGCCGACGCCTGCCGGGCGGAGGAGGAGCCGATGCCCCACATCATCAGCGAATCCGGCCGCGCCCTCACCGCGCACCATGCGCTCCTCCTGGTCAACGTGATCGATCTGGAGACGCAGATCGAGGAGGACCCGCAGGAGGCGGACGAGGAGGCGCACCCCCTGATCCGGGATCTCTCCACGGCCTACCGCGAGCTGGACGCCATGCCGCTGCGCGAAGCCTATCACGACGCCACCTTCGCGAAGGAGCAGGCGCACCAGCTCTTTGTGAGCGGAGTGCTCGCCCTGCACGACCGGGCCACCATCGAGCGGCTCTACCTGGCGGTGATGAACCGCATCTCCGAGCGGGCGGCGGCCGATCCGGAGGAGTACGAGGACATCGTGGGCGAGATCGAGGTGATCCTCACCGACCGGTACTTCTGCAACTTCTCCCTCTTCCAGTCGCTCCCGGACTCCTGGGCCATCGATCAGCTCTTCCCCATCATGCCGATCCACAGGCTCGGCGAGCGGCCCACCCGCCACGGCACGCTCCAGGACGTGACCTGCGATTCGGACGGCAAGATCGACCGGTTCACCGGCGGCCGGGACGAGAAGCGGACGCTAGAGCTCCACACCCTGCGGCCGGGAGAGCCCTACATCCTGGGCATCTTCCTGACGGGAGCGTACCAGGAGATCCTCGGCGACCTGCACAACCTCTTCGGAGACACCAACGCGGTGCACATCCGGCTCTCCGAGGACGGGTACGAGGTGGGGGACCTGGTCCGGGGGAACACCGTGACCGAGGTACTGGACTACGTGCAGTTCGACGCCCGGACGCTCATCACGAGCTTCCGGCGCAAGGTGCGGCGCGCGGAGGAGCTGTCACGCGACGAGGCGAACGCCTTCATCGCCGACTACATCTCCGGGCTCGGCGGGTACACCTACCTGGTGGAGGAGGGGGGGCGGTGAGGCTGCGGCTCGCGGCTGGCGGCTCGCGGCTCGCAACTGCGGGAAACCTCGCCGATCAGCCCCACGTTTGGGAACCAGTCCACGGTTGCAGCTTCAAGGCCTGCGGGAAACGGGACCGACATCGACCGAGGTAACATATCAATCCGGCCGCTTCCCGCGAGCCGCCAGCCGCGAGCGGCGAGCCGCGTTAGCTCCCCGTCGGCCCGAACATCTCCCGGGCCGCGCCGAGCACCTTGCGCACCGCGGTCGAAGGCGAGGCGTTGAGGAGCGCTCCCGCCGCCTTTACATGGCCCCCTCCGCCGAAGCTTCGCGCCAGCCGACTGACGTCGGCGGTACCGTTGGAGCGGAAGGAGATCTTGGTGCGCCCCTCGGGGGTCTCCCGGAAGAGGAAGGCGACCTCGGTGCCCTCCAGCGAGCGCACATGCTCGATCAGACCCTCGTAGTCGTCGGGGGTGGCCCCGGCAGCCTTCGTCATGGCGTTGTCCACCACCATCCAGGACATCGACCGCTCCTCGTCGACCTCCACCGATCCGAGCGCCTCCCGGAGCAGCCGTAGCTGACGCAGAGGGACGTTCGCGTACAGCTTCCGGTACATGTCCTCCGGATCGACGCCACGCTGGAGGAGGCTCGCGGCCACCATATGGGTCCGGGGCGTGGTGTTGCTGTACCGGAAGGAGCCGGTATCCGTCACCAGCGCCACGTAAAGCCCCTGGACCACGGATGGCTCCCAGGGGCCGTCGGTGGACTCGATGATGTCGTGGACGATCTCCCCGGTGGCTGCGGACGCGGTCGAGCGGAGGACCGTGTCCCCGATCTCCCGGTCGGCGGCCGGGTGGTGGTCGACGACCACGATCCGGTCCTCCCGGAACCGGTCGCGCAGCCTGCCGATCCGCTTCGCCTCGCTCGTATCCAGGACCACGAAGAGGTCCGCCGCACTGAAGGCGGCCTCCGCCTCGGGCGTATCCAGCTCGATGGGCAGATCCGGCCGGTGCAGCAGGAAGCGAAACTCCGGCGGGAAGGGCGTGGGGTTGATGATGTCCACATGCGCGCCGCGCGCCTCGAGCCAGGCGGCCACCGCCACCTGCGACCCGGCGCCGTCCCCGTCCGCATTGACGTGAGTGGTGAGCACGATCCGCCGCGCCGCCAGCAGGCGGTCGATGACCGCCTGCAGCTCGTTCGGATCGACGGGTGAGGGGAAGATGTCGTCCACGTCGGCCACGGGCGTCGGAAGATCAGAGCTCATCGGTCTTCCCCTTGCGCTCGACTCGGCCCGGAATCGGCGGTTTCGCCGGCCCGGTGCCGTCCGGGTCGAAGTGGCTGCGGCCGCGGAGGATCCGCGCGAAGCACCACACCATCAGCGCGGTGACCGCACCCATGCTGACGAGCATGAAGGTCACGGCGAACGGGTCGAGCCCGTCGGCAATACGCGTGACCGCGTGCTCCACGTCCTGCTGAAGGATCAGTAAGAGCGCCAGGATGTTCATCGGTCCCCACCTCCCGCACGAACGGTGCGCGGGCGGTCCACGGGGGCGTGCTGCTCCGGATTTCGCCGCCAGGCCGTCCGGATCAGGACGATCCCGGCCAGCAGTAGCGCTACCAGGGTGAGACGCGCGAACCAGCGCGTGCCGATCTCCTCGGGGGCCACGCCGTCCATCAGGAGGGTGGGGATCGCCTGCTCCCAGCCCCACCAGACCAGAATCCCGGTCACGAAGAGGGGTGTGACCCACTTCATCACGAAGAGGAAGAAGCGGGAGATGAGGAGATCGGCGCCCGAGTGAAGCTCCTTCCAGAAGGCATCAGCACCGAAGGCCAGCCGGATGATCCAGATCTCGATGAAAGCGAGGACCACGAGGCCGAAGGTGCCGGCCCAGTAGTCCCACTCGTCGAGGAAGCCGCCCTCGTACCAGACCACGTTCAGCAGGCCGAGGAAGAGCGCCAGCCCGCCCACCCCCAGCGCCACGTTCGTGCGCCGGAAGCCGAACTCCTCCTGCATGAAGGCCATGGCCGGGGAGGCGAGCGCCACCGAAGATGTGATCCCCGCCAGGAATAGGAGGAAGAACCAGGTGAATCCGGCCAGCCTCCCCCATATCTCCGGACCGGGGAGGCTCTGGAAGACCACGGCCATGGCCACGATTCCGAGGTCGAAGGTGCCCGCCACCGTGGCCAGCCCCGCCACCCCGAAGAAGGTGACCGCGGCGGGAATCGCGATGGTGCCGCCGAGCACCACCTCGGCGAACTCGTTGGTCGAGGCGGTGGCCAGCCCGGTCAGGGTGATGTCGTCCTCCTTCGAGAGGAAGGAGGCATAGGTGTGGAGCGTCCCGATCCCGAGCGAAAGGGTGAAGAAGACCTGACCCGCCGCCGCCAGCCAGACGGTCGGATCCCCGAGCGCCGCCCACTCCGGCGTCCAGATGAAGGCCAGCCCCTCCACCGGGGAGCCGAGCTCCGTGGCCGGAAGGGTGAGGACCCGGATCATCAGGAAGATGGCCATGACGAAGAGGGTCGGCACAGCGAAGAGCGCCAGCTTCTCGATGCCGCCGCGAATTCCCCGGGAGACCACCCAGGTGATTAGCGCTATTGTGATCGCGTAGAAGGCGAAGCCGACCCATCCGCCGTGCAGGCTGGTGTCCCGGATGTCCTGCAGGGAGGAGAGGTAGGCGCTCACCTCGGTCGCGGCCGCCGCCACGGTGAGGTCCGGGAAGAAGTACCCTCCCGTCAGGCTGAAGACGGCGAACGCGAGCAGCCAGCCGATGATGACCGTGTAGTACGTCAGCACCACCAGCGGCATGATGATCCCGATGACGCCGATGTACTTGGCCGCCCGGTTGCGCCACATCCGGTCGAACATCCCCGGAAGCGTGCCGTGCCCGAACCGCCCCCCGTACCGGCCGATGCCCCACTCCATCCACATGAGCGGGATGCCCAGGAGGACGAAGGCGATGAAGTAGGGGATCATGAAGGTCCCGCCGCCGTTCTGGGCAGCCTGGACCGGGAAGCGAAGAAAGTTTCCGAGGCCGACGGCGTTGCCGGCCATGGCCAGGATCAATCCGACGCGGGTTCCCCAATACTCTCGGGCGTGGCGATCGGTGGTCTCTACGGACACACGCGTCTCCTGAGGCGGTGGGCGGGGTGGGGCGAAAATGGAGGGACGACACTAGCGGGCGTCGCCCGCAAGTGTCAAGCAGCGGCGTCAGTTCCCCACCGTGACGGCCTCGGCGCGCCGGATGCGGAGATCCGTGACGGGCAGCTCCTGCGGCAGGAACCCCTCGATCGTGGATATGCGGAGCGGATCGGCCACCAGGTCCGGCTCCACGAACTGGAGCGACTCGTTGAGAAGAACGCCGAACTGCCCCACGAGCCGCGTGCCCGGCAGGGATACATCGGCCTCCCGCGCAAAGTAGAGCACACCTTCGGGGCGCGTCTCGATGTGCAGGACGAGGGCACCACCGCCCTCGTCCGGAAAATTGGGGTAAAGCCACTGGAGGTCGGCGAGCGCGACCGAGTCGCTCGAGAGCGTCACGTCGATCCGGCCCTCGTCTCCGAACTGGATGTTGCCGTACCCCTGGATCCAGGAGCTCGGAAGGATGATCTCCGGCGCGTCGAACTCGAGGCCGTCCCCGAACATGGCCAGCTCACCCCGCAGGTGCCTCACCCGTGCGGGCTCTCGCCAGACGTGGATGTCCGCCGCCAATCGCTCCACCGCGAAATAGCTTCCCCCCAGCTCGTCCGGAGCGAGCTGGATATCGTGGAAGGCGGCGTTCACACCGGAGAAGCGCATGATCCTCACCAGCCCCTCGGGAATCTCCTCGACCACGATCCGCGACTCGGGATCCAGCGCCTCCTCGATCTCCGCCTGCCGTGCCGCAGGATCCCGATCGGGGTCGGGCTCCCACGGCACCACCATTCGGATGTCACCGTCGTGGATCTCCACGTAATCGATGAACGTCGCTCTCGGCTCCACGTCCGGGTCCGGAATCGTGTCGCCGAAGATGATCTGGAAGTTCCAGAATTCCTCGCCGGGCTTGCGGACCAGATCCACCACCGGGCGGTGCAGCACGACCTCCCGGAGCACGACCCGGCCGAGGATGAAGGAGCGCAGGCTGTACGCGACCCTCCCGCTGTCCGCCGTGAGAAAGTGCTCTCCCTCCCCCGGGCCCGTGATCCGCACCCCCTCCAGGGTGGCGCCCCGGATGAGGTTGCCGCGAAGCCGCTCGACCTGGATCTCCCCGTCGAGCGTGCCTTGGAGGGCCCCCACGGTGAAGTCGAGGACGATCCCCCGCCCCGTGCGGGTCTGGGTGAAGAAGAGGAGGACGAGCAGCACGAGCACGAAGGTGCTCGCAATCCCGACCCCGATCCAGAGGGGGAGGCGGGAACGGTCGCGCATCTCCATGACGGTCAGCCGGACAGTCGTGCCTCGCTCTCTCCCGGCGGGAGCGCGATCCGCTTCCCGGCGGGAGTGAGCTGCTCGATGTTCTGCGTCGTCTCCAGCGGGACCCGCTGCAGCCAGATGCGTCCGAGGTAGAGGATGACGCCGGCAATGCCGGCGGCCGCTCCGCCGGCCGCGCCGGCGAGCATTCCCCAGTCCTTTTTCGTCAGCTTACGCCTGTAATCGAACGTTGACATGGTACCCGCGGTTGTGGTCGGAGACCGCGGCGGCCGCCTCCGCCTGGTGCCGGAGACGGCCCCCTCGGAAGAAGATGTGCCGGCTGGTCGGAAGGAAGCCGTCCGCATCCTCGAAGTGCATGTAGTGCGTCACCCGGATCACATGGTCGTCCATCCGGATCACGTTGAACGAGTTCTTCTCGCGCTCCCGGGCCCGGCCGCGTCGTGACGTGGTTGTACCCGACTGCGCGATAACGATCCCGTACTCGCGGTTGGCACCGGAGTATACGTCGAGGGAGTTTCCGATGTACCCCCGGTGGAGGTGCCCGCCGAGGATCAGGTCCACGTTCATCGAGGTCAGCGCGTCGAGTGCGCGCTTGGCCTTCGGCATCACGTCGGCGCCCTCGAAGTCCGGCGGGGGGGCAAAGTGGTGGTGGGACACGATGACGCGCAGGTCCCCCTCCGGTGTCTCCTCGAATGCCCGCCGGGCGTAGGCGAGCTGGCGGCGGCTGATCCGCCCGTTGACGATGGCCCGCCGCGGAGCGGTGGAGTTCAGCGCCACCACCACCAGGCCGGGAAGGCGCGTCACCGTGTCGAGATCCGGATTGATGTACTCCCGGTATCGTCCGAACGGGTCGGTCATCCGCCGCCAGACGTCGTGCAGCGGAACGTCGTGGTTGCCGGGCGTCACCACGATGGGAACCTGCGGCAACCGGTCGAGGTAGTTGCGCGCCGCCCGGAACTGCTCCTCCCGGGCCCGCTGGGTGAAATCACCCGAGGCGACGATGATGTCCGGCTCGAGCTCATGGGCAAAGGCCCGCACCTTTTCCCCGATCTCGGGATAGTAGGGCGGACCGAAGTGCAGATCGGAGATGTGGAAGAGGGTCAGCACGCGGATACCTCCTGAGGGGAGCGTCGCCGGCTGCCCGGTGCGACTTGCATGCCAGGGGTGGCGGAGGTCACGAGAACAGGCCGGGAAAGGGAAGATCGGCGCGCGCCGAGAGATCCCACCCGGCAGCTCCGTCGGCGGACATCCGGAAGCGGGCCGCCCGCGCGATCATGGCCGCGTTGTCGGTGGCCAGCCGAGCCGAGGGGACGAAGAGTCGCCCTTCCGGCCCGATGCGATCCCGAATCTCCTCCTGGAGGCTCCGGTTCCGCGCCACGCCCCCGCCGAGGACGACCCGCCGGCACCCGGTGAGCCGGACCGCGCGCGCGGTCTTCTCGGCGAGGACCTCCACGGCCGCTGCCTGGAAGGAGGCGGCAAGGTGCGGGACCTCGTCGGCGGGGACCCGATCCCCCATCTCCCCGATCCGTGTCCGCAGGGCTGTCTTGAGACCGCTGAAGGAAAAGGCGAAGTAGGCGGGCGCCTCCGGCGAGCGACCCGCCAGCATGGGACGCGGCAGGGGGTGGCGATCGGGGTCACCGGATGCGGCGGCCCGCTCGATGGCGGGGCCGCCCGGATACGGGAGCCCCAGGATCTTGGCGGCCTTGTCGAACGCCTCTCCCGCGGCGTCGTCGCGTGTGCGGCCGAGCAGGCGGTAGCGTCCCCACGCCTCGACGTGGACGAGGAGGGTGTGGCCGCCCGACACGAGCAGCGCCACGAAGGGCGGCGCAGCCCCCGCGTCCTCGAGCTCGGCGGCAAAGAGGTGGCCTTCCATGTGGTGGATGCCGATCACCGGGCGGTCCCGCGCCCATGCCGCGCTCTTGGTCCAGGTCAGGCCGACGAGGAGCGCTCCGATCAGCCCCGGCCCGGCGGTGGCGGCGAAGAGGTCGATGTCGGCAAGGGTTACCCCTGCTTCGCGGAGCGCCTCGGCCACGACGTCGTCCAGGGCACGCAGGTGCGCGCGCGAGGCGATCTCGGGGACGACGCCGCCGTAGAGCCGGTGGGCGTCCTGAGAGAAGATGACGTGTCCGCGGAGCTCCCGCTCCCCGGTGAGCACGGCGGCGGAGGTCTCGTCACACGACGTCTCGACCGCCAGTATGGTCCCCTCACCGGGCACCCGCATCTCCCTCCGGCTCTCCATCCGGATCGGCCGGCGGCTCGGGGAAGACCTCGTCGGGGGCCGGAGCGAGCGGGATGATCCGCACGCGGTCCGGATCCGGCACCGAGGTCACATCCTCCGGGAGACCGCCAACCCGGACCGGCACCACTGCCCCCTCCTCGGGAACGTCGTCCGGGATCGAGTCGGCGATCACCTCGACGCGGAGAGGCCTGCGTGCCGCGAGATCGACCGCGTCCCGGGGCCCCCGGAGGTGCACGTCCACCGTGACCGGATCCACGGCGAAGGCTGGCGTTCCGACCACGCTCACGCCGGACACCGTCCGCTCGTCCACCGGCTGCACGCGCCCGGAGACCTCCACCTGGGCGGCGGAGAAGCGCAGCCCCTCGAGGATCTCGAGGTCGAGGTCGAGCATCTGCACGAAGAGAGTATCCTCGGCCTCGACGAAGAGCGGCTCGGTGGGGATGCCGTCGATCTCTTCGAGGCGTCGCGCCGGCCCCGAGATCTGGATCGTGGCCGGGCGCACTCGCACCTCGCGCAGCGCCAGATCCTCGGAGATGCGCGGGTCGAGTCGCAGCTCGACCGGAACGTCCCGGGACTCGAGCCGATGGAAGGCCATGCGGACCGACCCGGGCCGGATGTCGAGCGCCGAGAGGGTGAGGCCGGCCGGCCGGTCGATCATCCGCGGGCTGAGAGGATACTCGACCGATTCCGCGGTTACGTCATCGATCACCAGGCGGAGGCGGGGCCGGTCGAAGAGGAGCTGCGCGAAGTCCCGGCGCGGCCCGGAAAACCGGACCTCCACCACCTCCGGGATCGGGCCCGAGGCGGTCACGTGCTGCACGTCCCGATTGACGACCTCAACGGGCACCTCCACCCACTGGGACACCTCCTGGTCCGCGCTCACCACCACCCAGAGCAGGACGGCGAGCACCATCGCCAGTAGCTTCAGCTTCCAGTTGTGGGTGATGAGGCCCAGCCCGCTGCTCATGGCGTTTCCGTGTCGGAGGGAGAAGTCACGGGCCGGATCAGCTCTCTTCGCCGAGGAGACGCTCGAAGAACTCGATGTTGGCCTCGTGATCCCACTCGATGGCGCCGATGACCTTGCGGACGATCGTGCCGTCCCGGTCGATGACGTAGGATTCGGGGACGCCCGTGGTCCGGTATGCCCGCTGAATTCCCCCGGAGCGGTCGAGCCAGATCGAGAAGTCGAGATCGAATGCGTCCGCGAAGGCGGCGACGTTGCCCCCCTCCCTGCCACTCGCGTCACGCTCGCCCGGTCGCGCGTCGATGCTGACCGCCACGATGTGCAGCCCCCGCGGCGCGAGCCGCTCGTGCAGCCGCTGCATGGAGGGCATCTCCTCGATGCACGGCGGGCACCAGGTGGCCCAGACGTTCAGCAGGACCACCTCACCGCGGAGGTCGGAGATCGAAACGGGGTTGCCGTCGAAGTCGAGCGCGACGTAATCGGGCGCCCGCGTACCCACCTCCACGGGCATGATGCTGTCGCGCGCTGTCCATCCGACGCCGATCAGGAGGAGGATGACGAGAACGACGCCACCCACCACCCACCAATCCCGGCTGCGCCGGGCGCGTCGAACGTTGTCTCGCTCCTCAGCCATCATCACCTCCCGGTGAGCGCGGATCGAACTGCATGGGCGCTTCCTGCCGCCCCGCCACCGTCACCTCCACCGCCGATCCCGAGCGGAGCTCGACCCCCGGTGAGGGGCGCTGGGCCGTGACCGTTCCCCGCGGACGCAGTGAGAAGCGGTTGAACTCGACCGTGCCGAGCTGCAGGCCGACCTCCGAGAGGAGCTGACGCGCCTCGGACTCGGTCATCCCCACGAGCTCGGGAACCTCCACGTGCGGCGGCCCGATGCTGACGGTGAGCCGGACCATGGCCGGGATCTCCACCATCGTGCCGGGCTGGGGCTGGATGTCGAGGATCCGTCCGGCAATGGCCTCGTCCTCCACCTCCTGGATGCGAACCTGGAAACCGATCCGCTCCAGGGCATCTCCCGCGGCCAGGGCGGACAGGCCGCGCACATCCGGAATGGACCGCCGCGACCTTCCTGCGCTGAGCGTCACCCGCACGCCGGAGCCGGGGAGCACCTCCGTTCCCGGCATCGGCGTCTGCACCAGGACGGCGCCGGCCGGAGCGGTCGGATGGTCGAGATCAGGACCCGTCTCCAGGACGAGCCCCTGCCTGTCCAGAAGCGCGCGCGCCTCCCCCTCGGGTTGCCCGCGGAGGTCGGGAACGGTGACGATCCGGTCCCCATCGATGCCGGGGAAGAAGACGATGGCCGTCAGGACGTAACCCAGCAGGAAGGTGGCGACGACCACCCCGATCCCGATGAGGACATTACGACCACGCCCCGTCCGGGCGCTACGTGACTCCTGTGCCTTGCGGCGGCGTCGCTGCCTGCTCATCCCGCGCGGCGCATGCGGACGGCGAAGGAGCCGTCGAAGCCGGAGCGCTGGGGCACGACCTCGAGCCGCCCCGCCTCATCCAGGAAGCGGTCGTCCACGACGTCGGGAACCGGCTCCGGAACGAACTCCGGGGTGCGCTTCAGGAAATCTTCTACCTGCACTGTGTTCTCTTCCTCCTCGAGGGAGCATGTCGCGTATACCAGCAGCCCGCCAGGGCGGACCAGCCGCGCCCCGCCGTCCAGAATCCGGCGCTGCAGCTCCGCCAGCGCCTCGATGTCCTGCGGCGCCAGCCGCCATCGCCCGTCCGGGTGCCGCCCGAGGGTTCCCGTCCCACTACAGGGAACGTCCAGCAGCACGGCGTCCGCGGAGCGCTCCGCAAAAGGCGGCGCCGTGGCATCCCCGGCCAGCACGTCCATCCGGTCCGACAGCCCGAGCCGCGTCACGTTCTCCACCACCCGCTCCAGCCGCGAGGGCGCGCGGTCCATGGCCGTGACCCGCGCGCCGCTTCCGGCCAGCGCCGCGGCCTTGCCCCCCGGGGCCGCGCAGAGGTCGAGGACCCGACCCTCCGCGGGCAGCGCCGCGTACTCGACCACCAGGGCGGCCGCCGGATCCTGGACCACCGCCGGCACCGTCTCCAGCACCTCCGAGAGCCGCGCATCGGCCGGGAGCCGGAGCGATCCTGGGACCGCCGGCACCTCCGCGGCCTCGACCCCCCGCTCCGCGAGCAGGCCGGCGGCGCGACTGGCGGTCATGCCGATCGGGTTGATGTACAGGAACGGACGGCGATTGTTCGCCTCGAGGAGTGCCGCCGCCTCCTTCCTTCCCCACCGCCCGACCCAACGGTCCACCAGCCAGCGTGGATGCGATCCCCACCGCGCCAGCCCCTCGGGCGTCTCCTTCCACCCCGCCGGGGGCGCGAGCCGGTCCCGTTCCCGGTGCAGCCCCCGGAGCACCCCGTTGACGAAACCGGCGGCGCGGGGGACCCCCGCCCACCGGACGAGCTCCACCGACTCGGAGATGGCCGCGTACGGCGGGACGGAGCCCATCTCCAGAAGCTGGTACGTCCCGAGCCGGAGAGTGTCCAGCACGTCCGGATCGACCGAGTCGAGCCCCCGCCGGACCCGGCCGGCGAGGTGATGGTCGATGCGGCCCCGGAGCCGAACCGTGCCGTAGACGAGCTCCCGCAGCCATCCCCGCTCCCCCGCTTCGACGCCGACCGCGGCACGATCGAAGGCGGAATCCAGAAGATGGCGTCTGCGGAGCGCCCGCATCACCTCCAGCGCGGCGCGGCGGGGCGCGGTCGGCCCGGGCCCGCTACTCAGCGACCGTGATGTGCGGGCGTCCCGGGGACTGCCGGGCGCCGTCAGCCCTCATCCAGCATCCCGGTGGTGGGGCTGGAGGGAACCGCGAACTCGCGCTTCGGCATCCGCCCCGCCAGATAGGCCAGGCGCCCCGCCTCCGTGGCCATGCCGATGGCGCGGGACATCCGCACCGGATCGTCGGCCGCGGCCAGCGCGGTGTTCGCCAGGATGCCGTCCACCCCCTGCTCCATGACCACGGCGGCGTCCGAAGCGGTTCCGAGGCCCGCGTCGACGATCACCGGCACCGAGAGGCGCGCCTTGATGGTCCGGATGTGGAAGGGATCGACCAGCCCGAGCCCGCTCCCGATGGGTGAGGCGAGCGGCATGACGGCCGCGCACCCCGCGTCCTCCAGGCGGAGCGCGGCGATGAGGTCGTCGTTGGTGTAGGCGAGAACCTTGAAGCCCTCCTCGGCCAGCTCCTTCGCCGCCCGGATCGTGGCTTCGGTATCGGGGAGGAGCGTCTCCTCGTCACCGATCACCTCCAGCTTCACCCAGTCGGAGAGCCCGGAGGCACGCCCGAGGCGCGCGTAGCGCAGGGCGTCCTCGGCCGTGTAGCAGCCGGCCGTGTTGGGGAGAAGGAGATAGCGCTCCGGGTCGAGGTGGTGGAGCACCCCCTCCTCCACGCTCCGGTCGAGATCGACCCGACGCACGGCCACCGTCACGACCTCCGCGCCGGACGCCTCGATCGCTGCCACCATCTCCTCGTTGGAGCGATACTTCCCCGTTCCCACCATGAGGCGGGAGCGCAGGGCGCGTCCGGCGATGGTGAGCGGGGCGTCCGCAGTTCGTACCTCTGTATCCAAAGCAGTCATCGATTCCCTCGCATTGTGTCGGGGAGACGACGTTCCTCGCACGGAAACGGCCGTCTCACCCTCCTCCGACGAACTGGACGAGCTCGAGCTCATCCCCCGGCTGGACGTCCACATCGTCGTACACCTCCTTCCGGAGAATGCGCCGGTTGTGCTCGACGACGATCATCCCCGGGTGGAGCTCGAGATGGGAGAGGAGGCCGCGGACCGTGAGGCCCGCGGGAATCCTCCGCAGATCCCCGTTCACCGTGACCTCGATCTCAGCCATCACTTTCCCACTCGCTCAGGTAATCCTCGACCGCTTCCGCCGGCTCCGGCGCCTCCCAGACGCCGCGGATCACCGCCACCCCCCGCGCCCCCGCCACCCGCACCCTGCCGGCGCGCGCCGGCGTGACCCCGCCGATCCCGACCATCGGCAGGCCGGCCGCGGCACACTCCTCCAGCACCTCGAAGCGTCCCCGACGACCCGGGTGCGAGGCGGTCTCGAAGAGGGTTCCCACCAGGAGGAAGTCGGCGCCCGCCGCTGCCGCCCGCACCGCCTCCTCCGCGCCGTGCACCGAGGCGCCGATCCGCGCCTCCCGGCCGAGCAGCGCGCGCGCGTCGCCGATCTCCATGCCCCGACCGCCGAGCTGCACCCCGGCGGCATCCGCCATCAGCGCGATGTCCACCCGGTCGTTGACGATCAGCCAGGCGCCCGTGCGAGCGGCCTCCTCCCGGAGGAGGAGCGCGAGCTCGTACAGGCGTCGGCCCGTGGTCCGGGGGCCGCGGAGGTGGAGCGCGATCCGCGCGCCGCCCGCCGCCATGGCCGAGCGCGCCCGCTTCGGGAAGAGCTCCTCCGCCAGCAGCCGGTCGTCGGTGATCAGGTGGAGCGGGGGGATGTGCGAGGGCACGGCTCCGTCAGCGGAACCGGTCGCCCTTGTGCACTCCCCGTCCCCGAACCCAGTCGCCCGCCTTCATCCGCCGCTTCCCCGGCGGCTGGACCTCGTCGACCCGGACGCTCCCCTGCCCCGTCGCGATCAGCACCCCCTGGTCATCGGCCTCGAGCACCGTGCCCGGCTCCCCCGGTTCCCCCTCCACGCTGGGGCAGAAGAGCTTGACCGGGCCGGTGTCCCCCAGATGGCTCCAGGCACCCGGCGTCTCGTCCATCCCGCGCATCCAGCGGCCGACCACCTCTGCGGAGCGTGCCCAGTCGATCCGCGCCGTGTCGCGGTCGATCTTCGGCGCGTAGGTGGCGCGCGCGTGGTCCTGCGGGCGCTCCTCCACCTGGTCGCCCTGCAGCATGGCGAGGGCGTCCACCATGGCCTCGGCGCCGATCTCCGCCAGGCGGTGCTGAAGCTCGGTGGCGGACTCGTCCGGCCGGATCGGCTCCGCCACCTGGAAGAGGACGGGGCCGGTGTCGAGCCCCTCCTCCATGCGCATGATGCTCACGCCGGTCCGGTCCAACCCGCTGAGCACCGCCCACTGGATGGGGGCAGCGCCGCGGAGGGCCGGGAGGAGAGAGGCGTGCACGTTGAAGGAGCCGTAGGCCGGCAGGTCGAGGACCTCCCTCGGAAGGATCTGGCCGTACGCCACGACCACCGAGACGTCCGGCTCGAGCGCTCGCAGCTCCTCGAGGAGCTCGGGGGAGCGCGCCGAGCCGGGCTGCAAGACCGTGATCCCCTCCTCGTCCGCCACCTCCTTGACGGGGGGCGCCGACTCCTTCCTTCCCCTTCCCGAGCGCCGGCTCGGCTGCGTCACCACCCCCACGATGTCGTGCCCCTCCTCGTCGAGCGCGAGCAGCGTGGGCACGGCGAAGTCGGGTGTTCCCCAGAAGAGAACCCTCACGTCCGCTTCTTCCACTTCCGCAGGAGCATCCTCCGCTTGAGGGGGGATACCTTGTCGAGGATGAGAATCCCGTCCAGATGGTCGATCTCGTGCTGGAGCACGCGGGCCAGCAGGTCGTCCGCCTCGATGCGGAGCGGCTCCCCCTGCGGGTCCACCGCCTCCACGGTGACCCGGGCCGGCCGCTCGACGACCGCCGTGAGCCCCGGGAGGCTGAGGCACCCCTCCTCGGCGCGATCCACCTCCTTCGACGACTCCACGACCTGGGGATTCACCAGCGCCAGCGGCTCGGACTCCTCGTCCAGCGCCTCGATGACCACCACACGCCGCGACTCGCCGATCTGCGGACCGGCCAGCCCGATTCCCTCCGCGTGGCGCATGGTCTCGTACATGTCGTCGATGAGGGAGCGGAGCTCGTCGTCGAGCTCGGACACCGGCTTGGCCGGCTTCCGGAGGACCTCCGCGCCCAGAAGCTCGATCGTCCGCTTCGCCATTCCTCTGCGAATCAGCGTTACTTGGCCGCCGGCTCCGGCGCCGTGGCCAGACGCGCCACGCGGCCGCGGTCCACCATCACGCGGGACTCGGCGGTCCTCAGGGTTAGGCGATCGTCCGTGATGTGGACGATCTCGCCGACCAGACCGCCGGTCATCACCACCTCGTCTCCCTTCTTGAGCGCGGCCACCATGTCCTGGTGCCGCTTCTGCTCGCGCCGCTGCGGCACGATCAGCACGAAGTAGAAGATGAGGAGGATCATGAAAAGCAGGAAAATCTGTCCCATCCCGGAAGCCTCCTTGAAGCCGCATGTGTGAGGGTCCGGTCACCATTCGCGCCGGACCCGGGTCATCGTCGATCGGTTCCTACGCCGCGCCCGCCGCGGCGGTCTCCCGCGCACCTTCGCGGTAGCGCTCCAGCCAATCACCGCTCCAGCTCTCGAAGCGTTCGTCCAGGATAGCCTCGCGCGCCTGCGCGGCCAGCCGGACCAGGAAGCGGAGGTTGTGGATGGAGACCAGCCTTCCTCCCAGCCACTCCCCCGCCATGAGGAGGTGCCGGAGGTAGGCGCGGGTGAAGGTCCGGCAGGTGTAGCAGTCGCAGTCCGGATCCAGCGGTGATTCGTCCCGCGCGTGACGCGCCGCCTTCACGTTCACCTGCCCCGCCCCCGCGACCCACGCCGTCCCGTTGCGTCCGTTGCGGGTGGGTGCCACGCAGTCGAACATGTCCACCCCGCGCGCAACCGCCTGCAGTAGGTCCACCGGATAGCCGACGCCCATCAGGTAGCGCGGAAGGTCTGCCGGTAGGTGCGGCTCGACCGCCTCGATGGTGTCGTACATGACCTCCCGCTCCTCCCCCACCGAGAGCCCGCCAATGGCCACCCCGTCCCACGGGCCCATCTCCGTGACCGCCTGCGCCGCCTCCGCGCGGATGTCCGGGTAGGTGCTCCCCTGGATGATGGGGAAGAGCGTCTGCTCCCGCCCGGCCTCCAGCTCCTCGAACCGCCGGCGGCAGCGGGCCAGCCAGCGGAGGGTGCGCTCGTGCGCCTCCCGCGCGAGCGACCGGTCCGCCTTCCCCGGTGGGCACTGATCGAAGGCCATGATGACGTCCGCGCCGAGCGCGTGCTCGATCTCCATCACCCGCTCCGGGGTGAAGAGGTGCTTCGACCCGTCCACATGGCTGCGGAAGAGGACACCCTCCTCCTCCAGCGTCCGGCTCTCCGCCAGCGAGAAGACCTGGAAGCCGCCCGAATCGGTGAGGATCGGCCGCGACCAGTTCTGGAAGGCGTGCAGCCCCCCCATCTCCCGGATCGTCTCGTGGCCCGGCCGGAGGTAGAGATGGTAGGCGTTCGCCAGGATGATCTGCGCGCCGAGCTCCTCGACCTCGTGCGGACTCAGGGCCTTGACCGTGGCCATGGTGCCGACGGGCATGAAGACCGGCGTCTCCACCACCCCGCGAGGGGTGTGGAAGGTGCCGGCGCGGGCCGCGCCCGAGGTGGCCTGGAGCTCGAAGGAGAACAGCGTTCGACCGTGCTTCCGGGGATGAAAAAACCGGGCGGGCGCGCGTCCCCACCCGGCATTCGGAAGCCGATAATGTGCGGGAAAACAGGGGCGGACGCAAGCGTGCGCGGCGCCCTACACGATCACCATCGCGTCCCCGAAGGAGTAGAACCGGTACCCCTCCTCCACCGCCGCCCGGTAGACCGCCATCGTCTCCTCGTACCCGGCGAAGGCGGCCACCAGCATCATCAGGGTGGAGCGCGGCAGGTGGAAGTTGGTGAGGAGGTGATCGACCGCCCGGTACCGGTAGGGGGGATGGATGAAGATGTCCGTCCAGCCGGAGGCGCCGGCAAGGGTGCCGTCCTCGTCGGCCACGCTCTCCAGGACCCGCACCGTGGTGGTCCCCACCGCCCAGAGCGATCCTCCGCCGGCGCGGATCCGGTTGATCTCCGCGGCGGTCTCGTCGGGGAGATGGTACCACTCCGAGTGCATGGCGTGTCCGACGGGGTCCTCGACCTCCACCGGGCGGAAGGTGCCGGGGCCCACGTGCAGGGTGAGCCAGGCGGTGCGCACCCCCTTTTCCTCCAGCGCCTTCAGGATCTCGGGGGTGAAGTGGAGCCCGGCGGTGGGCGCCGCCACCGACCCCCTCTCGCTGGCGTAGACGGTCTGGTAGCGCTCCCGGTCGGCGGCGGTGGCCTCACGCTCCACGTACGGCGGGAGCGGCACGCTCCCGTGCCGGTCGAGCGCCTCCGCGAGCGGCAGGTGGGTGATCAGGCGCACGGTGCGGGAGCCGTCCTCGTGCTCCGCCTCGATCTCCACGGCCAGCTCATCTGCGATCTCCACCCGCTGGCCCGCGCGGAGGCGCCGGCCGGGACGCACCAGCGCCCGCCAGCGGAGGTCGGAGTCACCCTCGGGGTTCACCAGCAGCACCTCGGCCTCGCCCCCGGTCGGCTTCCTTCCGCGCAGCCGCGCCGGGATGACGCGGGTGCGGTTCATCACCAGGATGTCCCCGGCGGGCACCAGGTCGATGATGTCCGGGAAGGTGCCGTGCGTGACCTCCCCCGTCTCCCGGTCGAGCTTCAGCAGCCGGCTGGCGTCCCGCCGATCCGCCGGGTGCTGGGCGACGAGGTGCTCGGGGAGATGGTATTCGTAGTCCGAGGTGCGGGTACCGCGGGCTGCTCGCGGCTGGCTGCTCGCGGCTCGCCGGGGGTCCTGGACAGAGTCGCCTTCCGCGCGGGGGTCAGTCATCGCCGGACTCCCTCACCCGGCGCTGCGCGCCACCCTCTCCCCTCGCGGGGGAGAGGGAAAGCCGATCTTGCAATCCCCCCCTCTCCCAGGTTGGGGAGAGGGGGTCGGGGGGTGAGGGCCACCCGGATGCTCGGCGATCATCCTTCGCCTCTCGCGGCGTCCCTTCCCCACCAGCGGGGGAAACACCGGGGGAGTGAGGTCGGGGCGAGCCGCG
>SKRI01000218.1 GCA_007118565.1 Gemmatimonadota bacterium | reverse complement strand
GTCGGGTTCCGGGTTCATCACGAGCGTGCAGAGGAGCAGCGCGTGGACCGTGAGACCCTCGAGAGTGAAGGAGTGCTCCGGAACGAGGAGATTCGCACCGGTCTCGCCGTCTCCGGATTCGTGCAGAACCGCCTACGGCTCACCCCGACCGTGGAGCTGACTCCAGGGGTCAGGGTGGAGAGCTTCAGCCACGACCGTCGCATACTCTTGAGTGGCGGAACCGAAACCGACGTCCGGTCGGGAGATCGGCTCTTCGAGGTGATTCCCGGTATCGGCCTCGCCTGGCAGATCGGTGACGACGGGTCCGTCTTCGCCGGCGCGCACCGCGGCTTCGCTCCGCCGCGCACCAAGGACGCCATGCTCTACGTGGCCGATGTCGACGACGTCGTCTCGCTCGAGCTCGATGCCGAGCGGAGCTGGAACTACGAGCTGGGGATGCGCAGCGCGGTGGCACCGGGCGTCCACCTCGAGTCGACGCTCTTCCTGCTCGACTTCAGCAATCAGATCATCCCCTCCGCGCAGTGGGCGGGCTCCGTCTCGGACGCGGTCATCGCCAACCAGGGGAAAACTCGCCACGCGGGTCTGGAAACTGCCCTCGCGCTCGACATCGGATCGTGGCTCGCTGCGCCCGGTCGGATTCGTGGCTCGGCCAGCTACACCTTCGTCCGCGCCAATTTCACCGGGGACCGGCACGGTGACGCCGAGCAGCTGGTGGTGAACGGTAACCGGCTTCCGTACGCGCCGGAGCACACTTTGGCGGCCATGTTGGCGGTCGAGCCGGTCGAAGGCTGGACCACCACGCTCGAGGGTTTCTTCGTCTCCGAGCAGTTCGCGGACAACTTCGAGACGGTGGAGCCGACCGCCGATGGACGCGTCGGCCTGATCCCGGGCTACGATGTCTGGAACCTCACCACGCAGTGGGAGGTCCCACGCACGGGCCTCACCGCCTTCGGATCGGTGAAGAACGTGCTGGACGCGCAGTACATTGCGTCCCGACGCCCGCAGGGCATCAAGCCCGGCCTTCCGCGGCAGCTGATCCTCGGGCTCCGCGCCACGCTCTAAGAGCCTCCCACAGGAAAACGGGTCCCCGCCCCGCGGCACACACGCGCCCCGGGGCGGGGGAGTCCGCGTCGTGAATCGTCCTTCCCCGCTCTTCCAAACTCGCACCCAACCACCCTTCCCGATCCCCTGTAGCAGCTCGACCCGGCATCGAGTCGGCATTTCTTCGACGGTGAGTCAGGCCCGCAAACCCCTCACGGTGGCTTGAATGGCTCTCGGGTCAGAAGGCGAGGCCGATGTTCACGAGGCGAATGGTGGGGACGAATTGCAAATCGGATTCTTCGCCGTTCGTGCCGAAGAGACGCTTCAGACCGAAGCCCGTACCGACGTAGAAGTTGTCGTTCTCGCCGAGGAGCCAGCTGTAATTCGCATCGAAGCCCGCTCCGAAGAAGGTGCCCGATTCGGGAAGGTTCGTGATTCCGGCCTTCGTCCCGAAGGTCCAGCCCTCGAGCGGAGTTCCCTGCGGATAGAAGCGCCAGAACAGGTCTGCATTGAGGTAGGTTTCGCCCTCGGACGATCCCGTTGAACCGCCGACCCCCGCGGTCGAGGAGCCGGTGACGACGCGTTCGTACTCGGCATTGAACAACTCGAACAGGAGCCCGAACGGGTTGGCGGAGATCACCTGCTGATGCGCGGGGCGGGGAAGGGTCGTTTCCTGTGCCTGCGCCGCGAGATATCCGGGAATGGTGAGGCTTGCGATGAGAAGGAGACCCCCCGCAAGGAGCGGAGCGAGCCCTCGCATTGCGGTACGTCCGTTACAGCGGGGTGAGCTTGCCATGATGGTACGAAGCAGAGGGTGGGAGATTTCGGCAACACTTCACGCTGCCGCGATGCTGGGGGGTGACCGGAAAGCCGCAGGCGCGGGGGCTTGAGCCCCCGCGCCCCTGGCATCGTCTACCGCAGACCGACCTGCACGTTGAGCCCGACGCTCCAGTCCATGACCTCCCGGTAATCCCGGTCGATGGGAATGCCCACATGGACTCCCGGGCGGACCCGGTTGAAGCGGTAGCTGCCCCCGAGCCCCATCTGGTGCAGCGACCGGTCGTCGAAGCTCGTGTCGCGCTCGCTCAGGTGCGTGACTCCGGACAGGCCGCCCGCCAGCCGTAGCCGGCTCGGCTGATAGAACACCTCACCCCCGTAGGTCGCGAAGAGCTCTGAGCGGTCCAGCTCCTCGACCTGGTGCTTGGCGACCGTGAGGAGCGGCCCGCCGCGCACGTTGGCTCCGATGCTCGGTGCGAGCGGAACGGAGTAGGCAGCGCCCGCGCGCACCGACCAGGTTTCCGGCATGTATGCGTCCATCCGCTCAACGTCGGAGAACATCCCGACGAGGGCAGGACCGAGCTCGTCCGCCGGCATGAGCGGGAAGCGCACTCCGAGGTCGAGGCGGAGAGGTTGCGCGATCGGCCGCACCTCCACGCCGAGATAGGGGTTTCCGATGCTGCTCTCGCGCGTCGTCACCGCGCCTTCCTTCCAACCCGAGTGCGCGAACGGCAGCTCGGCCGCGACGAGGATCTTTGCGGTCGCCGGAAGGCGCAGCCCCAGCGCCAGCGCAGACGACGTGCTCGTCGATCCCGACTCGTCGAAGAACGGCTTGGCCGCCTCCACCGTCACGGACGGCTCGTGGGCACGCTCGATCCAGACCGACTGCGCGGAAGCCGCGGCCGGAGCCAGCAGGGCGAGCCCCGCGGCAAAGGCGATAGTTTTCAGACTGTTCGGTTTCATGATTCGACTCAACGGTTCAGGTACGATCGGCGATCAAATTGATGTGCCGACGCTCCGAAGAAAGGCAGGCGGTATGCCTGATCGTTTCGCATGACTAAAACCCTGCCGCGCAAAGGGTTTTGGTAGCCGCACCACCTCCGAATGGTCGTTTGCGTTCCGAATCCACCCGGACGGCGTTACCTTTCGTAGCATCCACCCACCCGCGCCCCTGCATGCAGCCGACCTACCTGTTGGTCGTCGACGACGATCCCCAGTTCGGGGCCGTCCTCAAGGCGAATCTCCATCGTCCCGGCCGGATGCGTGTGGAGCTCGCTACCTCCGGTCTGGAGGCACTCGAGCGGATTCACCGGGCGCCGGTGGACGCCGTCCTCACCGATCTCACCATGCCCGTCATGAACGGGATCGAGCTCGTCCGCCAGATCCGGGAGTTCGATCCGACGCTTCCGGTGGTGATCATGAGCGCGAACCACAGCCTGGAGCGAGCGGCCGAGGGAATCCAGGCGGGCGCCACGGACTTCCTCCCGAAGCCGCTCAACGTCGACGCGCTCCAGGCCATCATCGAGCGGGCGGTGCGGGACCGACCGATCCGGGAGGAGGCCCGGGCCATCCAGGCGCGCACGCGCGCGGGCCTCGAGAGCATCCTGAGCGGGAATCACCCCCTGCTGGAGGCGGTGCGCGAGTTCGTCCGGCAGGTGGCGCTCTCTCCCCTGGCGCGGGTCCTCATCACCGGCGAGTCGGGAACGGGCAAGAGCATCCTCGCCCGCGCCATTCACGCGGAATCCGGGAGCATCGGTCGGTTCGTGGAGATCAACTGCGCCGCGCTGCCGTCTCATCTCCTGGAGAGTGAGCTTTTCGGTCACGAGAAGGGCGCCTTCACCGATGCGAGGACGATGAAGCGCGGCCTCATCGAGGCGGCCGAGCGCGGGACCGTCCTGCTCGACGAGATCGGCGTGCTGCCGCTCGACCTGCAGGCGAAGCTTCTTCTCTATTTGGAGAGCCGGGAGATAAGACGGGTTGGTGGCGTGGACCCGATCCCGGTGCGCACGCGGGTCATTGCCGCGACCAATGAGGACATCCGCCTTCGCGTGGAGGAGAAGACCTTCCGGGAGGACCTTTTCTATCGTCTCGACGTCACCTCGGTAGAGATGCCGCCGCTCCGCCGCATGCCCGAGATCATCCCGGAGCTGACGGACCGCTTCGTCGAGGAGATTGCCGAAGAGCTCGGTCGGCCCGCCCCCCAGCTCGATCCCGCGTGCATTCCCCCGCTCCGCGACTACCCCTGGCCGGGCAACGTCCGTGAGCTCCGGAACGCTGTGGAGCGCGCGATGATCTTCCACCGGGAAGGCACACTCGATGTGCGCCCCGGGGAGCGAGCTCCCGTCTCCTCACGCCACGGCCTCGTGCTGGAGCGCGGGCTCCGGCTGGAGGAGGTCGAGCGTCGGTACATTATGAATGCCCTCGAGGAGGAGAGCGCTTCTTTCGAATCCGTGGCGGCGAGCCTCGGCATCTCCCGCAAGACGCTTTGGGAAAAGCGGCGCCGCTTCGGTCTCTCGGAATGACGCGAGCCGGAGTCGCAAGCTTCCGCCGCTCCTATCCTGCCGTCATTGATCAATGCGCGTGCACGTGATGCTCGCAGGTGACGCTGGGATTGAACTGGGCGAACAGTCCGTTCGGGTTTTCCCGGAACAGCCACATGTGGAGCTCATAGTGCGGCTCGAAGCCGTGTGCCTCGTCAATATCCTCCGTGAGCGGGTTGTCGATCATCCGGTAGTAATCGTGCCCCATGAATGAGGGTGCCTGGTTATTCCCGGCCGCCCGCCACGCACCGGCCCAAACGAGATTCTCGATGGCCACTAGCTCCAGGCTGCCGTCTGCCTTCGGCTCGTAGATCAGGACCCCAGGCCGCGTAAAATCGGTATGGACGCCCGTGCCGTTGACGCGTGGCTCCACGGCTGTGATCTCGAGGAGGTCCGGACGGAGGTAGTGGATCCCCATGGCGCCCTCCTGACGCGGCAACCCCTCCATCTCGCTCGTGATGCACATATTGGAAGGATCGGGAATGTAGCCCTCCGCGAGCGCGACGTTCACGTCCCGAAAACGTTCGGTTGCGCGCCGAATGCCCGCAAGATCGGCCTCGCCAGCCTGCGATGCCGCAGCCCCTCGCGGGTCGTCGGCCGGATCCACGTAGGTGATACCCCACGGGCCCAAGCCATGAAGCTGAATGGTAGCGCCGCCCTCGGTCCACACATAGTGGGGCGTCCCACGCGGCATCATCATGAAGCTTCCGGCGTCAAGCCGCTCACCGGCCGTGCGGTCAACCTCCTCACCCATTCTCACGGACAGATCCCCAGAGAGTACGGTGAGGTGCTCGACACCCGAGTGCCAGTGGGGCGGCACCCGGTAACCGGCGGGGACCCGGATCCGCAGTGTAAAGGCGCCGGGTGCGGAGGGGTCGCCGGTGATCAATGCCGCCTGGGCTCCTGCGGGAAGGGAGGTGGGCGCATCCTGCCACACCACGCTTCCCGCGGGGAGAATGAGATGCTGCGGCGCGCCGTGAACGTGCTGAGGGTGGGCAGCGCTCGCCCACATCCCAACCAGAAGGACGACACCGACCAGAGGCGCGTGAAAAAACGAATGGGTCATGATGACCTCCGTGTCTAGAGTCCGCGGCCGCTATTCGGTTCGCGGGCTTGGCTGGAAAGATGGATCGCTGTTCGACATTGGCATTCTACGTTCCCCACGGAGATCAGGGAGAAGATCCTTCCCCTATCAGTACTTCCGTTGTTCTCCGAGTTGTCGCGTCCATACACCGTGGTTCGAAACGAAACACAGCCGGTTCCAACCGTAACGCACCGACCTCGGCAACCCCTCCGCCGGGGAACGGAAACCATTGTCGTATCATGGATTTTGCTCCCGCCGGACGCGGCACGCAGCCTGCCCTTCCATTCGTCGAGATCCGATCGAGGCCGTTAGCAGAGAGCCTCTAGCACCCGATTTCGGGGGTGGGACCGAGGATCTCGGACGCCTTCGACGCGAGGGGTGCCATGAGCCTCCAGTTGATCCTGATCGTGGATGACAACGAAGACAGCAGAATCGTCTTCTCGGTCATCCTGCAGCGGGCGGGATTTCTCACGATCGTGGGGCGTGACGGCCTCGAGGGGCTGCACCTTGCCCGCACGCATCGGCCGGACGCAGTCGTGGCCGATCTCCACCTTCCGAAGCTCGACGGGAGGGGGCTTATCGCGGGGTTGCGGTCGCATCCCCGCACGGCGTCGATCCCTGCCCTCCTCATCACCGCGGATTCATCGGCCGGCCCATCTCCCGGGTTCGGGTTGGACGGACAGACCGAGATCGTCTTCAAGCCATGCACCCCCCGCGAGCTCATGGACGCGGTGGAGCGTTGTCTCGCTCTAGGCCATTCCAGTCCGGCCCAGGGCCCGGAAGCGAGCGACGCCGGGTCCGGCGCCGATGATTCTCGGATCCGCTCTACCCCGGGAGGCTCGCCATGCGAATCCTATTGACCGCCACCCTCCTCTGCGTGCTGGTGCAGGTGACCTCGTGCGCTGCGTGGCTGCCTGCCGAGCGCGAGCAGGCTCTGGAGCAGCGGCTGGCCCACTCATCCACCATCCACGCGGTGCGCGGGGTCTTCTGGGGCGACTACACGGCGCTCGCGGAGAGCATCGTCCGGGTTCCCCCGGCCGAAGCGCAGTATTCCCAACAGGCCTGGGGTCGGCTGCGGGAGTGAGCCCGCCAGCGTCGTCACCGGATCCGCCTGCTGAACGAGAGAGGGGGCGATCTCACGATCGCCCCCTCCCCAGCTTCCTTGCCCTCGCGCCCCTTGTCGGGGCGCCGCTCACCCCTCGTGGTCGGAGGCGTGCTCCCGCTCCATCCGCTCCCTCGCCTCCTCGGTGAGGGAGATGGTGATCTCCACGCGCCGGTTCGACTGACGCCCCGCGTCCGTGGCGTTCGATGCCACCGGCTCGTGCGGCCCGCGCCCCTCGGTGCGGATCCGGCTGCGCTCCACGCCCTCCATGACGAGGAAGTTTGTGGCCGCATCCGCACGACGCTGCGAGAGCCCCATGTTGTAATCCACCCTCCCGGTGGAGTCCGTGTGGCCGATCACCACCAGGTGGGTGTCCGCGTTGCGGCGCATGTTGTCGGCGAAGCGTCGCAGCTCGGCGCGCGACTCGGGACGCAGGGAGGCCGAGTCGAAGTCGAAGAGGATGCCGGAGTCGAAGGTCACCAGGATGTCGTCGCCGACGCGCTCGACCTGGGCTCCCGGGACCTCCTTCTGGAGCTCCTCGGCCCGCTTGTCCATCTGCCGGCCGACGATGGCTCCGGTGGCGCCGCCCACCGCCGCCCCGACCACTGCGCCGCGCGCCGTGTTGCCCGAGCCGCTGACCGCTGCGCCGACAGCCGCACCGGCCACAGACCCGATCACCGCCCCGCGCTCGGTCTGGCTGAGCGCGGCGCATCCGGTGAAGGCGACCAGAAGGCCGAGCACCGCGGCGCCTCGCGCCGCGAAGGAAGAGTGCTTCCGCATGTATGTCTCCGCAAAGGAGGGTGATGGGGGGCGGCGGTCGCCGCTCCGCACGTCGGACGGATCCGACCTGCGCCCTGTAACCCGCGGCGGCGGCAGGTTGTTCCTCGGGGCCTCCGCCGAAATTGGGGAGGCGCTCCTCGCCTTCCCGCCGCTCAGGCATGGTGCAACCGGAGGCATTACTTCCGCGCGAGATCCGCGGGGTGGGAAGAAACGAAACATCCTCGGGGTCGATTCGGAACGGAGGAGCGAGCCTACGATGTGGGAAGATTCCTTAAGTGCTTGCTGAACGACCGTTTGGCGTAATCGCCCCGTGGGCATACCGCCTGCCTTCTCTGGTCGGTAACCCGCCCACTCCGCCGGGCGCTCGTAGTCCGTAGCTCCAGCCGCGTGGCCGTGGAGAAGGTCGTGTGAAGAAGTGTTCTACCGCCCCAGCCGCAGTCGGCTGGAATCGGTCGTTGCGAACCCATTCCCCGTGCACTGGAGCCCCATGTTCCGCACCGTCCTGACCTTGACACTGATCATCGGGATCGCGGCCTGCGCCAGCGCGCCTGCGGACGCCCCGCTCGGGTTCGATGAAGACCTCCTGCTGTCCCAGGGATTCGAACGGGTAGCCTTTCCGGACCCGGACCCGGGGATTCCCGCCTATGCCCGGGTCGGCACCTTGGTCAACCAGTTCTACCACGTGGACGGCTGGCTGGCGATCCCGTTCTTCCGGGATCCCGATTGCGTGCCCGATGATTTCAACATGCTCGAGCTCTTCGATTTTCCAGATGAGGATGGTCCGGGGGCGTTCGCCTGTCCGCTCCAACACGCGGGGCACTATCTGGTCGAGGCCGGCGCCGAGCCCGGCACCTTCCCGCGATTGTACGTGTCGTCAGGCGACGCGGTCCCGTTCTGGTTCGTTCGCTGGAGCGACTTCCAGGACGCGATGGCGGATGGACGGGTGACGTTGCCCGATGTCCGGGCGATGAGTCCGCGGAAGGGAACGGCAACCCTTTTCCGGGAAACGGTGCAGCCGCGCCTGGAGGAGCACCTTGTGGTGACTGATGCGAGCGGGTTCCTGGAGGGGGGCGCTCCGTTCGAGTTCCACGTCACGCATGTGGGCGATCGGACGCAGAGAATTCGGATCAGGTTCTGATGTCCCGGTTCCCGCTCCTGATTGAGCCGACCCTCTTCAGACGGTTCGAAAGGTAACATCGTCTGGTTCCGATCGTATCAGCGGGCAGGTTTTTCCCCTTCACCCGGGACAGAACCATTGCTCCGGCTATCGATCCATCAGTCCTCGAGCGCGGCACAGGGTCTGCCCTCTGTTTCCGAACGGGGAGTGAAAGCGTTTCTGCAGGACTTGCATCACGCCGTCCCCCAACCCGGCTCTGCAGATATCCGATGGACCGATCGGTGAGCGAAGAGGGAGCGGTTCCCCCAGCGAAAAAAACATCCCTTCGCACGCTCCACCTCGCCGACCTCCTCCTGGACAACATGTGGGACGTGGTCCACGTGATGGACGCGGAGGGCGTTATCCGCTACATCACCCCCTCCATCGAGCGGCTCCTCGACATCCCGCCGGAGGATTTCATCGGCAGGCCCGCCACCGAATTCGTCCACCCGGACGATCTGGACCTCTCCCAGCAGAAGTTCGACGAGGCAGTCAGTACGCCTGAGTGGGGAGGCTCGATCCAGCTACGCCTGCGCTGCAGGGACGGGAACTGGTGTTGGGTGGTCGCATCCGCCAGACACGTCGTGGCGGGCGAGACACCCCTCCTGATCGTCAGCACTCACGACATCAGCGACATCAAGGAAGCCGAGCGATCCCTCACCGCGGCGGAGGAGCGCTTTCGCATTCTGGCCGAGCAGTCGCTCGTCGGCATCTACATCGTGTCCGTGGCGGGCTTCCTCTACGTCAACCCGACGATAGCGCAGATCTTCGGCTATACGCAGGAGGAGATGGTCGGTATGGACAAGCTCGAGTTGGTGGCCGAGGTCGACCGGGATACCGTCGCCGAGAACATCCTCCGCCGCCTCGAAGGAAAGGAAGAGACGAAGCGGTACCGATTCCGTGGCTGCCGGAAGGACGGTACGAAGATCATCGTGGAGGTCCACGGAACCCGCGCGAAGCTGGATGGCGAGACGGTCATTCTCGGCAGCCTCGTAGACGTGACCGAGCGGGTACGCTGGGAGAAGGCGCTGCAGGAGAGCGAAGAGCGCTATCGACGCTTCTTCGAGGAGGACCTGACGGGTGACGTGCTCACCCGACCCGACGGTCGCATCATCGCCTGCAATCCCGCATTCGTGAAGATGTTCGGCCTGAGCTCAGTGGACGAGGTCGTGGGAATGGACATCGCCACCCTGCACCCCGAGGCCGGGGACCGCGAGGTCCTCCTCCGCCGGCTCCTGAAGGAGAAGTCGATTCACGGTGAGGAGGTGGAGCTACGACGGCCGGACGGAAAGGGGATCTGGGTGCTGCAGAACGTCGTCGGAAGCTTCGACGAGAAGGGGGAGCTCGTGGAAATCCGACGGTACCTCTTCGACATCACCGCCCGAAAGCGGGCCGAGGAGGTGGTGCGGCGCCTCTACGAGGAGGCCCGGGAGGCGGTCAGCGCCCGCGACGACATCCTGGCGGTGGTGTCGCACGACCTCCGGAATCCGCTCAACACCATCGTGATGAGCGC
>SKRI01000108.1 GCA_007118565.1 Gemmatimonadota bacterium | reverse complement strand
TCGAGGGTCCTCACCCCGCCCCCGACGAGCCGCTTCGCAGTCAGCTCGTGGTCATGGGAACCACAGACGTGCACGGCTGGCTCCTTCCGTACGACTACACGGCCGGTGAGGAGGTGGGCTTCGGCCTGGCCAGGCTTGTCCCGGTGATCGACAGCATTCGCGCCGCCAATCCCGGCCGCACCGCGCTGGTGGACTCGGGTGACCTCCTGCAGGGGAATGCGTTGGCCGGTGTCTATTCCGATCCCGCGGCGCGTGAGAGGGGAGAGCCGCACCCGGTGATCGAGGCGATGAACTGGCTGGCGTACGACGCCGCTGCCATCGGCAACCACGAGTTCAACTTCGGCATCCAATTCATGGAGGAGGTCTTCGCCGACGCCGAGCTCCCCTTCCTGGCGCCGAACATCTTCGTGCACGGCACCGATCGGCCGGCGTATCCGCAGTACACGATCATCGAGCGGCAGGTGGAGGGGCGGCCGCTGCGCATCGGCATCACCGCCGGGATCCCGCCGGGCGTGCTCGTCTGGGACCGGGACCACGTCCTTGGCCGGCTGGATTTTCCTGATCTCGTGGAGAGCATCCGCCCGCTCGTGCCGCGGATGCGGGCGGAAGGGGCGGAGATCATCATCGTGGCAGCGCACAACGGCCTGGAGGGGACGAGCTACGATACCGCCGCCACCGGCCTGGCGCTCGAGAATCGGATGGCCGACCTGGCGCGGGAGGTCGAAGGGATCGACGTGATCTTCCTGGGCCACACCCATCGCGAGCTCGCTGACTCCACCATCAACGGTGTCCTCATCACCCAGGCGAACAGTTGGGCGCAGTCGCTCGCCGTGGCCACGCTCGATATTGAGCACGACGGTGACCGCTGGCGGGCGATCGGCAAGCGGGGAGAGGTGATCCGTCCGGATCCCAAACGGAGCTCGGCGGAGTTCGAGGCGGCGCTGGATCATGCCCACCAACGCACGCTGGCTCATGTGAACCGCGCCATCGGCACGACACCGGTGGCATGGCGCGCAGACAGCGCGCGAGTCCGCGATACCCCGATCATCGACTTCATCAATGAGGTCCAGATGCGCGTCACCGGCGCCGACCTCTCCTCGGCCGCCGCCTTCGACCTGGATGCGGTGCTCGGTCCGGGCGAGATCACCATCGCCCAGGTCAACCGCCTCTATCCCTACGACAACAATACCCTGCGTGCGGTCCGCATCACCGGCCGGGACCTGCGGATGTACCTGGAGCGGAGCGCGGAGTACTACCACCCCTGCCCCGACCTGGCGTGCGATCGGGTGACCAACCGCGGCGTGCCGGGCTTCAACTACGACATGGTGAGCGGCGTGGACTACGAGCTCGACCTGACCCGGCCGGTGGGGGAGCGGGTGACGAAGCTCGAGCGGGACGGACAGCCCATTCGGGACGACGACACCTTCACCCTGGCCCTCAACAACTACCGCCAGGGAGGCGGCGGCGGCTTCACCATGGTCGCGGAAGCCCCGATCGTCTACGACGAGGGAGAGTCGATCCGGGATCTTCTCATCGCCGAGATCGAGCGCCGCGGCGAGATCCGGCCGGAGGACTACTTCCGGGAGAGCTGGCGGATCGTGCCCGAGGCGCTGGTCGGTCGGGCATATGCGGAACAGAACTGATGCTGCTGGCGGCTCGCGGCTCGTGGCTGGCAACTGCATCGCATCGGCCTGCTCGTCGGCTGTGGTCTCAAGGCAAGGAGCGATCTCGTTCTCGAGCTCCGGCGTGTCGCGGCCTCTCCTGTGCATTGTGCGGCCGTCCGATGAACCCAACCGGAAACCTGCCACTCCCGCCGGAGCCGGCCGAATGACCGCCAGCCGCGCGCCACGAGCAGCGAGCCGCCGGGCGCAACGCGCCCGACCATGATCCCCATCCGCGACGACAATCCCACCGAGCTGGTTCCATTCGTCAACTGGCTCTTCATCGCCGCGAATGTGGCGGTCTGGTTTCTCGTGCAGGGCGCCGGGGAGCCGGAGGCGCTCATGGCCTCCGTGACGACGCTGGGCGTCCGGCCGTGCGAAGTGACCTTCGAGTGCCCGATCGAGGGAGCGGGGCACCTGGGACTCGTCACCTCGATGTTCGTGCACGGAAGCTGGATGCACCTGCTCGGGAACCTGCTCTTCCTCTGGGTTTTCGGAAACAACATCGAGGACTCGATGGGGCACCTCCGCTACATCGCCTTCTACCTGCTTACCGGAGTCGCCGCCGCCGGCGCCCAGATCGTGGCCGCGCCGGCCGGAACGGTTCCGATGGTGGGGGCCAGCGGCGCCATCGCAGGCGTCATGGGCGCCTACATCCTGCTCTATCCCAGGCAGCGTATCCGCATCTACCTCTTTCCGATCTTCTTCTTCTGGCTCCCCGCCTTCCTGGTGCTCGGCTACTGGATCGTGATCCAGGTCATGGGAGGAATGGCGGACATGGATGCAGGCGCCCGCGGAGGCGTGGCCTTCTGGGCCCACGTGGGCGGGTTCGCGGCCGGATTCGTCCTGATCAAGTTCTTCGAGAAACCCGAGCTCTCGGGCGCCAAGAAGCGCAAGCAGAAGCTGTCCCGGCG
>SKRI01000147.1 GCA_007118565.1 Gemmatimonadota bacterium | reverse complement strand
GGCGCTCGGTGACGCGGCTCATCGGCATCGTCATGCCGATCACCATCGTCGCGGTGGCGCTCACCGGACACTGGCTTTTCGGTCTGGCGCTCGGACCCGCGATCCTTCTCGGCGCCATCCTGGCCCCCACCGACCCGATCCTGGCGGGGCCGCTCGAGGAGCACGATCTGGAGGACGAGGCGGAGGAGAGATTTGGGCTGTCCGGAGAGGCGGGGCTGAACGACGGGCTGGCCTTCCCATTCATCTACCTCGGGCTGTACGCGACACTGCAGCCGGATGGATGGCGGGGGTGGCTGGGGTGGTGGGTAACGATGGATCTGCTCTACGCGGTCGCGATCGCGGTCCCGCTCGGATGGTTCCTCGGAAGGATCGTCGGTCGCATCTACCTCGATTTCAGCGGGCGGGGGGCGGTGACGAAGAAGCGGACGCCTTTCCTACCCCTCGCGCTTCTCCTCGCGGTGTACGGACTGACGGAGGCCGCG
Source organism: Gemmatimonadota bacterium (assembly GCA_007118565.1). Lineage (GTDB taxonomy): Bacteria > Gemmatimonadota > Gemmatimonadetes > Longimicrobiales > Longimicrobiaceae > SKRI01. The sequence continues at coordinate 2,107 of SKRI01000147.1, read as the reverse complement.
GGCGGCTACGGCTTCCTGGCCGCCTTCACCACCGGGCTCGGCTTCCGCCGCGCCATGACCGTGCACGCGGCGGAGCTGGAGCGCTTTGCCGACTTCGTGGAGTCGGTCGACGATTTGACCCGCGCCATGGTGCTGGTCATGATCGGCGCGCTGCTGCGGGTGGGGGACTTCCTGGCTCTCGGTTGGCCGCTACTCCTCTTCGGCCTCCTGCTGATCGTCGTCCTCCGCCCCGCCGTCACCTATCTGGCCACGGCGCGCACCGGATTCCGCCGGCTGCACCGGGTCTACTGGGGATGGTTCGGGATTCGGGGGATCGGCTCGATCTACTACCTGACCTACGCGTTGAACCAGGGGGTCGACGCCGGGATCGGGCGCATGCTGTACACGATCGTGGTCGGCACCGTCCTGATCAGCGTCGTGCTGCACGGGCTGTCGGTGCGGCCCTTCCTGGAGCGGTGGGAGGGCGTGAAGGAGGTGGAGCTCTGAGGGGGAGATGCGGTTCCGGTCGGGGGGGAAGTGTCGAGCCGCGGACCGCTTCCCCGGCTCGGCTCAGCGCCGGACGCGGGAGACGACCTCCGCGAGGTATATGTAGTCGCCGAAGACGGAGTCGTCGCCGTTGCCCGCGTTCCCCGCGGCGTGCAACACGGCCTTCCCGCCGGCCTTGCTCGGCGCGGTCCACTCGAAGCTCCAGCGCGCCAAATCTCCCTCCACCGAGGCACCTTCCACAGTATGCTGGAGATAGGTGACGGAGTCGGTCTCGAGGAGGGTGACGCGCTCGTCGGTGAGGCGCACCGAGCCCGCCTGGCGTCCGGCGTGCTCCCCCTCCGCGAAGCGCACCGCCGCCTGGAAGCCGCCGAGCGCGATGCCGGGACGGCGGACCTCCACGGTCACGGTGTACGTTTCCCCCGGCTCGTACCGCTCCGGGAAGCCGGAAACGCGTACCTCGCCCTCCCCGTCGTTCACCGGGTTGTCGAAGTGACAGGTGGCACAGCTCTCCTCACCGAATCCACCGGTGTGGCCGGCCGGGGGGCCGTCCAGATAGAGGAGGCTGGCCGCCAGAGCCGTGGCGGCCAGCCCCGCGGGCGCGATCACCGCCAGGGCGATGAACGTCCGCATCCTACCCTTTGCTCTGCGCGCTCGCGCTACGGAAGAACCGCGCGGCCGATGGTGCCGACGTCGGTGCCGAACCAGAGCTCGCTCGTGTCGCGGTTCAGGTACATGTGCCTGACCGTCCCGGCGCCGCTCGGGATCTCCACCTCGGCGAAGTACTCCTCGGTCGCCGGGTCGAAGCCGATCAGCCGGTTCGGAGTATCTCCCGTCTCCACGAACCAGACCTTGTCACGGGTGTCCGTCATGAGGGCGTAGGGACGCTCGCCCGCCGTTCCCGGCACCGCCCACTCGCGGATCTCGTCGGTCCGGGGATCGTACGCGCCGATGTGGCCCGCAGCCCAGTCCGCGTACCAGACCCGGCCGTCCGAGGTGATGTCGAGGCGCCGGCTCCGCGTCTCCTCGCGCGGCAGCTCGACCTCCCGGACCTCGAGGGTGGCCGGATCCACGGTGCCGAGCCGGTTGGTTCCCATCATCACGAACCAGGGCCGGTCGTCATCGCCCACCACGATCCCGTAGGGTCGGAAGCCCTCCTCGGAGAGCGCCACGATCTCCCACTCCTCGTTGCGGGGGTCGAAACGGCCGACGTGTCCGCCGCCCTGGGCGGTGAACCAGATGCGGCCCTCGGAGTCGAAGGCCATGGTGTGGGGGTCGCGCACCCGGTCGTCCGGAACGTCGAAGCGGGTGATCTCCCCACTCACCGGATCGATGCGGCCGATGTGCCGGTCGCGATTCCCCGCGTACCAGGGCGTTCCGTCCGGTGAGACGACAACCGTGTGCGGCCCCGCGCCCTCCGGCAGGTCGATGCGGCGGAAGTCGCCGGTCGCGGGATCGAGCACCCCGACGAAGTCCGACCGCTGCCCCACGAACCAGACGGTGCCGTCCGGCGCCATATACGGGTCACGGGCGCGACCCTCCTCGAAGGGAACGTCCCACTCCCGGATGTCGATCTCGGGATCGGGGTCCTGGATCTGGAGGGCGGGGAGCTCGGCCGGGGGTG
>SKRI01000188.1 GCA_007118565.1 Gemmatimonadota bacterium | reverse complement strand
GAAGGCGAGCGCGATTGAAGCTGCGAAAAAGCGTTTCATGGAAAACTCCTTGAAGAATGGCCTGTGTGGATGCCGGATGATCCGGCAGGCCTTCTTCGGTAGCCCGGCCGTCTCGAGGAAGCGGAGACCCGTGGCTTTGCGGACCGGCCTCGCGGCCGGGGTGCGTTTTCGGAAGGAAAGACTGATGCTGCTACTTCTTTGGTGTCACTACGTCGGCATGGGGCACCTCCGTGGAGCGGATGAGCGGAAAGAAAGAGGTCCGGCTGTCAGGTTGGACGCCTCCGTGTTGGCTGCTGCGATCGACGAAGGGGGATGGCACGGGGCATCGCGATGCCCGTCGTGCTCTGCTCCAGCGAGTGACGCGCGGCCAGAGTTTCATCCCCGTAATCAGACATACACGAAATACCCTCCCAACCGGCTCATCCGACTCTTGTCGCCTGCTCGCGCCTCCCGCACTCGGATCGCGCAGTGGCTGGCCAACCCTGTTCCGCGCTGCAGCTTACTCCGCATCCCGTCGGACCCCTGGCTGCAGCATGTCATTGAATCGAGCGGCGACCGGCACGATGATCTGCGGTAAGTGAACCGGTCCGCAGTGTGGCCAAAGAGGTGCGTTTTTTGCATGAGAAACAGATCCCCCAGGTGCTGGTTCTGAGTCGCCGTGCACCCCTTTCACCGACCCCTTCCTCATGCGGGGATCCTCTCGGCGATTCCCGTCGAACAAAGGATGGCGGACTTCGGACGGTTTCTGCGCATTAGGATATAGAGGCATCGATTCCGACCCGGGCTTTAACGGAAGCACGAGCCAACACCGGTCACCTTCCGCCCTCCGAGCTGCCATGTCATTCTCAAGCGCGCGGTGCGTAACTCCGGAAGAGCTGCCTGACCTCCTGCGAAGAGCGGCCGCCGGTGACCACCACGCGCTCGACGACGCCGTGTCCGTCCTGTACGAGGAGCTCCACAAGATTGCCCGTGCCTACCGTAGCAAATGGCGGGGGAATCGCACGCTGGACACCACCGCGCTCGTGCACGAGGCATACATGAAGCTTCGGAGTGGCGGCGACGCCGAGTACGAGGACGAGGCGCACGTACTCGCAACTGCCGCGCGGGCCATGCGGCAGCTCCTCTCCAACTACGCCCGGGACTCGAAGGCGCTGAAGCGATCGTCGGGAGAGCCGGATCTTTCCCTCGACCAGATGGCGGAGTGGGAGGAGCCGTGGGCCCCCGAGCAGCCACTCGAGGAGATGATCGATCTGAATGAAGCGCTCGAGCGGCTGGAAGCGGATCATCCGCGCGCGTGCCGGGCGCTCGAGTGTCACATCATGATCGGGCTCACCATCGACGAGACGGCCGAGATGCTGCGCGTCTCTCCCGCCACCGTGAAGCGGGACCTCCGGAGCGCCAGCGACTGGATGGCGCGGAGCGCCGTGCCGGCATAGGGAGATGGCTACCTCACGTTCGACCGGCCGTGATCCGCACGGCAACGACCGGACACGCGCAGTGATCGCCTCCCTTCTTGGCTCGGCCGGGAGTGGCTCGCCGAGCTACTTCCTCGATCTCGCGGACCGGATCGAGGGCCTGCTCGACGCCACCCGGACCGGGAGCGAGATCGCCGGATATCGCCTCGTGCGTCTCCTGGGACACGGGGGGAGCGGGGTCGTCTACCTGGGCCGGCACGTGGAGAGCCAGGAGGAGCCGGAAGTGGCGGTCAAACTGCTCGTTCCTGGGCTGGCGGATGAGGCGGCACGAAGCCGGTTCCTCCGCGAAGGGGATGCGCTCCGAAATCTGCGGCACCCCAACATCGTCCGCATGCTGGACAGGGGTGTGACGGAGGACGGCACCCCCTACCTCGTGCGGGAGCGGGTGGACGGGGTGGCGATCGACCGGTACTGCGATGAGCACCGGCTCTCGATTTCGGAGCGGATCCAGCTCGTCCTCCAGCTCTGCGATGCGGTGGCGTATGCGCACCGGCAGGGTGTCGCCCATGGCGACCTCAAGCCCGGAAATGTACTGGTGGAGCGGGAGGGCATCGTGCGCCTGATCGACTTCAGCTCCGCCGCACTGCTGCCGCAGGGCGGGCCGAGCTCCCGGGGGGCGCCGGCCGAGCTCACCACCCGCTTCACCCCTGGCTATGCCAGCCCGGAGCAGCTTCGCGGCAGGCAGCCCGCGAGGCCGGCGGACATCTACGCTATGGGCGTCCTCCTCTACGAGCTCCTGACAGGGCAGCTGCCCCGCCATCGGAAAGCCCGGAAGACAAGGTCCGGCGCATCTCCCGGTCCCGGGGTGATGTCGATGGAGCTGGGCATCGCATGCCAGCGTCGAGAGGATCCCGCGAGTGCGCGGGAGGCCGCGCATCGACGGAGCACGACCGTGCCGAAGCTGCGGCGCCGGCTACGAGGGGGGCTGGAGGACGCCGTGCAGCGCGCCCTCCATTCCGAACCGGGCCGGCGCTACCAGCAGATCGAGGAGCTGGCCGAGGACATCGCGCGCCAGGTCGAGCCGAAGGGCGACGCCGCCGACGTCATCCGCCGGCATCCTCTGGCGGTGGGTCTCGTCGGCGCCGGCGTCGCGGCCGTCGCCGTGGGAGGACTGCTCGCTTCCCGGG
>SKRI01000050.1 GCA_007118565.1 Gemmatimonadota bacterium | reverse complement strand
TCGGGCGTGTGCTCAACCGACCGGCCGCCGTTCCCCTCCCGGCGCCGGTTGTCTCCACCCTTTTCGGGGAGATGGGGCGCAGCATGCTCCTCGAGGGACAGCGCGTCGTCCCGGCCCGGCTCACCGAGAGCGGCTTCGAGTTCCGGTTCCCCGAGCTCGAGGGGGCCCTCCGCCACGAGCTGGAGCGATGAGCCCCGGGCGCCGCTGGGCGGGCCTCCTCGGGTGGCTCGCGCTCTCGGCGCTCGCAGCGGGGATGGGGAGCTACCTCACCTCGCTCGGAATGCCCGACTGGTACATGGGGCTCGAACAGCCGGAGTGGTCGCCGCCGGACGCAGTTTTCGGCCCGGTGTGGACGATACTCTTCATCCTGATGGCGGTCGCGGCCTGGATTGTATGGGCGCGCGCCGGATGGAGCAAAGCGCGCCTCGCCCTTTCCCTCTACCTCCTCCAGCTCACCCTCAACGTCGGATGGAGCGCCGCCTTCTTCGGGCTCCGCTCTCCTGCGCTCGGGCTGATCGAGATCATCCTCCTCTGGCTCGCGATCCTTGCCACCATCGTCGCCTTTTTGCGCCACCACCGGGTGGCCCCTCTCCTCCTCCTTCCCTACATCGGCTGGGTGACCTTCGCGGCGGCCCTCAACTTCGCGATCTGGGAGCTAAACGCCTGAGCTCATCTCCCCACCTCCCGAGCGACCGGGGTTCCCCCGTCCGGTCTGACCCCTTATCTACAGGGTTCGCAGCTCGACGAGCAGTTTACCGACTCCCTCTATGAACGACCTCACCGCCGACATCCTCGGCTGGCAGTTCTACGGAAATACGGTGCAGACCTGGATCGCCGCGGGGATCACGGCGACCGTGGTGTTCTTCCTGGGGCTCCTCCTCAAGTGGGTCATCGTTCGCCACCTGACCCGCCTCGCCTCCCGCTCCGAGGTGGACCTCGACGCGGTGGTCGGCGAGACCTTCACCCGGACGCGGATCTGGTTCCTGGTTCTCATCGCGCTCTGGGCAGGCTCCCTGGCCCTGACGCTCCCCGGTCGGATGGAGCGCGCGATCTCCATGCTGGCCATCTTCGCGCTCCTAATCCAAATCGTCATCTGGGCGAATGCCGCGCTGGGGTCTTGGACCCGCGGCTACGAGTCGCGAAACCTGGAGACGGACGCCGCCTCGGTGACCACCGTCCGCGCCATGGTGTTCCTCGCTCGGCTGGTCCTCTGGACCGTAGTGATGCTGGTGGCCCTGGACAATCTGGGGATCAACATCACCGCCCTGATCGCGGGGCTCGGCGTGGGCGGCATCGCCGTGGCGCTCGCCGTCCAGAACATCCTGGGAGACCTCTTCGCCTCCCTCTCCATCGTCCTCGACAAGCCCTTCGTGGTGGGGGATTTCATCATCGTGGGCGATCTCGTGGGCACGGTCGAGTACATCGGCCTCAAGACGACGCGACTCCGCTCGCTCTCCGGGGAGCAGCTCGTCTTCTCCAACTCCGACCTCCTGAACAGCCGCATCCGGAACTTCAAGCGGATGCAGCAGCGCCGGATCGTCTTCGAGTTCGGCGTGGTCTACCAGACGCCGCCGGAGCGGGTGGAGGAGATCCCGGGAATCGTCCGGGAGATCATCACGGAGCGGGAGGACGCGCGTTTCGACCGGGCGCACTTCAAGCAGTTCGGCGACTTTTCGCTCGACTTCGAGGTGGTCTATAACGTCCTGAGCTCGGATTTCGGCGTCTACATGGACATCCAACAGCACATCAACCTGGAGCTCTATCGGCGCTTCCTAGAGCGGAAGATCGAATTCGCCTACCCGACGCAGACCGTCTACCTCGAACGGCCCGAGGCGCCGGCTCCGGCCGCGGTGTAGCGGCAGGAGCGCGGGTTGTACCGCCCTCTCCGGACGGGTACATTCACCGGCCCCCGTCGAGAGGGGGCAAGGCCGATCCACCTTCAACGAGCACGAACATGAGTCGACCGGAGCGCGTCAGCACCGACCGGGCACCCGCCGCCATCGGACCGTACAGCCAGGCCGTCATCCACGGCGGCCTGGTCTTCACCGCCGGACAGATCCCCCTCGATCCCGCATCGATGGAGATGGTGGAGGGAGATGTGGGGATCCAGACGGATCGGGTGCTCCGGAACCTCGCAGCGGTGCTGGAAGCGGCCGGAAGCTCGCTCGATCGGGTGCTGAAGACGACGGTCTTCCTGCGCGACATGAACGACTTCGGCGCCATGAACGAGGTGTACGAGAGGCACTTCGGCGACCATCGTCCCGCCCGCTCCGCGGTCCAGGCCGCGCGGCTTCCCAAGGATGCGGCGGTCGAGATCGAGGCGGTGGCCGCCCTCGAGGGCTGAGGCCGGCCGACGCTCCCTCGCCCCTGCAAATGAAACGATGCTGAATCCGCATATCTTCCGGCAGTACGACATCCGCGGTCTGGTCGGCCCGGACATCGACGCCGACGTGGCCCGCGCCATCGGCCGCGCATACGGGACGCTGCTGCGCCGGATGACCGGCACGGAGGAGCCGGTCGAAGCCGTGCTCGGCCGCGACAACCGGCTCACCTCGGACGAGCTGGCCGCCGCGGTCTCGGCGGGGCTCCGTGACGCGGGCGTCGGCG
>SKRI01000183.1 GCA_007118565.1 Gemmatimonadota bacterium | reverse complement strand
GTAGAATGACCGTCCTTCGGGGGACGGACCCGCCCTCCCCGTGAGCCGTCCGCCCCTCTCCCGGTCGTCACGTATGAGCTCGCGCCGCAGCACATCTCCCTCACCCTTCCTCGCGGTCCTCTGGATCACCGCCGCCCTCCTGCTGGTCACGGGGTTCGTGGTGGAGGCGGTGCAGGACACCGTGCCGACGCAGGCACCGACGCCACCGGCCGAGGCCCTACCCGAGCCGGGGGAGGACCCGACCGTCACCACGCCACCGCCAGGCGAGCCGGTCACCGCGGATCAGCGCGCCCGACTGGCGCGGGAGGACGCGGCGGGCGGCAGCTGGAGCGAGCGGGCGGTGAGCCTGCTCGGGCTCTTCTCCTTCGTCCTCGTCGCCTATCTGCTCAGCGTCAACCGCAGGGCAGTACGATGGCGGATCGTGGCGTGGGGAATCGGCCTCCAGGCCATCTTCGCCGCGCTCATCCTGCTTACCGGTCCGGGGCAGTGGTTCTTCGCCGGAATGAACGACCTCTTCACCGCACTCATCGGCTACACGGTGGAGGGGTCCCGCTTCATCTTCGGGAATCTCGTCTACAACAACGTGCCGGTCGGCCCTGTGGGGGATGGATTCGGCCCCATGGAGCCCTTGCAGGCCACGGAAATGTGGGCCAACACGGGGGCGTACTTCGCCTTCAACGTGCTGCCCACCATCATCTTCTTCTCCAGCCTGATGACGCTCCTATACCACATCGGGCTGATGCAGCTCCTGGTGACGGGTGCCGCCTGGGTAATGCTGCGGACCATGAAGACCTCGGGCGCGGAGAGCCTGAGCGCCGCGGGCAACATCTTCGTGGGGCAGACCGAGGCGCCGCTGCTCGTGAAGCCCTTCATCAAGGACATGACGGACAGTGAGCTGCACGCCATCATGACCGGCGGCTTCGCCACGGTGGCCGGCGGCGTCCTGGCCGCCTTCGTGGGAATGCTGGTCGCCTTCTTCCCCGACATCGCCGGGCACCTCATCGCCGCCTCCGTGATGTCGGCCCCGGCGGCGCTGGCCATCTCCAAGGTGATGTACCCTGAGACCGGCCAATCCCTTACCGAGGGGGAAATTCGCATCGACCCGGAGCGTCCCGACGCGAACGTGATCGACGCAGCAGCCCGGGGGGCGGGCGAAGGCCTGACCCTGGCGCTGAATGTGGCCGCCATGCTGCTGGCATTCATCGCCCTCATCGCCCTCGGCAACGGCATCTTCGGCTACGTCGGCGGCCTGATCGGCTTCCCGCAGCTCAGCCTCCAGCTCGTGCTCGGCTGGATCTTCGCGCCCTTTGCCTGGCTCATGGGAATCCAGTGGACGGATGCGGTGCAGGTAGGGGTCCTGCTCGGGGAGAAGACGGTGCTGAACGAGTTCGTGGCCTTCCTCCATCTGGCCCAGATGCTACAGGAGGGGGTGGAGCTCTCCGGCCGCTCGGTGGTGATCGCGACCTACGCCCTCTGCGGCTTCGCGAACTTCAGCAGCATCGCGATCCAGATCGGCGGCATCGGGAGCATCGCGCCGGAACGCCGCAGCGACCTCTCGCGGGTGGGTCTGCGAGCCATGATCGGCGGCACGCTGGCGGCCTTCATGACCGCGGCGATGGTCGGGATCATGATCTAGGGGCCGGAAGGCGCGGCTCGCGGCTGGCGACGACCCTCGGGGTCCGCCTTCCCGCGGCGGATCCAGGAGCCCGCCTGAAGCGATCGGGATCCTCGGGGACAGCCGGGGGTTAGAGGAAATTCCCGTGGCCGCCATCCCTCGTCGGCGGCCGCTCCACCCGCCGATACATTCGCTTCTCACGCCCCCCTCTTCCGGAACAGCCCATGAGACTCCCCAGGACCCCGCTGATCACCGCGCTGCTCGTGCTCCCGCTCGCCTGCGGTGACTCCACCGAGCCGCGCGTCCCCACGGAGATGACCGTGGACCGCCAGTCCCTCACCCTCGAGCGGGGCGATACCGCACACGTGGAGGCGCGCGTCCTAGACCAGCACGGCAACGTGCTCGGCACCCTCCCGCAGGGCATGACCCTCACCTGGGAGACGAGCAACGGGGACGTCGTCTCGGTGGAGAACGGCCTCGTTACGGCCACGGGAACGGGCGCGGCGAGGGTGACCGCACGGGCCGGCGAGCTGTCGGCGGACGTGAGCGTGGAGGTGCCCGCGCAGTTCAGCAACCAGCTCGCCTTCGACTACTCCGGCGACCGATCCGGCAGGTTCGACGTATCCTCCACCTTCCGCATCAGCCAGCGATTCCCCGATCAGCGCGAGTGGGCGTTCTCGATCTACGATGCGGGCCACGACGATCAGGACCTCATCGCCCTTCGCACGGACGGCAGCACCTACGACCTGCTCTACCTCTGGGTCGACCGGCGGGTGACGTCCACGGGGAGCCGGGAGGCGAATGGCATCCTGGTCTTCGGGCAGTCCTTCGACGACCAGGAAGAGTACGAGGCGCTGTACTGGGTATCCTCCGGCGAAGTGGCCTTTACACGCGCCGATCCCTTCCGCCTCGACGGATCCTTCGAGATCGGCATGGGCCACGAGGATACGGGCGCGACGCTGAACCTTTCCGACGGCTCGTTCAGCCTTCCCGTCATGACGGACGCCGATTTCGGTAGTTCGAATTTCGCCGTCGGT
>SKRI01000234.1 GCA_007118565.1 Gemmatimonadota bacterium | reverse complement strand
CATCTTCGCCTATTCAGGGCAGCGGGGGCTCATCTCCTTCCGGTGGGACGGGACGGACGAGCGGCGACACCTCCGGGTGACCGGACACGGGTGGGCGGCCGACCCGAGTCCCCGGGACGCCTCCCTCGTGCTGATCTCCCCCGACGGGACGCAGGCCGTGGCCGAGGTGGACCGGAACCTCTACCTCGTCCATGTGCCGCGCGTGGGCGCCGACCCCCCGGTGATCCACGTCACGAACCCGCCGCGGGCCGCCATGCCCGCGAATCAGCTCACGGAGATCGGGGGGCACTTCCCCGCCTGGAGCGGGGACGGGTCGCGTCTGCACTGGTCGCTCGGGAACGCCCACTTCGTCCACCACCTGGCGACGGCGCGGGCGGCGGCGGGGGACGGCGAGGCGGACGCTGACGGCGAGGCGGACAACGGCTACGAGCCGGCGGAGATGCGGCTGCGGGCGGAGCAGGTGAGGGACATTCCGGAGGGAGTCGATCCGTGCGGGGAGCGGGGGGAGTTCCACACCTTCGTATACGACGGACCGGCCTTCCGGCACCCCGTCTACTTCATGCGGGGCGACCGGGTCCTTCGGGACGGCCGCTTCCGCTACCAGGACCTCATTCCGACCGGCAGTCCCGGGGGGTGAGCAACGGGCCCACCCCGGGGTCCTCCGGCCTCACCGTCCGTTCCGGGAGCGGATCACCCCGGTCCATCCGGAGATCAACGGGGAGGCGCAGCGACGCCGGTTCACCAGGTGCGGCCCGGCGAGCGAGGCGGGGGTGGTGCGGGTCCGGGTCGTCGGGCGGTTCTGCGTTCGGTTCTTCATGATTTCTCCGTTTCGAGATGATCGAGGGGAAGGCGGACGATGCCGGCTTCCTGTCCAGCCCTACGAGGCGGGCGGGCGGGAGGTTTCAGATCCGGGGGCGATGGGCCTTCGCATGGCCTGGCCGGGGCCCACACATGAAAAAGCGGCCCGCGGAGTGATCTCCGCGGGCCGCTTCGTTCTTCGTGCTACCCGGCCGCAGCCGGTTCCATCGCTGCTCAGGCAGCGGCGGCGGGCGTCTTGTCCTCTTCGGCCGTGAGCGCCGTGTGCTCCTTCCCGTGCGGGATGGCCGGCATGCAGAAGCGCTCGCCGATCACGACCAGCTCCTTGATCTGCTGGTCGGAGAGCGTGGGGAAGCGGTCGATCAGGTAGTCGGCCGTATCCTTCATCCACTCGACCTGCTGATCCCGGTCCGCCTTCAGCACGCCACACCGGTGGATGTGGCTCATCAGCTCGTCGCGCGCGATCTCGAATTCCGTCGTCTGGTGGCGTCCCATATGGTCTCCTTGTGAAATTTCGAACAAGCTTACGTCCCACCGCGGGGCGATAGGCTTCGTGATACCACGACCCGGCAGGATTGTTCCGCCTCCCGCCGATCCGATCGCGATGCCGAAAGCCCGGCGGCGCATCGACCGCCGGGCTTCCCCTTACAAGCGCTCTACCGCTCCGGCGTCAGGACGAGATCGACCCTCCCGTCTCCGTCCAGATCCGTAAATTCCGCAAGCGGATGGTCGCCGGCGCGAACCTGCAGGATGCTCGCCCCGGTGTGGCGGTCCTGCACCCAGCGACCCTGGAGCGGACCACTCGCTCCGGCCCGCTGCCGCTGCCCGTCGAGACGGCCGAAGACGATATCTCCGAGGGTGTCCAGCAGCCCGCCCTGGTCGAGCATCCCACGACGGCGCTCCTGCGGCGTGCGGAAGATCACGTCTCCCCAGCCGCCGGCGCGGCTCCACCCCTTCTGATCGCACCACGCCCGGCCGTGCACGGGGTGGCCCTGCCCGTTGCGGCAGAACGGCGGTCCCTGCCCCTGTCCGCGCGCCCCCTGTCCACGTCCCGCCTGTCCGGGTCCGCGCTGCTGGCCGGGTCCCCGCCGGGTATTCCGGTCGCGGTCCCGCGAACTGCGCGGATCGAGAGTGCCGCGCCGATCATCGGTGCGGGCGTCGCGGTCACGATCGGTGGACCCCGGGATCAGGACCGGCCCCCTTCGTGTGGGGACCTCCTGGCCGCCGACCACGGAGGGCGCCGCCCACTCCCACCATCCGTCGCCGGACTGGGCTTCCGCGTGCTGTGGCGCATGGATCACGGCGGTTGCTGCGAGCACGGCCGCGAAAGTTGCGATTGACTTGTTCATAGGACACCTCGGTCGTGGTTCAGGGGACATTCTTCGCTCCCCTCCAGGGTTTCCGCGTCGATCAGAGACGCGGGGCGAATCGACCTTCGCCGCGCCGTAGCGCCGTTTCCCGCCGATCGGGCCACTCCGACACCGCCGATGCAAGTGCCTGCGTGGCAGGGGTATAGGGTGCAGCGCGCGTGCCACCCGCGGAAACGGCGACTTGACGCGGGGGACGCGGGAGCGCAACCTCTCCCCAGCACAGGTTTCCCCGTCCCCTTCCCCGGAGCACCGCATGAGCGCAACCCCCCGCGAGCCCGTCACCACGGTCCCCCGTGAGCAGTGGTCCACCCGGACGGGATTCGTCCTGGCCGCGGTCGGCTCGGCCGTCGGCCTCGGCAACATGTGGCGGTTCTCCTACCTGACCGCGGAGAATGGAGGCGCGGCCTTCCTGGTCCTCTTCATCGTGATGCTCCTCCTGATCGGCCTGCCGATCATGCTGGCGGAGTTCGTGATCGGCCGGGGATCGAAGAGCAGCCCCATCCGGGCCCTCACCCAGCTCGGGAGCGGGAAGTGGAGGCCGGCGGGCGCCATCTTCGTGGCCTGCGGCTTCCTGATCCTCTCGTATTACTCGGTCATCGCCGGGTGGACCATGCGCTACGCGGGTGATGCGATCATCGCCGGCTTCCAGCCGGGGGCGGGAGAGCGCTTCGCGCAGTATTCCGAAGGCGGCGGAGCGCTCCTCTTCCACCTGATCTTCATGGTGGTGACCATCGGCATCGTGAGCGTCGGCGTCCGGAAGGGAATCGAGCGGACGGCCATGGTCCTCATGCCGCTCCTCTTCGCCATCGTGGCGGGCATCGCCATATACGCTGCCTTCCTACCCGGGGCGGGCGCCGGCTACGCCTTCTACTTCCAGACCGATTTCCGCGCGATCCTCGACCTGGACGTGCTGCGGGCCGCGGTCGGACAGGCTTTCTTCTCCCTGTCGCTCGGGATGGGGGTGATGATCACCTTCGCAAGCTACCTTTCCCGGGAGGACCACCTGCCGAAGGAGTCCGGAATGATCGCCGGGGCCGACTTCCTGGTCGCCTTCGTCGCCGGGCTCATGGTCTTTCCGCTCATCTTTGCCCTCGGCCTCTCCGAGATGGTGGGCGAGAGCACCATCGGCACCCTCTTCATCGGGCTTCCCGAGGCGTTCCATGCCATGGGCGCTCCCGGCAGGATCGTCGGCCTCCTCTTCTTCGTGGCCCTCTTCGTCGGCGCGCTGACCTCAGCCATCTCCATGCTCGAGCTGGTCGTCTCCTCGGCCATCGACAGCATCGGCTGGACGCGAATGAAGGCGACGATCGTTGCCGGCGTGGCCATCGCCCTGGTCGGCATCCCCTCGGCGCTGAGCGCCGAGTGGCTCGGGGTGGTGGACGAGATCGCGGGCACCCTCCTGGTCACGCTCGGCGGCCTGATCGTGGCGGTCTTCGTGGGCTGGGTGATGATGAGCCCGGAGGCCGAGGCGGCCAAGGGAGCCGGGCGGGTCCGCTGGTTCCCGGCCTGGCGGTTCCTGCTCCGCTGGGTCCTTCCGCCAGTGCTGACCCTCCTACTGATCCTGGGCATCATCGGCACGGTCCAGAACATCGCCGGGATGTTCGCGGACGAGGTCGAGCCCGCCACCGAGATGATCGAGCCGGAGGCCGAGCCGGGCGCGGGTGAGGGAGCCGATGGCCTGCAGGACGGAGCCCTGCTGCTCCCCGAGGGGATCGTCCTCCCCGGATGAGATGATCCACCTCAACAACGCCGGGAGCGCGCTACCCGCTCCCGGCGTCCTCGAGGTGGTGCGAAGCTACCTGGAGGAGGAGGCGCGGGTCGGCGGGTACGAGCTCGCCGACCGCAGCGCCCCGGCCATCGAGCAGGCGTACCGCGATATCGCCGGCCTCGTCGGCGCACGCCCCCGCAACATCGCCGTGGTGGAGAGCGCCACCGAGGGGTTCGCCCGCGCCCTGGATGCCTTCGACTTCTCTCCGGGCGACCTCGTCCTCACCACCCGGAACGACTACGTCTCCAACCAGCTGGCATTCCTCTCCCTGGCGCGCCGCCGGGGGGTGGAGGTCGCGCACCTGGCGGAGCGGCCCGAAGGGGGAGCCGATCCGGATGACCTCGAGCGGAGGATCCGGGCTCGCCGTCCGGTGCTCGTCTCCGCGACCCACGTACCGACCAGCTCCGGGCTGGTGCAGCCGGTGGCCGAGATCGGGAGCGTCTGTCGCGCGCACGATGTGCCGTACCTGGTCGACGCCTGCCAGTCGGTGGGCCAGATGCCGGTGGACGTCGGCTCGATCGGATGCGATTTCCTCTGCGCGACCGGCCGGAAGTTCCTCCGCGGACCGCGGGGTACCGGCTTCCTCTTCGTGGCCGACCGCATGCTCGAAGGAGACAGGCACCCGCTCCTCCCTGACCTCCGGGGAGCGACCTGGACGGAGGCCGGCGCCTTCGAGCTCGCGCCGGACGCCCGCCGCTTCGAATACTGGGAGCGCTCGTACGCGCTCCTCCTCGGGCTGGGTGCCGCGGCCGCGCACGCCTCGTCCACCGGGCTCGAGGAGATCGCGCGTGTGGCACGCAGCCACGCAGATCGACTCCGGGAGGCGCTGGCAGAAACCGACGGCGTGCAGGTGCTCGATCGCGGGCCCGAGCTGTGCGCAATCGTGACGGCCCGGGTCGGTGAGTGGGAGGCGCAGGCGCTGGTCGAGGTGCTGCGGGAGCGCGGCGTCAACACGAGCGCCGTGTCCGCCGACTCCGCCCGTCTCGACTTCGACGCCCGGGGCGTCCGCTCGGCCCTCCGCCTCTCACCACACTTCACGACCACCGCCGAGGAGGTGGACAGGGCAATCGCCATCCTTCGCGACGCCGTCTCGACCGCCGCCTGACCTCCCGCCTGGGGGCGTGCACGCCCGCGCAACGGGAATTATCTTGAGGAGCCTTCCCGAGGCGAATCCATCTCCCGACCCGCGATCAAGCATGCGTACCTTCTCTGCCGTCGTCGCCCTCGCACTCCTGTCGCTCCCGCTCGGGGCCCAGGACGCGGACCTCATCCTCACCGATGCCCGCGTCTGGACGGCCGATGAATCGGCGCCGTGGGCGGAGGCGGTCGCCGTCTCCGGGAGCACCGTCCTCGCCGTGGGGAGCGCCGCGGAGGTGGAGCGCCACCGGGGGAGCGGCACACGGGTCGTTCCGCTGGAGGGGCGCGTCGTGGTGCCCGGCTTCATCGACAACCACACCCACTTCAACCAGGCCGGGGCCATCCTCCTCGGCGCGAACCTGCTGGACGTGGCCAGCGAGGAAGGGTTCGTCCAGCGCATCCGTGAGGCGCAGGCCAGGCTCCCTGAAGGCGCCTGGATCACCGGGGGGAGCTGGGGCGCCTACGAGGAGTGGGAGATGGGGGATGCCGGCGCCGACGCCGAGCGGATCGCCCGGGAGCGCTTCCGGCCCCACCGGGAGATGATCGACGCCATTACCCCGCAAACCCCCGTTCTCCTGGCCCGGTGGGACCGCTCCGAGCACCTCGCCAACTCCGCCGCGCTCGACGCAGCCGGCCTATCCTGCGATCAACCGGTCGAGGGGCTGGAGTGCGTGGACGGCGAGCCGACCGGGCACCTCTCCGGAGATGCGCTCCGCGCCGTGCAGCGGGCCGTTCCCGAAAAGAGCTTCGAGCAGCGGGTGATGGAGGCCGACACGGCCCTGGCCCAGCTCCGCTCGCTGGGGGTGACCGGCATCCACGACATCACCCCCCGGGAGCAGATCGCGGTCTTCGAGCACCTCCGTGACGAGGGTCGGCTCACCACGCGAGTCTATGCCCGTCCTACGCTGGACCAGTGGGAGGGACTCGCCGAGGCCGGGCTCACCCACGGATCGGGAGACGACCTCCTGCAGATCGGGGGGCTGAAGGGCTTCGTGGACGGCATCATGGGGGCGTCCACCGCCATGTTCTACGAGCCTTTCGACCACACCGGCGGCCATGGGATCTGGCGGGACATGATGGACCACCCGGACGGGATGCAGGGGCTGATCGAGGGCGCCCTCGAGGCCGGCCACTGGCCGCAGATCCACGCCATCGGCGACCTCGCCATCGATACCCTGCTCACCATGTACGAACGGGCGGCCGAGCGGCTGGGCGGGTTCGGCGAGGCGCGCCCGCGGGTGATCCACGCCCAGCACCTGCGCGGCCCCGAGGTGGCCGAGCGGATGGCGCGGCTCGGCGTGATCGCCGAGGTCCAGCCGTACCACGCCATCGACGACATGCGCTGGATGGAGGAGCGGATCGGTCCGGAGAGAATCCGCTGGACCTACGCCTTCCGCACCCTGCGTGATGCCGGCGTGCTCCTCTCCTTCGGCTCCGACTGGCCGGGCACCCAGGCCTCGTGGTATCCGGCGGACGCGCTCCAGGGCATCTACGCCGCCGTGACCCGGCAGACGCTGGACGGAGAGCCCGACGGCGGCTGGATCCCGGAGGAGCGCGTCGACCTGGAGACGGCGCTCCGCGCCTACACCATCAACAACGCGTCCGCCGAGGGGACGGAGGACCGCAAGGGATCGATCACCCCGGGGAAGCTCGCGGACCTGGTGGTGCTCGATCGGGACATCTTCGAGATCGATCCGCGCGAGCTGAAGGACGTCGAGGTTCTGATGACCGTGCTCGGAGGACAGGTCGTCTACGAGGCGCCGTAGGAATCTAGCCGAGGACCCAAGCCTTTACTGGAACCGGACTTGCGGCCTTTCATGGCTGCGAGAGGGTCGCAGTTGCGACCAGGTGAGTTGCAGTGAAGGAGGACCATCATGACCAGCACAGGCGTCCAGGCGCTGGACAGGAGCATTCACACGACCAACGAGTGGCTGAAGGAGGTCTGTGAGGAGATGGGGTGGGAGGACCGGGAGCGCGGGTACATCGCCCTGCGAGCGGTGCTGCTCAACCTCAGGGACCGGCTGAGCGCCGGCCAGGCGGCACATCTCGCCGCGCAGCTTCCGGCTTTCGTCCGCGGGATCTACTACGAGGGGTACACCCCGGCGCACAAGCCGGAGACCGTCCGCTCCCGGAGCGAATTCCTGGAGCGGATCCGGGACAGCTTCCAGCCGCAGCGCGGCGAGGAGGACCCGGCCGAGATGGCCCGCGCGGTCTTCTCCGTACTCCGCCGGCACGTGGCCGAGGGGGAGGCCGACAAGGTGCTGGAGGAGATGCCGAACGAGATTGCCGAGACCTTCATGTCCGGCGCAGCGCGCTGAGGCATCCGCGAAGCCGCACGAAGCGCCCCCGGCGGTCCCGCCGGGGGCGCTTCTGTTGGTAGAGATTTCCCGCCGCCCTCGCTCCGGAGAGCTACACCACCTCCGGGCCGTCCTCCGCGCGGGTGGCGAGGCTCACCACGACCGTGGCGAGGAGCCCGGCCGCGAAGCCCGGGAGCAGCTCGTAGACCTCGCCGCCGAAGGGGGCGACCAAGCGCCAGAGCACGGTGACGAGCGCGCCCGAGGCGATCCCGGCCATCACCCCGGCGCGGTTGGTCCGGCGCCAGAAGAGGGCCAGGATGGAGGTGGGGCCCAGCGCCGCGCCGAGCCCCGCCCATGCGAAGAGGACGAGCCAGAAGACGAGATCCTCGGCCAGGAAGGCGAGGCCGAGCGAGACCAGGACCAGCGCCAGCACCACCCACCGGGAAATGCGCACCAGGACCCTCTGCGAGACCCGCTCCCCGCGCCGCCAGACCGTCTCGTAGAAGTCCCGCACCGCGCTCGAGGCCGCCACCAGCAGCTGGGAGTCCGCGGTGCTCATGATGGCGGCGAGGACCGCGGCGATCATCACGCCCAGGAGGACCGGGTGGAGCAGCGTCTCCGCCAGCACCGGGAAGATGTTCTCCGGGTCGGCGCCGGGGAGCACCGCCACCTCGGGGACGAAGGCCCGTCCAGCCAGTCCGATGAAGACCGCGCCGCCCGCCATGAGGACGTTCCAGAGCGTCCCTACCACGGCCGCGTAGCGAAGGTCCGCCGGATCCCGGATGGACATGTAGCGAACCAGGATGTGCGGGTTGCCCGGTGATCCGAGGCCGATCCCCACGAAGCCGACGAGCGCCCCCATGCCGATGGCAAGTGGGTCGAGCAGCGTCGGATCGATCTCGACGAGCACCGTCCCCATCACCTCCGGACCCCCGAAGGCGAGGACCGCCAGGACGGGAAGCCCCACGAGCGCTGCCATCATGAAGACCCCCTGCACCGCGTCCGAGACGCTCACCGCGAGGAATCCGCCGAGGATCGTGTAGAGGAGGACGATCACCGCGGTCGCCAGGATGCCGGTCGACTCCGGCATCCCGAAGGTCACGGCGAAAGCCTTGCCTCCGGCCACGAACTGCGCCGCCACATACCCGGTCATGAAGACCAGGAGGATCACCACCAGCAGGATGCGCAGCCGCCCATCGTGATCTCCGAAGCGCGCCGCGAAGAAGTCCGGGACGGTGATGCAGTCGTGGCGCTCGCTGAAGCGGCGGAGGCGGGGGGCGTAGAAGAGAAAGAGCAGGAGCTCGACGATGATGTAGCCGACCGCCGCCCAGAGCGCCGCCGCTCCCATCATGTAGGCCATGCCGGTGAGCCCGAGGATGAGCCAGGCGCTCCTGCCGGAGACCACAGCGGAGAGGGCCACCACGAACCGGTTCATCACCCTTCCGCCCACGAAGAACTCGGAGACGCCGGCCGAGGAGAAGCGCGCCGCCCAGATCCCGATGGCCAGCACCACCGCGAGATAGGCGGCGAAGGAAAACACCGTGTACGGGTTGGCCACGTCCATGGACCGGCGGGTCGCGGAAAATCTGCCAGAAGGCGTCCGGCGTCAGAATTCGGCCCGTTCGCTCGTCCTGAAGTGGACGTGAACCGGATGTGACGGAACCGGAGGTACTACGTGAAGCTGCTCTCTCGCGCCACCGCGCTCGCGGCGGCGCTGTTGTTTCCCGCGTGCATGGTATGGGGAGACGGGGTTCGCCCCCTGGATCCCGCCCTGGCATTCTCCACGGACCGGGGGGTCTACTCGGCCGGGGAGGACGTGACTCTCTTCCTTGCCAACCATTCCCGCCAGCCGCTCGCCTACAACCTCTGCCACTCGGTGCTGGAGCGCGAGGCGGGCGGGGCGTGGGTGCGGGCGGAGGAGCAGCCGCGCCTGCGCTGCGAGATGGTCCTCCACCTCCTCGATCCGGGATCGCGCGCGCGCGACTCCTTCCCCATCCCGGCACGGAGCTTCTCGGGAGACTACCGTATACGCACCCGGGTGGAGTACCTCGAGACCGGGCGCGCAGCGGAGCGGGTGACGAACACCTTCCAGGTCGGCGGCTAGGGGTGCGTGCCTCCGGCTACTCCCCGTCCCGTGGCGTGTGGTGCAGGAGCATGGGAACGGGGCTCTCCTGGAGCACGTCCCCGGCCACGCTCCCGCGGAGCAGCCGGGCGATCCCCTTCCGGGCGCGCGTGTCCATGGCGATGAGGTCGAAGACGGTACCCGCTCCCCCCTCTCCGGCCACCTCGAGGATCGTCTCGGCCGGAGCGTCTGTCAGCTCGACGCGGGTCGAGACCTCGACGCCGGCGTCGCGCACCTCCGCCGCCACGTTCTCCAGATAGCGCTCCGCCTGCTCGCGGGCGCGCGCCGCGCCGCGAGTATCCGCGGGAGCGTCCTGGCCGAAGACGCCGGGCCCGCCGGATCCGGCCGCGTCCGCCGGTCTGAGCAGCGTCATTTGCGCGCCGAAGAGGCGCGCCAGCGCGATTGCGTGCCGCAGGATCCCCTCTCCCGCCGGAGTGCCGTCCAGCGGCACCAGGAGATGGCGGAAGACCACATCCCGCCCAAGATCGGGAGGTGGCGCATCGTCCTCGGGGCGGATCGCGAGGACGGGTCCCGAAAGCCTGCGGAGGAGACGGTCGACCAGCCCGTGCTGAAGGAGCCGCATGAGTCCCTCGTACCCATGCGTGCTCAGCACCACGATGGAGGCCGCCACGGCCTCACCATGCTCCTGCAGCGCCTCGACGATGCTCCCGGAGAGGAGGGAGGTCTCCACCTCCACCCCCTCGAT
>SKRI01000129.1 GCA_007118565.1 Gemmatimonadota bacterium | reverse complement strand
GTGGCCGAGCGGATCGGGTACGCCCCGGCCGAGGAGCGGGTGAGGATCGAGGCCGACGGCGACACGGTGCGGATCGAGCTGGCCATGCGCCCCACCGCGCTCGACATCGCCGGGGTGGTGGTGACGGGTACCGGCCGGGAGCGCGGCATCGGGGAGACGTATCAGCCCACCAGCGTCCTTTCCGACGCCGAGCTGAGGCGCCGCATTGCCCCCAGCGTCGCCGCCACCATCGGCCACGAGCCGGGCATCCACCAGCAGTACAACGGGCCGGCCGCGAACCAGCCCATCATCCGCGGCATGGGGGGCGACCGGGTCCTGGTGCTGGAGGACGGGCAGCGGGTGGGTGACCTTTACAGCACCGGGGCGGACCATGCCGTGACGATCGAGCCGCTCACCGCCAGCCGGATCGAGGTGGTACGCGGTCCGGCGGCTCTCCTGTACGGGAGCAATGCGCTGGGCGGGGTGGTGAACGTCGTCCGCAATGAGGTGCCGCGCACCCTTCCGGAGCGGATCACAGGCCTGGTGAGCGCGCACGCGGAATCGGTGAATCGCGGGACCACGGCGGGCGCCGCCGCGACCCTTCCCGTCGCGGACCGCCTGGCGGTGCGCGGGGAGCTCAGCCTCCGGCAGGCCGGCGACACCCGCACCCCGCTGGGGATCCTCGAGTCCACCGACATGCAGGGGTACAACGGGGGCGCGGGGCTGAGCTGGATCACCAGCTGGGGGCACCTCGGCGCCGCCTACCGGCAGATCGGGCTCGACTACGGCGTCCCGGGCGAGTTCAACGGGGAGTTGATTCCGGGTGCGCACGTCGGCGGGGTGGACATCGAGACGCTGCGCAGGAGTGGTCGCTTCGAGGCGGCCCACCGGACCGGGATCGGCTTCTTCAGCGGCTTCGAGCTGGACGCCAACATCGTCCAGTACCTCCACGATGAGATCGAGGGGACCACGGCGGCGGGGGTGCCGATCATCGGCGCCCGCTTCGACCAGCTCTCCGGCGCGGTGGACCTCGTGGGCCGCCACGAGCACGAGAACGGCGGCTGGCTCCTCGAGGGCGCGGCGGGGCTCGGCTACCGGGGGAAGGACCTCCTGGCCTCGGGCGGGTCACCCGGTACGCGATCGGCCAACGAGCAGGCGCTCTCCGCCTACATCTACGAGGAGCTCGGCACGGGCCCCTTCCGCCTCCAGGTGGGCGGCCGCTACGACTGGGCTCGGCTCCGTCCGTACAGCACCGATCCGATCGTTTCCGGCAGCGGGAACGACCGCCGGGAGATTCCGGTCACCGAGCGCACCTTCGGATCCTTCTCGGGCTCGCTGGGCGGTCTCTGGGATCCCGCGCCGGGGTGGACGGTGGGGGTGAGCGTAGCCCGCGCTTTCCGCACGCCGGCCATCCAGGAGCTCTTCTCGGACGGGCCGCACCTGGCCGACTTCTCCTTCGACATCGGCAACCCGCAGCTCGAGCCCGAGGTGGGGCACGGCGTGGACGCCTTCGTCCGCGCGCAGCGCGACGACCTGCGGATCGAGGCGGGGGTCTTCGCCAACAGCATCCGCAACTACATCTACTACGAGGCCACGGGTGAGCTCGACCCGCGGTTCAGGCGCTATCCGGTCTTCCAGGCGCGCGGGGACGACGCTCTCTTCGTGGGCGCCGAGGGGCGGGCGCAGTGGGAGCCCGTGCGCGGCTGGGTGGTGGACGCGGTGGCCAGCCTCGTCCGGGCGCAGCGGACCGCCACGGGGGATCCCCTGCCGGACATCCCTCCGGTCAACGGGTCGCTCGACATCCGCCGTGACACCGAGCGCTGGTTCGCCTCGGTCGGGTGGCAGGCATCGGCCGCGCAGAACCGGGTGCCGAGCCCCTTCGACGCGCCGGTCGAGGGGCTGGGTATGATCCGACCGCAGGAGCCCACCCCCGGTCACGGCCTGCTGAACGGAAGCGCCGGCTATCGCTGGACCATAGGGGAGCAGCTCCACACCATCACCCTGAACGCGCACAACCTCCTCGACACGGAGTGGCGTGATCACCTGTCACGCATCAAGGAGGTGGCCCCGCAGCCGGGGAGGAATCTCCAGCTGCTCTATCGCATGAGCTTCTGAAGGCCGTTGATAAGTTCCGCGACTCTGCGTGGCGCTGCACTCCGTGCACCGGACCACTACTGTTTTGGAGCAATGCAGGAATGGAGGGCCTCCGGCCTTCCGAGGACCGCGGCGGGCGGCGGTGATTCGCCCGCAGTTTCGCCACCGGCAGGTGGTAGCAGGACGTTTCCACACCAAGGTGGGAACGCGATTTCGACATCATCTGGAGGGTAGGATGAGCAGCAAGGTACTTCGTAGCATGGGAATGTTTGCACTCGCCGGCGCGCTGGTGGCCACGGCGGCGTGCGAGCGTCAGACGACCGAGCCGGGGCACTTCGGCGCGGTGGCCGAGGTCGAGATCCGCGACCGCGCCACCAACACGCTGTACCTCGAGTCGCACGGCGACCACTGGGACGGTCCGGGCATCCCGCACCTCCACGTGGGCGAGGAGATCGCGCTCAACGTGCACTTCTTCGACGCCGAGGGGAACGAGGCGAACCTCGGCGGGGGCGAGTTCGAGCTGCGGGTCCGGCTCGCGGATGCGGCGCGTGACGGAGGTGTCGAGGGAACGCCGGGGATCGTGGAT
>SKRI01000224.1 GCA_007118565.1 Gemmatimonadota bacterium | reverse complement strand
TTCGACCAGGCCGAAATGCCCGCAGCTCGATCGCTGTCTTCGTATCTCATCTTCGCATTGCTGGATGTGAAATGACGGATCCTTCGGCCTGAGCGCCCGCGAGCCTACGCGGCACGGCGCCCCGGCTACTGCGCCCTGACGCGGGTGCCGTCCTCGACCCGCTCGGAGGGATACAGGATCACGGCATCGCCCGGCTGGAGTCCGTCCACCACCTCCGCCTCCCGGGGCGTCCGTTCCCCGAGCAGAACCTCGCGCAGGTGCGCCCTTCCCCCTTCGATCACAAAGACGCTCCAATCATCTCCCGTTCGGAAGAGCGCGCTGGCCGGCACCTTCACCACGTCGTCCGCCGACCAGGTGACGATGCGCGCCTCGATGCGATATCCGTCCCCCAGCGCGGCCGGCGGCGAGAGGAGATCTCCCACCACGCGCACCCGCTGCTCCTCGACCCCGAGCGCGGAGATCTTTGTGAACGCACCGGGCTCGACGAGGCGGACCGTCGCGCCGAGCTCGTCCCCGCCCCACCCCGCGACCCGCATCCGAGCTCCCGGGGGAATGCGCACCGCGTCGTTGGAGAGGACCTCCGCGACCACCTCGAGCCGGCGCGTCTCCCCGATATCCATCAGCGGAGTTCCCGCGGCAACGACCCGCTCGCTCGGATCGTGGATCCTGAGGAGGCGGCCTGCCTCGGGTGAGCGCACGGCAACCGATTCGCCGCCACCCGCCATGAGCGCGGCCCGGGCCGCTCCGATCTCCGCCAGGACCGCATCCATCCGTGATCGTGCAGCGGCATGCTCCCGCTCCGCGGTACGGCTCTCGAGCACCGCCATCTCCATCGCCTCCTGGCTCACGCCACCCGCTTCGGCAAGGTTCCGCATACGCTCCGCGCGCAGCGCCGCCTGCTCCATGGCGCCCCTCGTCTGGTCGAGGCGCGCCTCCGTCTCCCGCAGCGCCGCCTGTGCGCCGACGAGGCGCGCCTCCGCCTCCGAGCGCGTGTTCGGATCGAGAGGCACGCGAGACAGCCGCGCCACCACCTCTCCCGGGGAGATGATGTCCCCCTCTCGGAGGTCGATCCGGGCCAGTCGACCGGACACTGGAGCGGTGATCGTGTAGCGATCGACCACCCGGGTCGTCCCGTCCGTCTCGATCACCGTCTCCAGCGGACCGCGCACCACCTCGCCCACCTCGACCGGCACCGGCGTCGGACGCAGCACCAGGAAGGCGATGAGGCCGACCACGAGGGCCGCTCCGGTCCAGAAGAGGAGACGGCGCCGGTCGATCCTCGCCTTTCCCCCCGTCGGAGCGTCGTTCGGTGGCGTCGGCTCGCGCGCCTCGGCGGCCTGCGGGCTCTCGACTTCCGGCCCGGCCCCGTCGGGGGTCGCGTCGGTGCGGACTTCGCTTTCCGGCAATGTATCGATGGTCATCGGATCACTCCCGTGTCTTCAGGACGGAGATCAGGTCCAGGCGGTTCAGACGGCGGCGCACCAGCAGTCCGGCGAGCACCGCGGCGAAAACGATGGCCGAGGTGGCCAGCAGGTACGTCTCGGCCTCGATGACGAGCGGGATCCGGTAGCTCTCCGTCGCGAAGGATTCGATCAGCATGCGTGCGAAGGCGTACCCGATCAGGAGCCCGACCGGGATCCCGAGCACGGTGACGATGGCCTGCTCGCCGAAGAGCATCCCGGCAACCTCCCGCCGGGTGAAGCCGAGAACGCGGAGGCTCGCGAGCTCGCGGCCCCGCTCGGAGAGGGCGATCCGCGCCCCGTTGTAGATGACCCCGATGGCGATGATCCCGGCGAAGAGGATCAGGACGCTGACGGAAACCAGGATGTTCTCCTCGATCTGCCGCTCGAAGTTCCGCAGCATCGTCTCCCGCGCCGCCACGCCGGCCACGGCCGGGGTCGTCTTCAGCTGGTCGTAGACCGCGGTCGTGTAGAGGGGGTCCACCCGGAGGTGGGCTCCACTCACCACCGGCGCCTCCCGGAGGACGCGGTGGAGGGCATCGAGGCTCATGTAGCTCCCCATGCCCAGCAGCTCGTCCACCGTCCCCGACACCGGCACGGTGTACGTCGGGCGGCGGCCCTCGAGGATCTCCAGCCGGACCGGATCCCCGGTCCGCACCCCGAGCACCTCCGCGAGCGCCTCGGAGAGGAGGATCCCGTCGTCGGGAACGGTTCGCTGGCGCAAGTCGGTTCCGATGACGCGGCGCAGCTCCGCGTCCGGCTCCATACCGGTGATGGCGATGTTCCGGGTCCGGTTCTCGGCGTGGATGCGCGCGGGAACCGACCGGAACGGCTCGACCCGGAGGACCCCCTCCATCGCCCCGAGATCGTGGATCGCGCCGTTCGAGCGGGGGGTGTTGAAGGTCACCGTCACGTCCTCGCGCTGGATCGTCCGGAACTGGTGATCCATCATGAAGCCGATGGCGTCGAACATGAAGGCTCCGACGACCAGGATGGAGAGGGCGAGCCCCACGCCGAGCGCCGAGAGGGCGGAGCGTACCGGCTGCCGCTCGAGGCTCCGGATCACCATCCGCCCGACGGGCGTGAAGAGCTGACCGAGCCCGATCCGCTCTATCCATCCCGGTCGGAAGCGGGCCGGCGCCTCGGGCCGCATCGCCTCGGCCGGCGGGAGGGCCACCGCCCGGCGCACCGCCGCCAGGGC
>SKRI01000298.1 GCA_007118565.1 Gemmatimonadota bacterium | reverse complement strand
TGGAGCGGGTTGAAGCCGAAGAGGACCAGGTGCCCCTGTCCCGAAGGAACGGTCAACACCGCCGGCCGCTCGGCGAGCTGCCTTCCTCCGATCACCAGACCGCTCAGGAAGAGCTCGTCAGCCGCTCCGTAGCGGAACACCACATTGTCCGCGAGCGCGTCGGTGACGTTGAGGTAGGGGCCGAAGCGGTTGATCAGCGGCAGGTTCCCCGAGTACCCGTAGGCGATCGGGCTCGCGGGGCGCTCCACACGCCCCTGGACGATAGAGCCCGGCACGAAGAGGCCGTCCGGCTGGGCGAGCGAGACGCCGCGCACCATGGCGAAGTCGACCGGCAGGGTGGTGGCCGACCCCAGGGTGATGAATGTCCCGCCCTGCTCCATGAAGCGCTGCAGCGCTGCGAGGCCGCCGTACCCCATCCCCCCGGTCATGTCGTCCGTCTGGCTGAACTGGCCGAGCGCCGGGAAGTCGGGGTGCGGCCTCCAGGGGAGCGGACCGTCGTCCGGATCCAGCCCCTCGAAGATGGCCCGCGCGCTCGACCCCCTGCCCTGCTCGGGAAAGAGGATCACGTCGAAGCGCTGCCGGAGGTCGGTGCCGGCCAGCCGGTCCTCGGGGAAGTATTCGTACGGGATCCCCATCCGGTCCAGGTTGTAGCGCACCCAGCCGTCGTCCTGCGTGTTGCGCCAGCTGTGCAGCAGGGCGATGCGGGGCAGCTGGGTCCGGTGCCGCTCGAGGCCCTGCACCTGCCGGTCGGTGAGGCCGACCACCTCGAAGCCGTGACCGGTGGCCCACTGCTCGATCCGGCTCCGCTCGATCCGGTCGGCGGGGACGAGCCACGCTCCGGGGGCAATGGTGCGGCCCCGCAGGGCGATCTCTTCGCGGGCGGCGTAGACCGGCGTCTGCCCAAGCTCGAAGCGGGCGCGGAGCGTCTCGTTGGAGGCATCCGGGACCACCGCGTACCACGCCGTTCCCCGCCCCGCCTGCACGCTCCCCTGCAGGTGGATGGAGTCGGCCGCCATCTCCATTCCGAGTTGCTGGACGGCCCGGTCGTCGACCGGGTGGACGTCGATGTTGTAGAGGTAGCCGAAGGTCCAGCCGACATCGTCGTAGGGGCGCGGCGCGTCCTCCGGGAAGCGCTGGATGCCGAGGAGCGTCTGCACGAAGTCGCGGTAGGGCTGATCCATGCGGATCACGAAGTCACCCGCCGCCACGGAGACGTCCCCGAAGCTGCCGCGTGCGGTGGCGCGGTGCACCTCGATCCCCTGCCGGCGCAGGTTGTTGAGCATGTGCGCCACGTTGGCGCGCCGCTCCTGCCCGGCCGGCACCACGTACGCGTACGGCGCCTCGTTGCGACCCCGCTCCAGGGCGTTGTTCGACTTGATCCAGAAGTTGCGAAGGATGCGCTCCCGGTTCTGCGAGTAGAGGTGGAGCGAGTGGAGCACGCCGCTCTGCGCGAAGTTCACGTTGTTGCGCAGCGACCAGATCGACTCCTCGTAGGGCGGGTTCGGGCGGTACCACTCCACGCTGGTGAAGTTGTCCCCCAGAGTGCGGGTTACGGTGTTCGGGATGCTGTTGCCGAAGGTTTCGTAGAAGCGGCCGATGGCGTTCCGGTTGTTGGCGTGCCAGAAGAGGTAGCTGGGGTTCCAGCCGTCGTAGAACCCGTGGGTCCAGACGCCCGGCATGCCGAGCGCGGTGAGCCCCGTCACCTCGTGATTGGCAATCCACTGCCACTCGCTCACCGTGACCGCGTCCACGTTCGGGTTGTACGGCCCGGTCCCCGTGGAGACGTACAGGAAGGGGACGGACTCGTGCAGGTCGACAGTGACGGGCGGCTTCCAGTCCATGAAGACGCCCAGGGTCTCCTGGGTGAGCCGGGCGATGAGCTGCAGCCCGTCCCGGTTGTTGTCGTGCCGGATGTACTTGCCCCAGAAGGGCGGCCCGGGAACCCGCTCGTCGTAGTCGTAGATTTCGGTGGCGTGCTTCCGGTACCAGTCCACCACCCGGTTGCGGCCGTCCGGCTCCACCACCGGGATCAGCAGGACCACCACGTTCTCCCGGATCTCGCGGATCTTGGGGTCCTCGGAGGCAGCCAGCCGGTAGGCCAGCTCCAGCGTCACCTCGGGATGCCCGGTCTCGGGCGAGTGGAGACCGGAATAGATGAGGTGCAGCACCGGCAGCTCGGCGATCCACCGCTCGGCCTCCTCCCGACTGGTGGCGCGCGGATCGGCGAGCGCGTTCATCCCCTCCCGGACCCGCTCCAAACGGGCGAGGTTCGCCTCGCTGCCGATCTTGACCAGCGCCAGGTGGTTGCCCTCCTCCGTGCGGCCCAACTGCTCGAACTCGACCCGCGGCGAGCTGGCCGCCAGCGCCTCATGGTAGCCGTGGATCTCGTCGACCCGGTGCAGGTAGCCCGGCCGTCCGATCGGGTACCCGAAGTGGTCGGCCGGGGAGACGACGCCCGCTGCCACCGGCAGATGGTCCACCAACGGATTGGTGAATTCGGGAGATGTGGTCCAGGAGCGCATCCACTCCGTTGCCTCCACATCCACCGCCTGACCCCACGGAGTGGTCTCGGCCACCGGCGCCTCCCGCCACCAGTCGAAGTGCTGCGGAGCGGCGGGGCCACCGCCGGTGACGTCGACCGACTCCTGCGGCGGCGGGCCGCCCGGA
>SKRI01000235.1 GCA_007118565.1 Gemmatimonadota bacterium | reverse complement strand
GAGCCGTGGGACGTCCTCTTCCTCGCGGAGCGTCTCCGGGAGCGGGAGTGCGACCTAACCGACGAGGAGGTCCGGCCCTACTTTCCGCTCGACAGGGCCATCGGGGGCGCCTTCACGGTGGCGCGGAAGGTTTTCGGCGTGGAGATCGAGCCCGTCTCCCTCCCCACCTGGCACGAGGACGTGCTGACCTACGAGGTCGTGCAGGGCGGAAGGACGCTGGCCTACCTTTATGCGGACTGGCACCCGCGTGACGAGAAGCGGAGCGGCGCCTGGATGGCCGGGCTCCGGAGCGGCGGCCCCCGGGAGGACGGGACGCACGAGCCGCACGCCGTTCTGATCTGCGGCAACTTCACCACCCCGGACGAGGCGGGGCGGAGCCTCCTGAACCACGGCGAGGTCAAGACCCTCTTCCACGAGTTCGGTCACGCCCTGCACCAGTGCCTCTCCACCACCCGTATCCGCGCCCTGAGCGGGACCAGCGTCTACACGGACTGGGTGGAGGTCCCCTCGCAGATCATGGAGAACTGGACATGGGAGCCGGAGGCGCTGGCGCTCTTCGCCACCCATGCGGAGACGGGCGAGCCGATGCCCGGGGAGCTCGTGAACCGGCTGCGCAGCACCCGCCACCACCTCGAAGCGGCGGCCCGCATGCGGCAACTCTCCTTCGGCGCCCTCGACATGGCGCTGCACGCCGAGCCCGTCCCGCCGACTTACGAGGAGACGCTCGAGCGGGCGCAGGCGGCCGCCGCCCGCTACGCGCTCCGCCCGGACTTCGCCCGGAACGAGTTCATCACCGGCTTCAACCACCTCTTTTCCGGCGGCTACTCGGCCGGCTACTACAGCTACCTCTGGAGCGACAGCCTCCAGACCGACCTCTTCACCGCCTTCGAGGACGGAAAGCTCTTCGACCGGGAGACGGGGGAGCGGTTCGTGGCCGAGATCCTGAGCCGCGGGAACGAGGTCGAGCCGATCGAGATGTTCCGGTCCTTCATGGGTCGCGATCCCGATTACGCCGCGCTGGTGCGGCGGGAGCGGGGCGATGGTGATCGCGGCGCCCTTCCGGAGGCGGCGGCATGACGACCACCCCGAACGGAGGGGAGGCGGGGACGATCACCCTTGGCGGGGCGCTGACGGTGAGCCGGATGGGCTTCGGCGCCATGCGCCTGATGGGCGATGATATCTGGGGGCCCCGCGAGGATCCGGAGGCGGCGAAGCGGGTGCTCCACCTGGCCCTCGACCTGGGGGTGAGCTTCCTCGACACGGCGGATGCATACGGTCCGGAGCTCGACGAGTACCTGATCGCCGAGACGCTCCACCCCTACCCGGAGGGGCTGGTGATCGCCACCAAGGGGGGCGTGGTGCGCAACGGCCCCGGCGGATGGGAGCGGGACGGGCGGCCGGAGCACCTCCGGCGCGCGGTGGTGAACAGCCTCCGGCGCCTCCGCCTGGAGCGGATCGACCTCTACCAGCTGCACGCCCCGGATCCGGAGGTGCCGGTCGAGGATTCGGTCGGCGCGCTGGCGCGGCTGCAGGAGGAGGGGAAGATCCGCTTCGTCGGCCTCTCCAACTTTGATGTGGACCAGCTCGAGCGGGTAAGGGACATCACCCGCATCGACTCCGTCCAGAACGAGTACAACGTCCTCTTCCGGGAGGAGTCGGATCCGGTGGTGGAGTGGTGCGAGCGGTCGGGCGCCGCCTTCATCCCCTGGCGGCCGATCGCGGCCGGCGAGCTCGACGATCCCCGGCTCGACGCGGTGGCCGAGGCCCACGAAGCCACTCCGGTCCAGATCGCCCTCGCGTGGCTCCTGCATCGCTCTCCCGCCATGCTCCCCATCCCTGGCACCGCGAGCGAAGCGCACCTGCGCGAGAACGTTGCCGCGGCCTCGATCCGCCTCTCTGACCGTGAGATGGAGCGTCTGAACGCCGCCGGCTGAGCCCGGCCCCTCACCCCCCCCACATCGCCGGCCCCCGGCCGGCTGCTCTCCTCCCGCTCTGGCGCACGGATTGCAAACGAATGTCGGGGATGGCGGCGCCTGCCGCCGGGCTCCGCCGGTCGCGTCGATTTCCCGCAACGCGGCCTCCGGCACCACCTCGAGAGACGATGAAGGCCATCTCCCTCACCCGCACCCTGGATACCCTGCTCCGCGGCGCCGCCGCCGGGGCCGCGGCCGGGTGCGCCCTCATCCTGGTGCTCTCGATCCGGACGCCTGCCGAGCCGCCCCTGGAGGAGAAGGGCTTCATTCGCGTGGTGGCCGCCGCCGAGGTGCTGACCGACCACCCGGGATGGAGCCGGACCTTTCCCGACCGGTTCGCCTGCGATCTGGAACAGACGGGGCTCCCCTTCTGCATGCTCTCCCACGCCGACCGGCACGCCGTGGTGGCCACGATCGAGGCGGACGGGGATGCAATTCGCTGTCTCCTCCTGGTCTTCGAGCCGGACACGCGGACGCGCGAGGAGATGATGGAGGAGGTCTTCTGCCACCCGGTGGTGCACGATCGTACCCCGGACGAGCTGTCCGCGGAGCTGGTCTTCAGCTGAGCCGGCCTCGCTTCACATCCCCCGTCAATCCTGTGCCAGGAGGGATGCCAGCTCCTCGCCCAGGTGCTCGCGCATCAGCCCCTGGAAGCGCTCGCTCCCCACGTACCCGCCGTCGGCGCGGAAGAACTCCTCCATCACCGGGGTCCAGTCGGATCCGTCCGGCATGATCACGCCGAAGGTCTCGGAGTCGTCGTCCCCCACCGGGTGGTGGCGGAGCGGTGCCCCCGCCTCCCGCGCCCGCCAGTAGTTGTAGACGTCCATGTAGCCGAAGTACTCATCGTCGGTGGAGAGCAGCTCGACCAGCTCGTCGTTCGAGGCCACCGGCCGGGTGGGAGCGTCCGGGAGGTGCCGCTCGCGGATCGCGTCCAGCCGCCGCTCATGGAGGGTGCCGGGGTAGGGGAGGGCGGTGAGCCCCGCGAAGGCCTCGCCGATCTCCTCCATCGAGCCCAGCTCCGGCACGTTCTCGTGGGTGATGAGGACGGCCACGTTGTTCAGGTAGGGAGGGGAGAAGTCGATCTCCTCCCGGCGCTCCTCGGTGATGGTCACGTTGCCGATGCCGAAAGCTCCCCCCTCGGAGTCGCGCACGTAGCCGTAGAAGTCGGCCCACCGCTCCTCCTCGGACCACTCCACCTCCAGGTCGATGCCGTGCTCCTCCGCCACGAAGTGGGCGAAGTCGCGCAGCAGCTCCACCGTGACCCCGGTGAGCTCCCCCGCCTCGTCCCGGTAGGCGAACCCGCTGGAGGGGACGAAGAAGTAGGTGACCCGCGCCTGGCCGGCCTCGCGCGCCTCCGCGAAGGTGGGGCGGCTGACCGGGGCGGGGGGCCCGGGGGAGATGGTCTCGCTCACCGCCCCCGGCTCGCGCTCGGGGGCGCCGGCCTCGCCCGCTTGCGTCTCGCAGGCGGCCAGCGCCACCGCCAGCACGAGCAGGGGTGAGAGGGAGAGCGTGCGGGCGGGAGGGAAGGTCGGCATGCGGGTCGGCTCCGTTCGGGGGAAGGATCGCAGGATCGTATCCTGCGATGGGGGGCGGGCACTGGCAACCTTCGTCCCTCGACCGCACCATGTCCGCTGTCCCTTCCTCTCGCTGTCCGCGACCCTCAATATCCTCGATCCCGCTCCTTCGACAAATGGCCGATACCGGCCCGCTGACATGTGGATGACGCCGTGACGGATACGCCCCCGAATCCCCCGCTCGTCTGCTTCCACAACCACCTCGTTCCCGGGGTGGACGACGGGGCGCGGAGCGCGGAGGAGGCCCGCGACGCCCTGCTAGCCATGCGAGATCTGGGAGTGCGCCGGCTGGTGGCCACGCCGCACCTGAGCGGCGAGCTGACCGAGCGGCCGGCCGCGCTCGAGCGGCGGCTGGAGGAGATCGACGCGGGGTGGGACCGGCTGCTGGGCGTGGCGGACGCCGCTCCGGAGGTGACCCTTTCCCGCGGCGCCGAGATCATGCTCGACACCCCGCGCCCGCGGCTCGACGATCCGCGGCTGCGGCTGGGGGGCGGAAGCGCCGTCCTGGTCGAGTTCTCCTGGGGCGGGCTCCCCCCCCGGGTGGAGGATCTCCTCCACGAGTTGAAGGCGGGTGGCGCTCGCCCGGTGGCGGCGCACCCGGAGCGCTATCGGGAGATGCGGGGACGGGGGGTCGAGCGCATCGAGGAGTGGCGCCGGCTCGGCGTGGTGATCCAGGTCAACGCCGGGAGCATCACCGGGCGGTACGGCAGGGAGGTGGAGCGCACGGCGTGGACGCTGCTCGAGCGGGGGTGGGTGGATGCGGTGTGCTCGGACTTCCACCCGCGTCCGGGCCACGCTCCGCTCCTGGGGAAGGCGTACGAGGCGCTGCTGGAGGTCGGGGCCGAGGAGCAGGCCGGTCTCCTCTTCTCGGTGAATCCCGGCCGCGTTCTGGACGGGGAGGAGCCGGAGCCGGTGCCGCCGGTCCGGCGCGGGCTACTCCAGTCCCTGCGACGGAGATTGGCGAGGAGAGGGTAGGGCGGAAGGCGGCTCGCGGTTCGCGGCTGGCTGCTCGCGTGGGTACGGGGCCGGGCGCCTATTTGCCCTGCTGTCGCGCGCCGCCGCGGGGAGCCCTCACCCTGGCTCGCTTCGCCCGCCACCCCTCTCCCGATGCTGGGAGAGGGGTTTTTGGGCGATAATACTCACTCGCCCCTCGCCTCCCGATCCTCGTCCTCAGCCGTTGACTTCGGGTTTTGTTCGGGTAGATTGAAGTAGGGGCTCCGCGGGTGTCGCGGGGCCCGCTGACTCCCGGCACTTCCCATGTCCGTCGCTCCGCTCCGACAGCTCCTCGAGGACCGGTTCCCCGGCACCAGTCCGCTCCCGGGGAGCGCGCCGGCCGTCTCCTCCGGGATCGAGGCGCTCGACCGGGTCCTTCCGGGCGGGTTTCCGCGCGGTCGCCTGACCGTCTGGGAGCCGGGCGGCGGGGCGGAGACGATCCTCCGGCAGGCGTGCCTCGAGACCTGCCGTCTGCGGGAGACGGCCGTCTGGATCGACGCCACCGGCACCCTGCCGGGAGACGGCTGGCCCGCCGGCCCCGTGCTGGTGCGCCCTCCCGGCCGCACGGCGGCGCTGGCATGCGCCGAGGAGATGTCCCGCTGCGGCGGGGTGGCGCTCGTGGTCCTCTGCGGGACCTCGGAAGAGCGGGTGCGCCTTTCCCGCGCGGCCCGGGAGGGGGGCGCCGCCCTCGTGGTGCTGGGGGAGGGGAGGGGCGCGGCCGCCCTCCGCTGCCGCTCGGAGATCCGCCCCTCGGACTACCTCCTCCGCCTCGATCCGCTGGGAGAGCCAATAGAGGTGTACGCCGTCCGCCTCCGCGTGCGGGCGCAGGCCATGGGGTGGATGCGGAAGGCCGAGATCCTCGTTTCGATACCGGAAGATGCGCGTCGTCTGTCTCTGGATCCCGGACTGGGAGACCGGCGCGGCTCCTTCTGAGGAGCTGGAGCGCCGCCTCCTGGAGCTCGTTCCCCGCATCACCCTCGATGCGGGGCGGGGCGTGGTATGGGCGGACGTGCGTGGGCTACGTGTGGAGCGCCTGCCGGAGAAGCTGCACGAGGCCGTCGATGCATCCCGTCTGGACGGCGTCTCTCCTCGTTGCCATAGCGCTGCTATGCCGCCTCGTCGTTCCTTGCCAGCCGGGCGCCTCGACGACCTCGGCAATGGCGCTGAGGAAGTACCCATCACCCCCGGCGTGCGGATGCGCGTGCGAGTGGGCGCCGCCGAGGTGCCGGTGGTGGCCGAGGTGGCGGCGCGGAGCGGGGAGGGGCCGGTGACGGTGGTGCCGGCGGGGGAGGGGCGGGACTTCCTGGCCCTGCGCCCCGTCTCCCTCCTCGCTCCCGACCCCCGCACCCTGGCCCTCCTCGAGGGGGTGGGAGTGAGCCGCTGCGGCGAGCTGGCCGCCCTCGACCGGGAGGCGGTGGAGGTGCGCTGCGGCCCGGAGGGGGTGGCGCTCTGGCTGCTGGCGCGGGCGGACGATCCGCGCCGCCTCTTCGCGCCGTTGCAGGCGGAGGCGCCCTCGGCATCGGTCGAGTGGCTGGAGTTCGCGGTGCGCGAGTCCGGGCGCCTGGTGATGGCGGTGCACGGCCTCCTGGGGCAGGTGTGCGGGCGGCTCCGGGAGCGGGGGGAGCGGGCGGGGGAGATGGTGCTCTCCCTCGACCTCTGGAACGGCTCGGTCCACGAGGAGCGGGTGCGCTGCGCTCGCCCCACTGCCTCCCGCACCGTCTGGCTGCGGCGGATGCGCGACCTCCTGGACCGGCTCGACCTTCCGGACGCGGTTACCGGCCTGCACCTGCGGGTGGACCGGTCCGGTCCGGCCGGCGCGGTGCAGCTCGACGCCTTCGACCCCGGCTTTGCGGGGCTGGGGCCTGTGGAGGAGGCGCTCGGACGGCTGGTGGACGCGGGTCACGCCGTGCTGGAGACCCCGGTGCTGGATGCGCACCCCATCCCGGAGCGGCGCCTCCACTGGCGCGAGCTCGACCTCGAGGAGGCGCTGATGGAGGGACGGGAGCAGGGAGCGGCAGCGCAGGAGGAGGGGCTGCGGCTCCGCCTCCTCCCCGCGCCGCGGCGGATCCGTGTGGAGGTGCGGCCGCGCCGCGACCACCACATCCCTGTCCGCTACGCCGAGCGGGGGCCGTGGACCGGGATCGAGGCCGCGCTCGGCCCGCAGCGGATCTCGGGCGGCTGGACCGAGCGGGTGGAGGCGCGCGAGTACTTCCGCTGCGTCACGGATGCGGGTCGGCTCGTCTGGCTCTACCGCGACGCCCGCGCGGACCTCTGGTATCTGCACGGGTGGTGGGAGTGAGAGGGCGCGGCTCGCGGCTCGCTGCTCGCGGTTGGCAACTGCGAAAGTGCATCCCCTCTCCCAGCATTGGGAGAGGGGTGGCGAGCGAAGCGAGCCGGGGTGAGGGCCACCCGCGGGAAGCGACAGCGACAGCGGTAGGGCACGCGCCCAGTCTGGGAGGTCCAGGGAGTTGCGGCCAGCGCAGGTCTACGGCCAGGGAGCTGTGAATTCCAGGGGCTCCACCCGGCCGATCAGCTCGAAATCCCGCTCATTCTCCGTGATCAGGGTGAAGCCATGCTCCCGGGCCGATGCCGCGATCAGGCAGTCGTTGAAGAAGGAGGGCTTCACCCCGTTCGGGTGCAGCGCTCCGACGCGGATCAGCCGGGCGATGATACTGCCCGCGCGTCGCCAGGCGGCATGGCTGGGCGTGACGATCCGACCCACGGCCTCGAAGGGAGCGATGAAGCTCCGGTGCGTCCGTTTTTCCAGGGCGGGATGGATCGCCCCCGTCAGAAGCTCGGCCGCTACCACGGAGTGCAGGTACAGGGAGGGCGTGTGCAGGATGTAGAAGGCTTCGAGCTCCCGCTCGCGGGCTTCGCTCCGGGTGGCTGCGATGTAGAGGTTGGTGTCCAGAACGTACCGGCTCACCTCTCCTCTTCGGAGAAGACATCGACGAGCTCCGCTCCTCGCATGGCCCGGACTCCCTTGACGATCTCGTCGCGGAAGATGGCTTCATCGAGCAGGGTGTCGATCATCTCCGTCTCCGTCTCCGCGCCCATCGCCTTCCTGGCGCGGTCGATCTTCGACTGGTACAGCCGGAAGTTCTTCTTCCTCGGCTTCTCGCCGGGTGCCGGAACAACCTCTGGCGCGTCCCGGTGGGTCATGAGCACCTCCTCCTGTTGTGAGTCTCTAATACTCATTCTGCACGTACGAAGTTGCAAGTCCGGAGAGCCCCGGGCAGTCGCGAGCCGCGAGCCGCGAGCCGCGAGCCGCCGGTCGTGTACGTAGAGCTCTCCGCCCGCTCCGCCTTTTCCTTCATGGACGGCGCCGTGGCGCCCGAGCGGCTCATGGCCCGGGCGGGGGAGATGGGGTACGGGACGATGGCCCTCACCGACGCGGCCGACCTCGGAGGGCTGGTGCGCTTCGCCGCCGAGGCGGAGCGGGTGGGGGTGCGGCCCATCGCCGGGAGCGAGCTGGAGGTGGACGGCCGCCCCGTGACGATCCTGGCGCGCGACGAGGCGGGCTTCCGCAACCTGGGGGGGCTCGTCACCGAGGCGCGCCTGGGCTCCGGCCGGGGGCGGCCGGGCGTTTCTTTCGCACGGCTGGCCGAACGGAGCGAAGGGCTGCACCTGTTGACAGGACCCGCCTCCGGACCGCTCGCCAACCTCCTCCGCGAGCGGCGCGCGGCCGATGCCGCCGAGCTTCTGGAGCGCTACCGACACGCCTTCGACGGCCGGGTGGCGGTGGAGGTGCAGCGGCACCACGCCTCCGGCCAGGAGGCGGCGCTGGTGGACGCCCTCGTCGATCTGGCCGGGCGCGCCCGCACCCCCTGGGTGGTGACGCAGGGTGCGCGTTACCTGGACGACCGGGGGCGCATCGTCCACGACCTCTTCACCGCGCTCCGGACGAAGACCACCCTGGACGAGGCGGTGCGGCGCGGCATCACCCTCCCCAACGGGGGCCGGCGCCTCCGCACCCCGGAGGAGATGCGCACGATCTGGGAAGGTAGGGAGGCGGGGCTCGAGGAGAGCGCCCGCATCGCCTCGGAGTGCGCCTTCTCCCTCGGCTGGTTGCGCCCCCCGCTGGCCGGGATCGGCCTCCCGCCCGGGACGGACGAGGACGCCTACCTGCGTGCCCGGGTGGAGGAGGGGGCGCGGGAGCGGTGGGGGAGGCTCGGGCCGGAGCACGTCTCCCGGATCGACCGCGAGCTGGAGATGATCCGCAAGCTGGGCTTCGCCCGCTTCTTCCTGGTCATGTGGAAGGCGGTGCGGTTCGCCCGCTCGCGCGGCATCCTCTGCCAGGGGCGGGGGAGCGCGGCCTGCTCGGCAGTGGCCTACTGCCTGGGAATCACCGCGGTGGACCCCGTGAGGCACCACCTCCTCTTCGAGCGCTTCCTCTCCGAGTCCCGCGCCGACGGGAGCGCCGAGCCGCCGGACATCGACGTGGACTTCGAGATGCACCGCCGCGAGGAGGTGCTGGACCACGTCTTCGAGAGCTACGGCCGCCCACACGCCGCCATCACCGCCGTCACCCAGGAGTACCACGCGCCGAGCGCCTTCCAGGACGTCATGCGCGCCCTCGGCTACCCGGCCGAGCAGGTGGCCGCCATCTCCAAGCGCCTCCATCGCACCAGCCCGGCCGAGGGGGCCGAGCTGGTGCGGACCGAGCTGGCCCCCCGCTTCGGGCTGGCGCTCGACGACCGGCGCGGGCGGCTGGCGCTCACCGCCATGCGTGCCATGGACGGGCTCCCGCGCATGCGCTCGACCCATCCCGGCGGCTTCGTCCTCTCCTCCGCGCCGCTCGGGGAATATCTCCCCATCGAGCGCACCACCATGGGGCGCACCATCATCCAGTTCGACAAGGACGACCTGGACCTGATCGGCGTCCCCAAGTTCGACTTCCTTGGGCTCGGGGGACTCACCGCCACCCGTCTGGCCTTCGACGCCATCGCGGCCCGCACCGGGAAGCGTCTCCACCTCTACAGCCTCCCGCAGGACGACCCGGAGACCTTCCAAATGATCTCTCGAGGGGAGACGCTCGGCACCTTCCAGATCGAGTCCCGCGCGCAGATCCAGTCGCTCCTGCAGACCCGCCCCGAATACCTCTACGACCTGGTGGTGCAGGTGGCGCTCATCCGCCCCGGCCCCATCCAGGGGGAGTTCGTGCACCCCTACACCCGCCGCCGGCGCGGGCTGGAGCAGTGGGAGCACCTCCATCCGGATCTCGCACCCATCCTCGATCGGACGCGCGGGATCCCCATCTTCCAGGAGCAGGCGATGGAGATCTCCATGGTGCTGGGCGGCTTCTCCGCCACCGAGGCGGACTGGCTCCGCCGCACCATGGGGCACCGGCGGAAGCAGGCGCGGCTGGACGCCGCGCTGGAGGAGCTGCGCGGACGGCTGGAGCGGAAGGTGGATGCGGCCACGGCCGAGCGGCTGGTGAACGAGCTCAAGGGTTTCGGCAACTACGGATTCCCCGAGTCGCACGCCTGGTCCTTTGCCCTCATCGCCTACGCCACCGCCTACCTCCGGCGGCACTATCCGGCCGAGTTCCTCCTGGGGCTGCTGAACGCCTGGCCGATGGGGTTCTACCCCCCCGCCACCCTGGTGCACGACGCCCGGCGCCACGGGGTGGAGGTGCGTCCGCCCTGCCTCAGGGAAGGTCGGTGGGAGAGCACGCTGGAGGAGACGGGAGATGGAGAGGGAGACTACCCCGCCGTCCGCATCGG
>SKRI01000223.1 GCA_007118565.1 Gemmatimonadota bacterium | reverse complement strand
GGACAGAGGCACGAGGAGCACGGCCGCGATGCCCTGTAGGATCACACCGTAATCGATCCGGATGAGCGCGCCCGCGAATACGAGGAGGTACACCGGCAGCAAGAGGAGCTGGAGCCCCAGATGCCAGGGGAGGAGCGCCGTCGAGAGCCGCACGTTTCCCCGAGCCAGACTGGTGAAGACGAGGTACCAGTCGGTGCAGGGGGTGACCATGAGCATGATCAGGCCGATCCAGAGATCCGGCTGGTCGCGAAGGAAGAGCCAACCGAGAGCGAATGCGAAGGCAGGGGTCCAGAGGAAGTTGATCCCCAGGCTGATCCCGGTAAAGCGAAAATGTCGGAAGGCCGTCCCCAGTCCGCGTAGGGGAACGTGCAGAAAGACGCTCCACAGCATGGCCACCAGAGCCGGTACCACCAGATGGATCGCATTCTCCGCGATCCATTGGCTCTGCCCGGCCAGCAAGCCCGCCGCCACCGCTGCGATGACGAAGAGCGTCTGCCGCGAGTCGAAGAGCTGCATCGAGGGTGCGGATTTCTGGAGGACCCTCTCAGCTCACGAAAGTCGAATCAGGGGCCCGGAGGACCGTCCGAGGAAATTTGGACGAAGGTCGAAAGTTACGATGCTGGGTTGCAGCGCGCTCTCACCGACCGATCCCCTCCGCCTCGCCCAGCATCCTTAGCACGAGGAAGAGCGCCAGTAGGGGGACGCCAACGCGGCCTGCGACATTGCTGGAAAGGATTTTCAGAAGTACGAGAATTCCGCCTACGCAGAGGATCTGGGTCGATCCAGAACATTCGGGAAATGCAAAAGAAGGGGGGGATAGATCGAGACCTTCTCCACCAGGGCTCGATGCGCTCGCAACGACTCCGCACTGCGTCAGGGAGGAGGCGTGAGGAGCAACGGACGGTCTATGACGCGGCAGACCTCGGACGCCACGCTGCCGAAGGCGATTCGACCGAGGAGCCCCTCCGGGCTGGTCCGCATCACCACCAGGCTAGGGTCCGCCTTCTCGACCGCGGAGAGAATCCCCTCCTTTACCGTTGGGGCCGACCACGTCTCGATGCGGAGAACCGGCCCGCTGTCCGCTCCCTCGCTCAAGCCGAGCTGCAAGGACACATCCTCGGCGGGAAGTATTTGAGGCTTACGATACGCGGGGGAGGCGTAGGCGCTCACCTGGAGCACCAGGACCTCCTCCACGCCCTGGGAGATGAACCAGTCGCGGACGAGGTCAAGATCGGTCGATCCCTGGACGCGTCCGACCGGGACGAGGATGCTCCGCGGGGGAATCTCGAGCGGACCGGGGACGATGAGGACCGAGGTGCGGGCACCACGAAGAACGCGCTCCGGGCTCGTTCCCAGCAGCGTGGTCCTCGTGCCCCCCCTCCGGTTGGGGCCGAAAACGACGAGGTCCGCCTTCACCTCCCGGGCGAAATCCGTGACCCCTTCCGGGAAATCGCCAGGCCGGACGACCGCCTCGCAGCGATTCTCCGCGCCACTGTCCCCCCCGGCTCGCACTCGGCGGGTGATCTCGGACTCGAGCCGCTGACGAACCCTGTCGGCGGACATCACACCTTCGACGGCGACGTACAGGAGGAACAGCCGGGCACCGTACACACGGGCAAGCTCGAAGGCGATGTCCGCGGCGTGTCGGCCGTCCTCGTTCAGATCCCAGGCCAGTATGATCGTACGCATTGTAGCTCCAGGGTCAGTCATACCTCGCACCATCTCCAATTATTACCGCCTCATGCAGAACTCCTTCCACTCGTCTACATCTAGATCGCTCACGGTGGCCGGGCCAAGCTGAGGCCCGCACCGAGGACATTTCCACTCCTCGGTTCCACTCCTCGGTGTGGACCGAGGCGCCGCGCTCTAGACACTCGCCAACGCCCATTACCGCACCTCCCCGTCCGGATCGTCTCGGAATCGTAGCGTTTCCGCCATCCCGGAAACGCGGCGACCGCGTTTTTTTCGACCCAGCCGTTTCTTGAACGCGGCGACACACGAGAAGCGCTGGACCCGTCGGCGTGGGAGTGAGCGAGCTCCGGACCGCGCTCGTGCAGCGCCGGCAGGAGGGCGGGGAGTGACGGGCGACGCCCGTCCGGAAAGATGAGGCTTAACCGTCAACCGGCGCCCCGGCGCCGGTTGTGTAGACAGAGCGCCTCATTTACCTTCGGAGACATGTTATCCCTCTCCGCCCCTTCCGCTCCGTCCCCGACGCGCCGAGCTGGCCGCGCCGTGATGGCGCTGGTGATGATGCTCGCGCTTCACGCCGGCATCGTGGCGGATGCGGCGGCGGCCGAGGGTGTTGTGAGCTGCCCCTCGGCGTCGCTGGAGAGCGTCTCGTCCGAGTCGCTCGGGTCTGCGGATCTTTCCGGCGACAGAGACGAAAGGGAAATATCGGCCGCGGAGCACGTGCATCCTCCGTTCGAGACCTCCCATCCCTCCGGGCCCTCCGCCCCCTGCGCCACCCCGGCGCCGGCAACTGCGGATGCCTCCCTCGCGCTGGCGGATCAGGGTGCGGCTGGATCGCCGGCCGCCTCCGACCACGCGCTTCCCGCCTCCGAGGCCAACCGCCTCTTCCGACCTCCACGCGGCTGACATCGGCGTAGCCCGGCCACGCCGGGACGCCCTCCATCGACCGTAGCGCCTCCGGCACCGCTGCCGGGGAGCCGAGTCACGTCAGCCAGCCAATCATGTCGTACACGATTCGAATGCGCGGCCCGCGGGCCGCCCACCACCCCTGTCGTCCGGTTACCGCCGGACACCTGATGCCGGAGGAAGGCTGATGGATACCGTATCCATCGGAATCGGGATCGCATTCCTCGCGGGAATGGTCTCCTTCCTCTCCCCCTGCGTCTTCCCGGTGGTTCCCGGCTATGTCGGGTTCGTCACCGGGTTGTCCATGGACGAGCTGCGGGAGGGCACGACCTCGGGCGCCCGCCGCGAGGCGGCGGTGCACGCCGCGCTCTTCGTGGGGGGATTCTCCATCCTCTTCCTCGCGCTCGGTGCTTCAGCCACCGCCCTCGGCTCCCTGCTTCGGGACGCCCTGCCCCTCCTGCAGCGGGTGGGCGGGGTGGTGATCATCGCCTTCGGGCTCTTCATGCTCGGCCTGCTGCGGATCCCCGCGCTCATGCGCGAGCGACGCCTCCAGCTCGGGTCGAAGCCCGCTGGCAAGGCGGGGTCGGTGGTTGCCGGCATCGCCTTCGGCGCCGGGTGGACGCCCTGCATCGGGCCCGTCCTCGCCTCGCTCCTCTTCTATGCGGGATTCGAGGAGACCATGACCCGGGGAATGGTGCTCCTCGGCGCGTACGCGCTGGGGCTTGGCGTTCCCTTCTTCCTCTCGGCCGTCGCCCTCAATTGGTTCCTGGCCGGCGCTTCCCGTATCAGGCGCTGGATCCTGCCGATCGAGCGGGCGACGGGAGGGATGCTCGTGATTCTCGGCCTCCTCCTCATCTCCGGGGAGTTCGCCCGCATCACCGAGTACCTCGCGCAGTTCTCCCCCGCGATCGACGTGGGGCTCTGATTCGCATTACCACTGAATTCAACCGAAAAATTTCCATGTCCGACATCCCTATGATGAACGCCACTCGCCTCAAGACGCCCCTCCTGGTGCTCGCAGCCACCCTTGCCCTCACCGCCTGCGGCCAGGAGGAAGCGCGCGCCGAGGTGAATGCCCCGTCGCACTCTGAGGAGGGAGCACCAGGGGCCCTCGACGCGCCGGTGGACACGATCGACCTGCGCACTATCGGCTACGCCCGTGGGAGCGAGGCCGCACCCGTCACCGTGATCGAATTCTCGGACTTCGGCTGCCCCTTCTGCGCGAGCTTCGCGAGCCGAACCTACCCTGAGCTGCACGAGGAGTACGTGGCCACCGGCCAGGTGCGCTGGGTGTTCGTCCCCTTCGTGATGGGAACCTTCCCGAACGGCGAGCTGGCTGCCCGCACCGGCGAGTGCGCCGCCGAGCAGGATCGGTTCTGGGAGATGAAGGAGCGGTTGTATGCCGGGCAGCAGGCGTGGAAGTCGGCCTCCCGGCGCCAGGCACCGAGAGTCTTCGCCGGGTTCGCCGACGACGTGGGGCTCGATGCCGATTCGTTCGCAGCCTGCTTCGCCGACAACCCCGTGGCCGGCAGGATCACCGTCCACAACCGCGCCGCCGATGCGATGCGTATCCGGGCCACGCCGTCGTTCCTGGTCAATGGCCGGATCGTGGAGGGCGCGCTCCCCCTCCCTCAGTTCCGCATGGCGATTGATCGCATGATCGAAGGGGCAACCGAGTAGCGACTCCGTCGAGCCCGCCGTCCCGGCGCGGCGGGCCCCGCACCCGTATCGAAACTCCGAACGCAAATGAATCTGATCCTGAGATCGCTGCTGTACGGCTTCGGAGCGG
Organism: Gemmatimonadota bacterium; assembly: GCA_007118565.1. Classification (GTDB taxonomy): domain Bacteria; phylum Gemmatimonadota; class Gemmatimonadetes; order Longimicrobiales; family Longimicrobiaceae; genus SKRI01. The sequence continues at coordinate 5,904 of SKRI01000223.1, read as the reverse complement.
TGGGAGCGACCACGCTCCTCATCGGACTCCCCACCGACCTCGTCCCGAACCCTTGGTTCGCGCGGATGATGGAGGCGCGCCCGCAGGACTACGCCTTCCTGGCGGTCACGGCAATGCTCGCGGGCCTCCTGGCCGCCACCTACGCCTTCCCGGCCGCCTGTCCCCGCTACCGGGGGCGCTTCGCTGCGGGCGGGCTCCTCACCGTCCTCGCGGTCGGCTGCCCGATCTGCAACAAGCTGGTGGTGCTCGCGCTCGGAGCCGGCGGAGCCATGACCTGGTTCGAGCCGCTCCAACCGCTCCTGGCCCTCCTTTCCATCGCCCTCCTAACTGCGGCGCTCTTCGTCCGCGTCCAGTCCGTGGCGGCGGCCGCGGAGATCGGGTCATCCCCCCGGATGGAAGCGGGAGGTGTGGCGGAGGGGGAAGGCTCCCCTGCCGGTGAGGGTGCGGAGAGTCGGCACGCGCACCGCAGCGGATTGGGCGCGCGCACCACCCGGTGCTCGTCTTTGGGCGGGAAGCTGGAGGACCGAGTGCCGCCCGGGGAAGCATCCTGCATGGCCCCCGCCCCCCCACCCGGAAGGGAGTCGATGCGGGAGGAACACAGCGGCATGGGACGGCCGCTCCGATCCGTCCGCTTCCTCCTGCTCCTCATCGCTTCGATGCTCCTGATGATCGGCACGCCGGACGGATACGCGCTCGCCCAGAGCTCCGCGGCCGAGCCGCGGTCCGAGCGTACCGACGACGGGTTTCTCGGCACGCCGACGCGACCCGCGTCCGACGACGGTCGGCACATCCGGATCTCCGTCGAGGAGCGCCGGCTTCACGTCATGGAAGGCGATCGGATCCTCTGGTCGGCGGTCGTCGGTGTGGGAACGGGGGACACTCTCACGATCCCCGACAACCACTGGGAGTTCTTCACCCCCCCCGGCTCCTATCAGGTGCAGCGTAAGGAGCGCGATCCCGTCTGGCTGCTGCCGGACTGGGTCTTCGTCCGACGCGGCGAGCCGATTCCGCCCCGCGATTCACCGCTACGACGGGAGGAAGGGATGCTCGGAGCGGCAGCCCTCTACCTCACGCCCGAGATCGCGATCCATGGCACGGATGAGCTGGAAGGTCTGGGACACGCGGTGTCGCACGGCTGCATCCGGATGGCCGATGACGACATCATCCGTCTGTACGAGGAGATCGAAGTGGGCGCACCGGTCGTCGTATACTGAGGCCGGAGGCGCTCGGGGCTCGTTCCCCGTGAACATCGAAGGCCCCGACACCGCGCAACGTCGCGGCATCGGGGCCTTCGCAGATGGGTCGGGTGGGACTCGAACCCACGACCGACGGATTAAAAGTCCGCTGCTCTACCAGCTGAGCTACCGACCCGGAATGACAAGCCGGGATGATCGGAAGGTAAGCGAGGGCTCCGGATCCCTCAACCGCCCTTCCCGGATCCGCGCTCGGCCCGGAGGGCCGGGGGCGTGTGCGCCCAGTTGGCTCCGGCCCACGCGCCGAGGGAGGCGAACACGATCTGCAGAGCTAGGAGGAAGATCGTGGCCACGAGGGGAATCGCATCCCAGTCCCACCCCCCGAAGACGACCGCCGAGAGGAGGTTCGCGAGGATCCAGACCACGATGGAGAAGAGCCCGATCCCGATCCCGTGAAGGAAGGGGTGCACTCCCGCCCGCCATCCCGCGAAGTAGCCGCCCACTCCGAACCCCACAGCGATGGAGACCGCGAACCAGATGAACTCGTCCGGTCCGTCGATGCGGAAAAGGCCGAACACCCCGAGCACGAGGAAGGCGAAGATGATGACCGCCGTCACCGCCGCCGAGATGAACCATCCGAAGGCGATCCAGCTCGGTCGCACGCCATCCAGCAACGGCTCGTTCATCGTATCGGGGTAGAGGGAACGGGGAAGATTCGATTCATCGGCTCAGCAGAGCACCAGCTGCTCGACGGGTGCAAAGGTTCGCCGATGATGAGCCGTGGGGCCATGGAGGCGAAGGGCCTCGAGGTGCTCCGGCGTCGCGTACCCCTTGTTCCGCGACCAGCCGTAGAGCGGATAGCGGGGGCAAAGGCGCCGCATCAAGTGATCCCGGACCACCTTCGCCACGATCGAGGCACAGGCGATGGTATGGGAGCGACCATCTCCCCCGACCAGTGCTGTCTGGCGCTCGAGCCCCAGCTCCGGCACCGGGAGCCCGTCCACCAGGATATGATCCGGGCGGACCGGCAGGGCGGCGAGCGCCCGCTCCATGGCGAGTGCCGTGGCCCTTCGGATGTTGAGGCGCTCGATCTCCCGGCAGGAGGCCGCGCCCACCCCGATCGCGCGAGCCGAGGCCCGGATACAGGCGCAGATCTCCTCACGCCGCTCCGCCGATAGCACCTTGGAGTCGGTAGCGCCCTCCACCATCAGATCCTGCGGCAGCAGGATGGCCGCGGCGACAACGGGGCCGGCGAGCGGCCCGCGGCCGACCTCGTCGATCCCCGCCACCCACCGCGCCCCACGCCGCCAGTGCGTCCGCTCTACCTCGAGACCCGCTGCGTCGCCCGCAGCCGAACGGGCGACCGGCACGCTAGTGCGCGCCGCGCTCCCGGATGCGCGCCGACTTCCCGCGACGCTCGCGCAGGTAATAGAGCTTGGCCCGCCGGACCCGTCCGCGCCGCACCACCTCGATGGAGGCCAGCATGGGCGAGTGGACCGGGAAGATACGCTCCACCCCGATGCCCGAGGAGATCTTGCGGACGGTGAAGGTCTCGTGGACCCCGCCGTTCTTCCGGGCGATGCAAACACCTTCGAACGCCTGGATGCGCTCCTTGTCCCCCTCGCGCACGCGGACGTTGACCCGGAGGGTGTCTCCTGGACGGAACTCCGGAACATCGTCGCGAAGCTGATCCTGCTGACTGTCGATGAACGCCTGCATGCGCGTACCCTTCCTTCGATTTCGGTTGTCTATTCCGCCGGAACGGAAGGCAGATCCGGCCGACGCTCGCGCGTCAGCCTCTCCGACTCCCGCCGGCGCCACTCCTCGATCCGCGCGTGGTCCCCGGAACGCAGGACCTCCGGCACGGTCATCCCGCGATACTCCGCGGGGCGCGTATACGAGGGAGGGCTCAGCCGCCCCTCGTAGAACGAATCGGACGAGGCCGATTCATGGTCCGACATGGCTCCCGGCAGGAGCCGCACCACGGCGTCGATCACGCAGAGCGCCGCTACCTCTCCACCGGAGAGAACGAAGTCTCCGACGCTTACCTCCTCGGCCTCGAGCCCGTCCGGCACCCGCTGGTCCACATCCTTGTAGTGGCCGCAGAGGACGGTCAGCTCGGACTCCACCGAGAGCCGGACCGCGTCGTCATGCGTGAAACGCCGACCCCGCGCCGACATCAGCAGCAGCTTTCCGTCCGGCCGCTCCCGTCCCTCGGGAGCCAGCGACTCGACCGCCTCGTAGAACGGCTCCGGCTTGAGCACCATCCCTGCCCCGCCGCCGTACGGATAGTCGTCCACCGTCCGGTGCCGGTCGTGCGTGAACTCGCGGAGATCGACGACCCGGTACTCTACCAGACCCGCCGCCGCGGCACGCCCCGGAATGCTGATCGCGAGCGGCTCCCGGAAGAACTCCGGAAAGATCGTGACGACGTTGATCCTCACAGCTCCAGCAACCCTTCAGGCGGATCGAGATCCACCACCCCCTCCTCCAGCGAGACACCCTGTACGATGTCCCGGACGAAGGGGATCACCAGGTCGCTCCCCTTTTCCCTGCGGAGGAGGAGCGCGGGACCGGCGGGCAGCTCGAGAACCTCGGCGACCACCCCGACCTCCATCTCCCCCACCCGTGCCGTCAGCCCCACGAGCTGATGGAAGAAGAACTCGTCCGGCTCCGGATCGACCGCCTCCTCCACGGGAATCAGGAGCATGGCTCCCCGGAGATCGTCCACCGCCTCCCGGGCGCCGTGCTCACGGGAGACGATCAGGTAGCCGCCCTTGTGGGGGCTGGCCTGCTCCACCGTGACAGTCCCGCCCGCCGGTTCTCCGCGCCGATCCCCGATCAGCAGCCGCCGCCCTTCGGTGAACACCGCCGACGGATGATCGGTCAGCACGGACACGGTCATGGCCCCCTTCACCCCGTGCGGACGACGCACGATCCCCACGGCCAGATGCGCCGGCCGGTCCGCCTCCGTCATGATTCGCCCGGATCAGGTCTCGGCCTTCTCCGTCTCTTCCTCGGCAGGGGCTTCCGCGCTCTCTCCGGTCGGCTCGGGCGCCGCCTCGGCTGCCGCGGGCTTCTCCTCCTGCGCCTGCTCCGCGGCCGGCTCCTGCGCCTTCTCCTGCTTCTCCTCCGCGGCCGGCTCGGCAGCGGGAGCTTCCTGCTGCGTCGCCTCGGCCGGCTTCCCGCCGAAGACGCCCGCGCGCTTGAAGAGGGAGCGGACGGTGTCCGTGGGCTGCGCGCCCTGGGCCATCCAGTCCCGCGCCTTCTCGTCGTCGACCACGATCGTCATCGGCTCGGTCCGCGGGTTGTAATGCCCGAGGATGTCGACGAAGCGCCCGTCGCGGGGCATGGTGTTCTCCGCCACCACGATCCGGTAGGTGGGGGCCTTCTTGCGGCCCATGCGGCGAAGGCGAATGCGTAGTGCCATCTCTGTTCTCTCCTGATCGTGTGGTGGCGTCCGGCGCTTCGTGCGCGGACGATCGTCAAAAAGGTGCTGCTACCGGCCGAAGGGAGCGCCACCGCCCATCGGCAGCTTCATCCCCCCGCCCTTCCCGGGCATCATTCCCTGCATGCCCTTCATGCGCTTCATCAGCTTCTGCATGTCCTTGAACTGCGTCAGGAGGCGGTTGATCTCTTGGACCGGACGTCCCGATCCGCGCGAGATGCGCGCGCGCCGCGAGCCGTTGAGCAGCTCGGGGCGCTTCCGCTCCTGGGGCGTCATCGACAGGATGATCGCCTCGATGTGCTTCAGCCGCTTCTCGTCGACCTTGACGTTCTTGAGAAGCTTGTTGTTCACCCCCGGAAGCATCTTCAGGAGGTTCTCCAGCGGCCCCAGATTCTGCATCTGGCGCATGGCCGTCAGGAAGTCGTCCAGATCGAACCGCCCCTGTCCGCGGACCTTCCGCTCGAGCTTCGCGCTCTGCTCCTGGTCGAAGGTGCGCTCGGCCCGTTCGACCAGGGAAAGGACGTCCCCCTGCTGGAGGATCCGGCCGGCCATCCGGTCCGGGTGGAAGGTCTCCAGCCCGTCCAGCTTTTCCCCGACGCCGAGGAACTTGATCGGCTTCCCGGTGACGCCGTAGATGGAGAGCGCCGCGCCACCGCGGGCATCGCCGTCCATCTTCGTCAGCACCACGCCGGTGACATCGAGCGCCTCGTCGAACCCCTGGGCGATGCGCACCGCCTCCTGACCGGTCATGCCGTCGGCCACGAAGAGGATCTCGTCCGGCTGGATCTCCTCCTTGAGGGTTCGCAGCTCGGACATCATGTCCTCGTCGATCTGCAGTCGTCCAGCCGTATCGACGATCACGACCCGGTCCCGCTCGCGCTTGGCCTCGTCGAGGGCGCGGCGGGCGATGCCGACCACGTCCTTCGATCCCGGCTCTGCGTAGACCGCCACCTTGGCCTGCTCGCCGAGCGTCTGCAGCTGCTCCACCGCGGCGGGGCGGTAGACGTCGCAGGCCACCATGCGGGTCTGCCGCATTTCCCGCTTCATCTTCACCGCGAGCTTCCCCGCGGTGGTCGTCTTTCCGGAGCCCTGCAGCCCGACCATCATCACGACGGTCGGTGGCGTCGGCGCCAGCGTCAGCCCGGCGCTCTTCTCGCCGAGCATGGCCGTCAGCTCCTCGTGGACGATCTTGACCAGCTGCTGCCCGGGAGAGACCGACTTGAGGACGCGCTCGCCGAGCGCCTTCTCCTCCACGCGCGAGAG
>SKRI01000003.1 GCA_007118565.1 Gemmatimonadota bacterium | reverse complement strand
GATCGGGCGGTCGTCGAGCTCGCACCCGAGCAGGAGCAGGGCGCCGAGCGCGGCCGTGAGGGCGGGTAGGCGGGGAAGGAAGCGTGTCTGGATGCTCATCATGGAGGTGTTGTAGACCCTGTCGCGGCGCGGGTTCCAGGGTATCCCGGCCGGCTCGGGCGGGCAAGCGGCCGCGCCCGGGTTGGCGCTGCGGCCGGGGCGGTCTATACTTCGGATGCCTTTCCCCGTGACGGGTGCGCCCTTCCCGTCCGATCCCGATCGCCGCATCCCGCGCCTCCTGCCGTGAGCGAGCATCCGTCCACCTCCTCCGCGCCGTATCCGGCGGAATACTGCCAGCGGCTCGTCGGCCTGACGTCGGACGCCATCGTCTGTGCCGATCCGGAGGGTCGCATCGTCTTCGCGAACGCGGCGGCCGAGGCGGCGTTCGGCTACGACGGGGGCGGCCTGCGCGGGGTGCCGCTCTCCGCGATCCTCCCGGACGGAACGACGCCTGGGGAGATGGAGCCCGTCGCGGGGGGCGACGCCGCCGGCGCGCGCCGGCGAATCCTGGCCCGGCGGCGGGACGGGTCGGAATTTCCCGCCGAGGCCTCGCTCCTCCGCAGCGAGGTCGGCGGAGTGGAGCTGACCGCGGTGGTGGTCCACGACGCCTCGGAGACCGAGCGGCTCGTCGCCGATGCGCACCGCGCGCGGGACCAGGCCCGGGCCGCCGAGAACCGCGCCCGCTTTCTCCTTGCCGCGGTGGAGGCGCTCGGCAGCACCCTGGACTCCGACGAGACGCTGGCCGCGCTCGGGAGCGCGCCGGTTCCCCTCCTCGCGGAGTGGACGGTCGTGTACATGCGGGAGGCCGAGGAGGGGCTCCGTCGGGTCGATGTCTTCCATCCGGATCCGGCCCGCCGAGCGTCGCTCTCCGAGCTCCTCCGGGAGGTGCCGCCGGACTCCGGGAACGATTCTCTCCGCGAGGCTCTGAAAGGGGGTGATCCCGTTCGACTGGGGGAGAGAGGCGACATCGACTGGGGGAGGATCGCCGCCGATGGGCGGGAGGAGGAGCTGCGCACCGAGATCGCGGGCGGGCACGGGCTCCTCGTGCCGATCCTCCTGCGCGGGGAGGCCGTGGGACTGCTGGGGCTCTTCCGCGGCCCCGAGTACCTGGCCGAGGATCTCGAGCTGGCCCGCGACCTCGCCTACCAGGCCGCGCTCGCGCTGGAGAACGCCCGCCTGCACCGGGAGATGCACGAGGCGGTCAGCCTGCGGGACGAGATCATCGGGGTGGTGTCGCACGATCTGCGCAATCCGATCTCGGTCATCAAGATGACCCTCTCCCTCCTGCGGGAGGTGGAGTTCGACGAGGAGGAGCGTGCCCGAAAGCTCGCCATCGTGGAGCGCGCCGCCGAGTCGATGAACCGGCTCGTCCACGACCTCCTCGACGTGAGCTCGCTGGAATCTGGTCGTTTTCCGCTCGATCAGGTATCCTGGGAGGCGGACGTGCTGGTGGACAGGGCGTACCAGTCGCTGGCGCCGCTGGCGGAGGGGCGCAGGGTCGCCCTGGAGCGCGAGGTCGAGCGACCGCTCCCGCCGGTGGTGGCGGACGTCGAGCGGATCATGCAGGTCTTCTCGAACCTGGTGGGGAACGCGCTGAAGTACTCGGATCCGGGTGATACCGTGCGGATCAGGGCGGAAAGGCTGGACGAGAGCGTCCGCTTCTGCGTGGCGGACGAGGGCCCCGGAATCGCCGAGGACGACGTGCCCCACGTCTTCGACCGGTTCTGGCAGGTGCGGCACAACCGGCGGGGTGGCGCCGGCCTGGGGCTCGCCATCGTCAAGGGGATCGTGGAGGCGCACGGGGGGGAGGTGGGGGTCGAGAGCACGCTCGGCGAGGGGAGCGAGTTCTGGTTCACCCTGCCCACGGACCGACGCCGGAGCTGAGGGGGCCCGCCGCGGCTCATCTCCCGGAGGCGGGTCGGCGCAGGCGGGCGAGGGCGGCGAGCCCCGCCGCCGGCCCCAGGGCCAGAAGCGGGAATGCCCAGGGCCACCCCGCCGTCTCCACCAGCGCGGGAACCGCCTGGATGGTGACCATGGTGAGGAGGAATCCGAGGGAGGTCTGCAGGGTGAGCGCCGTGCCCACGGCGTGGCTCGGCGCCACCTCGGTGACCAGGGCGCTGAACTGCGCTGAGTCGGCCACCACGAAGAACCCCCAGACGAGCACGAGCGGCGCCAGGAGCAGCCAGGGTCCGCCGAAGAGGAGCCCCACGGCCAGGCAGCAGGCGCCGCTCACCCAGAGGCAGCGCGCGGCGATGCGGGCGCGCCCCACCCGGTCCGCCGCCCATCCCCCCCAGACGCACCCCAGCCCGCCGGCCGCGATGGCGCCGAAGGCGAGCAGGTCCACAGCCCAGGGCGGCGTGCCTCCGCGCGCCGCCGCGCTCGCCACCAGGAAGGCCGGCAGCCAGGTCCAGACGGCGTAGAGCTCCCACATGTGGCCGAGGTAGCCGGCGGTGGCGAGCCGCGTTTCCCGGTGTCGGGCGACAACGCCCACCAGCGACCAGGAGAAGGGACGGCGGTCGAAGGGGAAGGGGCCCTCCCGGTAGCGGAGGGCGATCAGGATCGCGGCGGCGAGCGCCGCGGCCGAGGCGGCCAGGATCACCGGCTCCACCGCCGGCTCGATGGCGCGGGTCAGGTAGGG
>SKRI01000024.1 GCA_007118565.1 Gemmatimonadota bacterium | reverse complement strand
TGGGTCGTCAGCATCGTTGAGTATAGGGCGGCATCATCTGCTCGGCGGAGCGTTGTCGAGATACCACACCATACGTACCTCCTCCGGTGCCCCCGTATCGTTTGGATCATGAAGCCGCTTCCGCCAATGAGAAGGATCGGGGAGAACAACAGCGGCGTAAGCTCGTTCCGAAAGGCCGCAGCGAGTTCCGAGTCGATCAATCCGTAGGTCGCGAAGGCGCTTGCGCTGAAAGCCGCTATCATCACCATGCCGTGCGCGATGTAAAGAACGACACGCTCCCGCAACTCAGGACGGTATCCACCACTTCCAGAGGATTTTTCGGCAGCCGCCAGTCGCTCTGACATATCTCTCGGCCCGTGTTCGAACAGCATGAAGTGATGGTACCCTTACCGGCACGTGCAGAAACGAAAACTTGCACGGGAGAACGGAAATTCTCCAATAGTATGATAGATTCCCGGAGACCCGGGAGGACCTGCGCGGCGGGAAGGCGGTGCCGCGCAGGCTGATTGCAGAAAATTAAATCCGGCGCGTTCTCGCCGTCAATAGACGGGGATCATCGGGGGGAAAGATGACGCGGGCGCACCATCTCCCCCCCCAAAGGGGTGTTACGCCAGCACCTCGCGCAGCTCTCCGAGCGCCCACTCCAGATCCTCCCGCTCGATGACCAGCGGCGGGGCGATGCGGATCACCTGCTCGTGGGTCTCCTTGGCCAGGATGCCGCGCTCCATGAGCGCCTCGCAGAAGGGGCGCGCGGGGCCGCTCTCCTTCCTGATCTCGATGCCGATCATCAGCCCCCGGCCACGCACCTCGTGGAGGTGCGGGGAGTCCATCGTTCGCAGCTCGTCCATGAACCAGTTCCCCAGCTCGAGCGCCCGCTCCGGCAGCTTCTCCTCGACGAGCACCTTCAGGGAGGCTCGCGCGATCTCCGCGCCGAGCGGATTGCCCCCGAAGGTCGAGCCGTGGTCGCCCGGCTGGAAGACGTCCATGATCTCCCGGTCGGCGAGCACGGCGGATACGGGGTAGAGCCCGCCCGAGATGGCCTTGCCCACCGTCACCACGTCCGGCCGCACGCCGTCCCACTCCGCGCAGAGCATCTTCCCGGTGCGTCCGAGCCCGCTCTGGATCTCGTCCGCCACCAGCAGCACCCGATTCTCCCGGCAGACGTCGGCAGCCTCGCGCAGGAAACCCTCGGGCGGGATGTTCACCCCAGCCTCCCCCTGGATCGGCTCGACCAGGAAGGCGACGGTGTTCTCGGTGATCGCCCCGCGCAAAGCATCGATGTCCCCGTAGGGGATCTTCCGGAAGCCGGGCGCAAACGGTCCGAAGTCGTCGCGTGAGCCGCCTTCGGCGGAGAAGGAGATGATGGTGGTCGTCCGGCCGTGGAAGTTGTCCTCGCAGACGATGATCTCGGCCCGGTCCTTCTCCACCCCCTTCACCCGGTACCCCCACCGGCGAACCGCCTTGAAGGCCGTCTCCACCGCCTCGGCCCCAGTGTTCATCGGCAGCGCGCTCTCGTACCCCAGCAGATCGCACAGCTCCTGGAGGAAGGGGCCCATGCGGTCGTTGTGGAAGGCCCGCGAGGTGAGGGTAATGCGGTCGAGCTGCGCTCGGGCCGCCTCGACGATCTTCGGGTGTCGGTGCCCCTGGTTGACCGCCGAGTACGCGGCCAGGCAGTCGAGGTACTTCTTCCCCTCCACGTCCCACACCCAGGCCCCGTCGCCGCGCGAGAGGACCACCGGGAGCGGCTTGTAGTTGTGGGCGCTGTATCGATCGACGAGGGAGATGTGCTCCTGGGTGTTCATGGTTGGCAGCGGGTGGTTGTGGATAATTATTCTATTCAGAGGATATATAGCCGACGGCCTCTCCCCGCCAGCCCCTTGGGACCGGTGCGGGAGATGCCTCAGGCGGCGAGCGCCTCCAGCAGGATGCGTGCGGCCAGCCGCGCGGTCCGACCGTCCTGATCGTACGGGGGAGAAACCTCCATGATGTCGGCGGCCACCAGCCGGTCGTCGGCGGCGAAGCGCCGCACCAGCCCGATCGCTTCCCGCGCCGTGAGCCCCTCCGGCCCGGCCGCGCTGGCGCCGGGGGCGAAGGCGGCATCCACCGCGTCGATGTCCACGCTCAGGTAGAGGGCGTCGGCGTCCTCCATCACCCAGTCCAGGACGTTTGCCGCCACGGCCGCCGCCCCTTCCTCGGCCACCTCCTCGGCGGATACCAGGTGCATCCCCTGCTCCCGCGCCCAGCCAAGGTGCTCCGCGCTGTTGGCGAAGCGCCGCACGCCCACCGTCGCCATACGGGATCCGTCCACGATGTCCGTCTCCGCCGCCCGTCGGAAGGGTGTGCCGCTCGAAAGCGATGAAGCGTCGGTGTACTCCCGCACGTCGAGGTGGGCGTCGATGTTGACCACCGCCAGCCGGATGTCGGTTCGGGCAGCGGCAAGCCCGCGGATCAGGGATCCGGTGAGGCCGTGGTCTCCGCCCAGGAATACCGGCCGCGCCCCCAGGGTGAAGAGCCGCGCCGCCTCCTCCTCGACGAGCCGGTGCGCCTCGCCCCCGTTCATGGTGGGAAGGGCCAGGTCGCCACAGTCCCTGACCTCGGGTACATGCGCGCTCCCATCGAAGGTGGTCAACGATCCGAGAGCGGCGCGTATGGCGGCGGGGCCGAAGCGGGCCCCGGGCCGGGTGGGGAT
>SKRI01000304.1 GCA_007118565.1 Gemmatimonadota bacterium | reverse complement strand
GTAATCGTCGACGACGACGCCGACAGCAGGAAGATATACACCACCGTGCTCCGGCACCTCGGTTACGCGACCGTCACGGCGTCCGACGGGGCGGAGGCGCTGGAGGTCATTCGCCGGGTCGTCCCGGACGCCGTCGTGACCGACTTTCGCATCCCCCGCCTGGATGGCTGCGAGCTGTTGCGGGCCATGTCCGGGGACGCCGCGACGGCTCACATCCCCGCGATCCTCGTGACGGCGGACGCCCGCCCGGAAACACGGAAAATGGGCGAACAGGCAGGGTTCGATGCGTTCATGCTCAAGCCCAGCGATCCGGGCCAGCTCGCGGAGATCATCCAGGAGCTGATCGGCTCGGCCCAACACCTCGAAAAAACCGGGTAGCCCCGGCGACAAAGTCGGCGGCTCCGGATCAGCCATTCGGACCCCCGCACGGGATGCCTCGAAGGGACGACTTTGGTATCTTGTCGGCTGACCCCGGCTCGTTGACCAGATCCAGTCGCACACCGATGCATCGCCTCGTCCTGCTTCCGCTGTTCCTGATCGTCGCCTCCTGCGCCCCCACCGAGCGCGCTGCGACGGCGCCCGATCCCGCTTCCCCCGCCGTCGCCGCCACGGAGGCGGCCGACGAGCAGGTCCGCAACCTCATCATCCTGATCGGCGACGGCGTCGGGACGGCCTACTGGACGGCGGCGCGCTTCAAGACGGGGCGGCTTCACGTCGAGCGGATGCCGGTGGCAGGCCTCACCGACACGCGGAGCTCCGACTCGTATGTGACCGACAGTGCCGCCGGAGCCACCGTGTACGCCACCGGCCAACGCACCTACAACGGCGCCATCGGGGTGGGAGACCGCTGCGCAGAGATGTTCGCCGCCGACTCCGCCGCGGTGATGCAGGATCCGGCCTCCTGTGACCCGCTCGAGGGGATCTTCGACATCGCCTACCGGGCGGGGATCGCCACCGGTCTGGTGGCGAGCTCCTCGATTACCCATGCAACGCCGGCTGCCTTCGGGGCCAAGGTGCCGTACCGTCGGCACCAGGCCGAGATCGCCGAGCAGATGGCGGAGAACCCGATCGACGTCCTCCTCGGGGGCGGCAGGGGGTTCTTCGACGGGACGCTCCGGGACGACGGCCGCGATCTCTGGACGCCGCTCTGCCGGGAAGCGGTCTGCCTGACCACACCCACGGAGTTCGACGCGTACCAGGTCGACGACCGTCGTCTAGTCGGGCTCTTCGCGGAGAACCACATGGAGGCGGCGGACGAGCGGCGGCCGACGCTCCTGGAGATGACCCGTGTCGCGCTGGAGCGTCTCGAGCGGAACCCGGCGGGATTCTTCGTCATGATCGAGGGGAGCCAGCCCGACTGGCGCGGCCACGCCAACGATCCGCTCCCCGATGTGGTGAGCGAGATGGTGGACTTCGACGAGACGGTCGGGGTGGCGCTCGATTTCGCGGAGCGCACCCCCGGGACGCTGGTCCTGGTGGTGGCCGACCACGAGACGGGCGGGCTGGCCCTCCAGATGGAGGCCGACACGCTGACGGCGGCGTACACGACAGGCGGGCACACCGCCAGCATGACGCCACACTTCGCCTGGGGGCCGGGGGCGGAGCGGTTCAGCGGGATTCGCGACAACGACGAGATCGGCAGGATGCTGATCGACATCGCGCGTCGTAGGGCGCGCGTCGCGCGATAGTCTTCCAATCACGGAGACCGATGAAGACCCTGTTCATCCTCAACGATCCGCCTTACGGAACCGAGCGCACCTACAATGGGCTCCGCCTCGCCACCACCCTCCTGAAGCGTGATGGCGAAGAGGTAAAGATATTTCTCATGGCCGATGCAGCCTCAGGCGCCAAGGCGGGGCAGAGCGTCCCGCAAGGATATTACAGCCTGGAGAGAATGCTGAAGATCGTGGGGGTGAAGCGGGGAAAGGTCGGTGTTTGTGGTAGCTGCATGGACGCCCGAGGCCTCCGGGACGAAGAGTTGGTCGAGCATGCGCACCGAAGCACCATGGAGGAGCTGGCCGACTGGACCCTCTGGGCCGACCGGGTGCTGGTGTTCTAAGCTCCGATGAATCGCTGGGGCGGCGGGCGGCGCATCGCAGACGGGGGCGCACTTTCCCGCAATCTGAACGTCGGTGTCGGGTGGAACGGAATGTGAACTCGGGAGGCGGCTCATCACCGTGCATCCAACCGCCACGCGTTCATGTATACGAAGCTCAAGGAAAGCACCGATAGCGTCCTCGGCTACCACTTCAACGGAAAGATCACCCGTAGCGAGGTGGAGGAGATCCAGCAGGAGGTCCAGCAGGCCATCGACGCCCACGGCAACGTCCGCTTCCTGGGCGCGATCGGGGATCTCGACATGCCGGAGGCGGGCGCCATCTGGCAGGATCTCAAGATGCTCCCCGACTACGTCAAGCACATCGACCGCGCGGCGGTGGTGGGTGAGGCGAAGTGGCAGCAGTGGGCCACCAAGCTGTCGAATTCCGTCCTGCCGGTGGAGGCGCGGCACTTCACCCAGGCGCAGATACTGGACGCGTGGAGGTGGCTGAAGGAGGAGTGACGACGCCGGTCTGATCGGGACTCGGAGCGGAGAGATGCCGTGAGGCCGTTGGGCTGGTGACCGACTCGGGGTTTCGCCCCATACTCACGCCACCACCTCGTACTCGCTCTGCACGATGCCATTCCGGAAGGGTCGCGATCTGATGTGTCGCAGCCGGATGTCGCGGGTGAGCGGACGGAAGAGCGGGATGCCGCTGCCGAGCACGATCGGGATCCGGGAGATGATCAGCCGCCCGATAAGTCCCGCCTCCAGGAAGCGGTGAATCGTCTTCCCACCATCCACGTAGATGTGCTTCGCGCCGCGCTCGGCGAGGCGCCGGACGATCTCTGGCGCGGGTCCGGACATCACCTCGACCGATGAGGCGAGGTGATCGGGGATGTCGACCGGTTGGCTGGCGAGGACGACGACGGATTTGTCCCCGTAGGGCCACTCTCCCAGGGACATCGTCTTCTCGTAGGTGCGCCGGCCCATGACGATGAAATCGACGGAGTCGATGAGCGCCCGGTACCCGTAATCTTCGCTGGCGTTGCCGCTCCCTGACCTGACCTTCGGGAGCCAGTCGAGGTTGCCATCCGATCGGGCGATGAAGCCGTCGAGGCTCGTGGCGACGTACACCGTCGCCTTCACCCGGCGGACGGCCTTCGCGTCGCCATCGTCTCCCGGTCCGGTTGGGTCCGAGCCTGCAGCCGTCATCGCCTTGGGGGGTCGAATGGCGCTCAATCGGAAAGCCCTTCTTCGGAGCACGCCCCGGGCCGCAAAAGCGAGTCCGCCGCCAATGCGGCGGATCCCGTCCCCGGCCACTTACCCCCGCCCATCGTCCCGGTTAGATTTGTGAGGTGATCAAGCTCCTGCTCGCGTTCGCGCTCCTGGTCTCGTCGCTCCCGACGGACTCCCTCTCCCAGCTTCCGGGCGAAGCCGGGGAGAGCGTACGCGGCCATCACATCGATTTTGGCTTCCCCGCGGAGCGGATCGAGGCGGGTGGGGAGCGCTCGAACTTCCATGATGCGCCCGACCGCGCCTCCTCCACGCTCCTCCCCGGAGCAGCCGAGCAGCGTCCGCTAGTATCGCACATTGCACCTGACGACCGCCGTGGAGTCGAGGCGGTCACCCCCACCTGCGAGCGCCTTCCGTACGACGCAACGGCACCCCCGATCCGGGGCTGACCTCCATTGCCCACACACCCCGGCGGCGCCGGGGCTCCTGACCGTTGCCATATCTTCGCGGATTTACCGCGTGGGAGGTGTCATGTACCTGTTCAATCTCGCTCTGCTCGATCTGACCTGGCGCGAGGTGGTGGCCGACATCCCGGTCGACGCCACTGCCATTGTGCTCTATGCGGTTTGTCTGCTCCTCGGGGTCCTCGTCTGGCTGGGAAGCCGGCCGAAGTCCGCTCGGATTCTCTCTTCGGCCTCGTCGGAGTCGCGGGAGCCCACCCCCGCCGTCACGCCCGATGAGAAGGGTCGCGTCGCTCCATTGGGATCCGGCGCTTCTGCCAGCCGCCTTGAGGGGGAGAAGAGGCGCCGCAGAAAATCAAACGAGATCACCTGGATCATCAGCTGATCCGCGAGCCTCGGAGACATCGGTCTGGTGAGCGGGGCGAGCCTTCAGCCTCGCCCCGCTCTGTTTCCCCTCCCGTCACGTGAAAAGAATTAGCTGCCATTTGCGACTCCGTTTAAAGGTCAGGCGCTGATCGGGAGATGTACGGTGAAGGTTGTGCCCTCGGCCTCAGAAGATTCGACGTCGATCCTTCCGTCGTGGGCGTTGACGATCCGCTCGGCGATGTAGAGCCCGAGCCCGAGGTTCCCGGTCGGACCGCCCGACGCGCTGCCTCCAGCCGTGACCGCTTTCATCGGGTGGAAGATCCCCGCCATTCGCTCCGGGTGGATCACGGGACCGCGGTTGTGGATCGCGAGCGTGATGGCCCCTTCGCCCTCCCCGATCTCGATGGTGATGGGCGTTTCCGCGGGAGAATGCTCCGCGGCGTTGCCGATCAGGTTGACCAGCATCTGGCTGATCCTCGCAGGGTCCCATTCGCCCTTCTGGTCGGCGCGCGTCTCGATCTCGATGCTCTGGTCCGGGTATACGGTCCTGACCTCGTCGACGGCATCATGCACGAGCTTTCCCATCCCGGCTTCGGTGCGTTTGATGGGAATGCCTGCCCCAAGCCGGCTGCGGGTGAAGTCCAGGAGGTCGCCAACCATGTGGACCATGCGGGTGGAGCTGCTGGCGATCCGCTCCATGAGGGTGCTGAACGGCTCCTCCAACTCCTCGGTCTCGAGCATGAACTTCGCCGAGGTGAAGATGGCACCGAGCGGCGTGCGGAGGTCGTGACCCAGGATGGCGAGGAACATCTCCTTCGACTGTTCCAGGTCCTCCGTGAAGCGCTGCACCGATTCGGCCAGCGCCTGGTCTATGGCCTCGTTGAAGCGGGTGAGGTCCTGGACGTCCTCGGGTGTGATCTCTCCCTTGGCCTCCGTCCAGAGCCGGATCACGCTGGCCCGCAGCGCCCGGTACTCCGAGACCATCTGCTCGACGGTGAATCCGCCCTCGGCACGGTCGGCTCCGTGCAGCTCGGCCGCTGTCGCAACGGCCGGGTCGTGTTCTAGTGCCTGCCCCTTGGCCTTCTCCGCCTGCTCCGCCTTTCCCTGCGGGGTTTCGAGGTCCTCGACCATTACCGTCAGCATCAGATCGGCATGATCGCGCAGCGCCGTGATGTCCATGGTTCCGGCGGCGGGTGTGCACGTTCGCGCGAACTCCTCCCATTCCGCCAGGATCGGCTCACGATTGCTCACGATGAACTCGGACAGTCGCATGAATACTCCGCGTCGATGAAGAAATCCGGCGAGCCGTAAGGTAGCACGATCGCTGCCGTTGCGGGGCACGACGTCCCGGCGGCCGATCCGTGGGCCACAATCTCCCACCCGCCCGCGGGGAATGGGTGCCGGCTTCGGAGCGGATCGTGCGGTATTTCAAGGCTCAACCCCCTTCGAGAACCGACACGTGGAGCCCAACCGCTGAGCTCCCTATGAGATCAGGCGCCAGACTCCTTCTCGCTGCCCTGCTGCTCCTCCTCTTCCCCGGCTGCGGGGACGACCTGGAGGAGATGGCGCTGGTGATCTCGGGAACGGAGGGGATGGAGGTGGAGGGGCAGTACATGTACGTCCGGCAGGTCGGTCGGGAGACGAGCACCTACCGGGCGCCGATCGACCGGTACACGGTGCCGGACACCATCCGGCTCCGCGCCCACGCCATGGTCGGCGGCTTCCGCGCCCTCGAGGGGGAGGAGGGGGAGCTCGTCCTGGAGATGGTGCGGGAGGGGGAGGTGGTGGACAGGGACTCGGCGGAGTACGCGGGGCAGTGGATCGAGGTCACCAGCCATGCCGCGATCCTGGGGCGCGACTGAGGAACAGGCGCCCCGACTCAGGCCGTGGCGCCCCCGCAGCTCGAGCCCCCGCCCGCGGTGCACCCGAAGCAGTGCGGCCCGAGCACGATCTCCCGGTTGTCGAGCAGCGCCCGGTCGAAGTCGAGGATGGTGCGCGGCGCGTCGGGATGGAGAGGGAGCTCCAGCATCTGATTGAAGTCGCAGTCGTAGAGCACCCCGTCCCACCCCACCGAGAGGGTGTTCCGGCACATGACCCCGGCGGCCGCGGCGGGGTTGAAGGCACCCACCAGCTTCGCCATGTAGTGCTCCAGGTTGCCGCTCTCCTGCAGGTATTCCAGGAACCGGCTGATGGGGAGGTTGGTGATGGTGTAGAGGTTGTTGAACTCGATGCCGTAGCGCATCCGCATCTCCCGCTTCCACCGCACCTCCATGGCGGCCTGGTCTCCTGGCAGGAAGGCGCCCACAGGGTTGGTGACCAGATTCAGCTCCAGCCCGCTCCCCTCCCTCCCGTACCCCGCGTCGTTGAAGCGGCGGAGCGCCTCCAGCGACTGGTCGAAGACTCCCTCTCCCCGCTGCGCGTCCGTCTGCTTCCCCTTGAAGTGGGGCAGGGAGGCCACCACCTCGACCTCGTGCTCCGCCAGGAACTCCGGGAGGTACTTGTAGTTGGGGAGGGTGACGATGGTGAGGTTGCACCGGTCGATCACGTGCCTGCCGAGCTTCCGGGCCCGCACCACGAGCTCGTCGAAGCGCCCGTGGATCTCGGGCGCGCCACCGGTGATGTCCAGGGTAGGGATGTCGGTGGAGGCCAGGACGTCGAGCACCGCGTCCACCACCTCGTCCGACATCATCTCCGTCCGGTCGGGACCGGCGTCGACATGGCAGTGGGTGCAAGTTTGGTTGCACTTCTTGCCGACGTTGACCTGGAGGATCTCGATGCCGGTGGCGCGCAGCGGGTGGAGCGCCGCTCCCTCCAGCGACTCCTCGAAGGAGCGGGCCATGGGAACGCCGGCCAGCGCCGCGCGCTGGGCACGTCCCGAGGCGAGCTCGGCCCGGCGCTTCTGCAGGGTGGGGAGCACCTTTCCCATCATCCCATTCCCAGCTGCCGGGAGCGATTGCGCATCTGCACGCCGTGGACGAGCGAGGCGCCTCCGCGAATGGCGGCGGCCACGTGCACCGCCTCGGTCATCTCCTCGGTGTCCGAGCCCTGCTCGAGGCAGGCCTCGGTGTACGCGTCGATGCAGTACGGGCACTGCACCGCATGAGCTACTCCCAGCGCGATCAACGCCTTCTCGCGCTCGGTCAGCGCTCCTTCCGCGAAGACGGCACCGTACCAGTCGAAGAACTTCTCGGCCAGGTGGGGTGCGTCCTCGCCGATCTCGGAGAAGCGGGCGAGGTCGGGGGCGTGATAGTAGTGCTCGGACATGGAGTTCGAATGGCAGTATGGGAATTTCGAGGGGCGGGTACCCACCCGAGATCGCAATGAGCGATCCCGCGCGCGATCTCTCCTGTGTCCCTACTCAATCGGCGCGAGCGCAGGAAAGTTCCCGAGGGGAGCGCTTGTGCGCAATGTGGGGCTGCGCCACCTTTCCCGCACTTCCGCATTCGCGCAGCTTTCGCCGCCCCATCTTCCCATGGCGTCCCGCTACGGCCGCATCCGGCTCTGGATCTACCTCCTCATATTCCTCCTCCTGCTCCTGTGGGCGGGGTACCGCTGGCTGGAAGGTCCGCGCGGAACGGTCGAGCACGGCACCGGCCACGACAATCCGGGGGCGTACGGCGCCTGCGTCGCGGCGGCCGAGGCGGCCTTCGGGCCACCGTGGAGGGCCGATCCGCCGGATTCGGCGAGCGTGGCCACCGGCACCACCCTGATGGGACCGGTGGAGGCGGCCGTCCTGGTACCGGTCCGGCACCCGGAATCGGGCGCGGTGCGAGCCGTGGAGTGCCGGCTGGAGCCGGTCGAGGACGGATGGCGCGTCCGCTCCCTCGACGTCCGCGCCGACTGAGGACGTCGCTCCTTCCGTACCCATCCGCGCGTTCGCGGGATGGTTTCCGGCCGCCGACCATTATGCCCTCCGCGGGTAGCGTCGTCCGTTTGTGAAGCGCGGTCCCCGCCCCTACTTTCGGGGGCGTACGCAGAGAGCGGCGCGGCGGAGGGCCGGGCCGGGGAAACGAGCGGGGAGATGGAGATGGCACGCAATCGAGGCGGTGGCGAAAACCGGTCCGTTCGGGGATTCCGCCCAGGAAAGGAGCCGGCACAGCTCCGCAAGCAGCGCGCGAAGGCGCAGCTCGGCAGCGAAGGAAACTGGGCGCAGAAGCGGATGATCGACACCTTCGGCGACCGAACGCCGAACGAGATCCGCGCCATGATGAAGCGCTGGCGGGCGGTCATCATCGGGCTGGCCGCCGCCCTGGCGGTGCTCGGCGCCTTCCTCTACAGCTGGTCGGTGGTGGCCGGGCTGGTCGTGCACCTCCTGGCGATCGGGCTGTTCTTCGTCTGGTTTCAGTTGCTCAGGAAGCGCGCGCAGTTCGAGGCCATGGCCGATCTCGTTGGACGGAAGGGGAAGAGATAGCCCCCCGGGTTGGAGAGCCATGCGCCGCGCCGCTGGCCGGATCCTTGCAAATTCTTGGAATGTCGTGGGTTAGCGGGGCGGGAGCGTGGTGGGCGATGTTTCCCCGGAAGGAAGGCCGAGATGAGCACGAGAAAGATCCTCGTCGTCGAGGACAATCCGGAGGAGAGGAAGATCTATTCGGAGTACCTCGGATTCGTCGGCGGGAAGACGTTGAAGGCGTCCAATGGCGAGGAGGGGGTCCGGGCGGCGCGCGAGCAGCGTCCCGACCTCATCATCCTCGACCTCACCATGCCGGTGCAGGATGGCTGGACGACGATCCGCATCCTGCGTGAGGATCCCGGGACCCGCAGAATTCCCGTGATCGCGGTCACATCCCACCACCTGGAGCGGAAGCGGCTCACCGACGCCGGCTTCACCGGATATCTGGAGAAGCCGGTCGCTCCGTTCCGCATCCTGGAGGAGGTCGAGCGGTGCCTTGGGCCGCTCGGCGAAGGGGAGCCCTCTTCCGGCAGCTTCCCGGTTCCCGGATCCGGCCCCTCCGCCATGTCGCCGACGACCTGATCGGCCGCGGAGTCGGGATCGGATCGCGAAGAAGGGCGGCCCCCGCGGGGGCCGCCCTTCTGCATTCCGCCCGTCCGGAAGCATCCGCGGGCTATTCGGGATCGGATGCCCGCATCCTTCCCCGCACGCGGGCTGCACGGAGGATCAGCGTGGCCACGTCGGCCAGGCGATGCTCCCCCTTCTCGAGCACCTCGGAGGCGGTGCGCGACAGGAATCGCCGCTCGGCCTCGGTCAGATCCTTGGCCGTGAGCACCACGACCGGGATGTCTCGCAGAGTAGGGTCGGCCCGCATGGCGGCGATGACGCCAAATCCGTCCAGGACGGGCATCATCAGGTCGACGACCGCCAGATCCGGGGCCTGTGATCGCATCGCCTCGAGCCCCGCCTCCCCGTCCGCCACCGCGTGCACCTCCGCCCCCTCCCTGGAGAGCAGGTCGCGGGCTATCCTCCGCGCATCGGGGTCGTCGTCGATCACCAGGACCCGGACGGCCTCCTCCCCGGGGTCGCGTCCGGCCGTGGCCTCCCGGACGGCGCGCCGCAGCTGATCCCCGGTCAGCGGCTTGGGGACGATGGAGACGAAGCCCAGGTCCAGCGCTCCCGGGGAGCCGGACGGCTCGGGAATCCAGGGAAGCAGCATGACCACCACCCCCTCCAGCCGGGGATCCTCGCGGATCTCGTGGGCCACCTCCCATCCGACGCCGTCCTGGCAGGCCACGTCGAGGACCACCAGATCCGCCTCCTCACGGAGGGCCAGATCAGGCACGTCGTCCGCGTCCGGGGTGAAGATCACCCGGATCCCGGGCTCCGCCTCCCCGGCGAGGGGCGCCAGCCCGGCGGCGGCATCGGAGAAGATGATCACCTTCGTCCTCGGCGCCGGCGCCGGCTCCGTGGTCTCCAGCGGCTCCCGCTTCCGCCGCTCGCGCTCCCCGCCCTCCCCGGCGAGGGGAAGGGTCAGGCGGAAGGTGGAGCCCTCGCCAGGCGTGCTCTCGACCGTGATGTCGCCCCCCATCAGGCGGGCCAGCCGCCGGGAGATGGTGAGCCCCAGTCCGCTCCCGCCGAACTGGCGGGTATGGCCGCTGTCCACCTGGAAAAACTCCTCGAAGACACCGGCAAGCGCGTTGTTGGGGATGCCGATGCCGGTATCCCGAACGAAGATCTCGGCCTCTTGCTCCAACTCCTCCCAACCGATCCGGACGCTCCCCTCCGGCGTGAACTTGAGGGCGTTGGAGATGAGGTTCATCATGATCTGCCGGAGACGCCGCCGGCTACCCATGACCTGGATGTCCGG
>SKRI01000160.1 GCA_007118565.1 Gemmatimonadota bacterium | reverse complement strand
GGAGCAGCGGCGCGACTTCGTCTCGGTGCACGACGTCGTTCGGGCGCTCCTCCTCGCGGCCGAGCGGCCCGAGGCGGTGGGCGGAACCTTCAATGTGGGCAGCGGACGGTCCGTGACCGTCTCCGAGATCGCGCGGTCGCTCGCCGAGGTCCTGGGTGTCGACGCCGAGCCGAAGCTGACCGGGCGCTACCGGGTGGGGGACATCCGACACTGCTTCGCGGACATCTCCCGCGCCCGAGAGCGGCTGGGGTATGAGCCGGAGGTCTCGTTCCGGGCGGGCCTCGAGGAGCTGGTTGCCTGGCTCGCGGAGCAGGAGCGGCCGGAGGATTCGGTGGAGGCGCACGCGGCGGAGCTCGCCGAGCGGGGGCTGGCGGTATGACGCGGCTGCGGCAGCCGGTGCTGATCACCGGAGGGGCCGGCTTCATCGGCTCGAACCTGGCAGACGCACTTCTTTCCGACGGTCAGCGGGTGATCGTGGCGGATACCCTCTCCCGCCCCGGCGTGGACCGGAACGCGGAGTGGCTGGCCGGACGCCACGGCAGCCGCGTCGAGATCGAGCGCGTGGACGTGGCGGACCGGGATGCCCTCCGGCCCCTGGTCGAGCGGGCGGGCGCGGTCTACCACCTGGCCGCGCAGGTGGCGGTGACGACCTCGGTCGAGGATCCGGAGGAGGATCTGCGGGCCAACCTCCTGGGGACCTTCAACCTCCTGGAAATCGCCCGGTCGCGCCCCGATCCCCCGCCGATCCTCTTCACCTCGACCAACAAGGTCTACGGCTCGCTGGCGGGGATCCCGGTCGAGAGCGGGGAGCGGGGGTACCGCTTCGCGGACGGCCGCTCCGGCGTGGACGAGGGCACCCCCCTCGACTTCCACTCACCCTACGGGTGCTCCAAGGGGGCCGCCGACCAGTACGTGCGAGACTATGCCCGCATCTACGGAATCCCGACGGTCGTCTTCCGGATGAGCTGCATCTACGGGCGGCGCCAGTGGGGGAACGAGGATCAGGGGTGGGTCGCGCACTTCGCGCGGGCGCTCCTCGCCGGGGACGCGATCAGGATCTTCGGTGACGGGCACCAGGTCCGCGACATCCTCTGGATCGACGATCTGGTCGATGCGATGCGAAGGGCAATGGACCGCATCGGCACCACCGCGGGCGAGGTATTCAACATTGGGGGCGGCCCCGGCAACGCCGTCTCGGTGCTCGAGGTGGTGCACGCACTCGCCGAGATCCTCGACCGGCAGGTGCCGCTCGAGATGGAGCCGTGGCGGCCCGGTGATCAGCGGATCTTCGTCACTGACAACACCAAGCTGGAGCGGGCGCTCGGCTGGCGCCCCACCACTTCCTCGCGAGCGGGGCTGGAGAGGTTGGCCGCGTGGCTCGAGGAGGAGCTCGCCGAGACCGGGGTCCGCGTGGCGACCGCGGCCGGCCGGTGAGCGGGGGGAACGGGACCATGCGGGCGGCGGCGCTGGAACGGCCGGGGTCGATCCGGATCGCCTCCCGGGAGCGCCCCGATCCCGGCCCCGGCGAGGTCCGGGTCCGTCTGGAGGGATCCGGCGTCTGCGCCTCCAACCTCGACGTGTGGAAGGGGCGCCCCTGGTTCGATTACCCCCTCCCACCCGGCGCTCCGGGCCACGAGGGGTGGGGACGCGTGGACGCCGTCGGCGCGGGGGTGGAGGGGATCCACGAGGGGGAGCGGGTCGCCTCGCTCGGTCAGCGGGCCTATGCCGAGTACGACCTGGTCCGGTCGGAGCAGCTCGTGCCGATCCCTGAGGAGCTCGGCGAGGCGCCCTTCCCGGGCGAGGCGCTCGGCTGCGCCATGAACATCTTCGCCCGGAGCGGGATCGAGGAGGGTCAGACCGTGGCAATCGTCGGCGTCGGCTTCCTGGGGGCCATCTTGACCCGGCTTTCCGCGCGTGCGGGAGCGCGGGTGATCGCCATCTCCCGGCGCCCGTTCGCGCTCGACCTGGCGCGGCAGCAGGGCGCGGCGGAGACGCTGCAGCTCGAGGACCGTGCCGCGGTGGTGGAGTCGGTCCGGGAGATGACGGGGGGCACGCTCTGCGACCGCGTCATCGAGGCGACGGGGAAGCAGGAGCCGCTCGACCTCGCGGGGGAACTCACCCGCGAGCGGGGGCGGCTCGTGATCGCCGGATTCCACCAGGGGGGACGACGCTCCGTGGACCTGCAGCTCTGGAACTGGCGCGGGCTCGACGTGATCAACGCGCACGAGCGTGACCCGGCCATCTACCGGCGCGGGGTGGAGCGGGCGATCGATGCGGTTCGCGCCGGTGATCTGGACCCCTCGCCCCTCATCACCCACACCCTTCCCCTCGACCGGCTGGACGAGGCGCTGGATCTGGTTGAAGAGAGGCCGGACGGGTTCCTGAAGGCGGTGGTGGTGCCGTGACCGGACGGGCTGAGCCGCCTCTCCCGCGGATCGGGTTCCTGGGGGTGGGATGGATCGGGCGCGCGCGCATGGAGGCGATCGTAGAGAGCAGCGTCGGCACCGTGGCCGGAATCTGCGACCCCTCGCCGGAAACGATGCGAACCGCCCGGGAGCTGGTCCCCGAGGCCGAGCCGGCCGAGGACCTCGAGGCGCTCCTGGCCCTCGACCTCGACGGGGTGGTCATCGCCACCCCGAGCGCGCTGCACGCCGCGCAGGCCCGGCGCGCGCTGGAGGCGGGCGTCGCGGTCTTCTGCCAGAAGCCGCTCGGC
>SKRI01000153.1 GCA_007118565.1 Gemmatimonadota bacterium | reverse complement strand
TGCTGCGGGCTGAGCGCTGAATCGCCACGCCGCCGGACTGGTTTCGCCGTCCGCGCGAAATGAGGCTCTTTGCGAAGAACAGACATGTCCACATTCCAGACGAAGCTACTTCGCCCGGCGAAAGGCGCTGAGGACGACGGGTGGACCTTTCTCATCCTTCCGAAACCCGCAAGTGACGAGCTGCCGAGGCGGGGTAGAACTTCGGTAGAGGGCACGATCAATGGTCACCAGTTTCAGGCCACACTCGATCCGGACGGTCGACTGAGTCACTGGCTCAAGGTGGGGAAGGAGCTTCGTGAGGCTGCCGGGGCCAACGTCGGCGACCTGGTAACCGTTCGAATCGCTCCGGCCGATCAGGAACCCGAGCCACCCGTACCGGATGATCTTCGGGAAGCTCTTTCCAGTTCTCCGGCAGCCAGGGAGGTCTGGGAGGGCACGACGACCATCGCACGCCTCGACTGGATCCATTGGATCGAGTCTGCCAAGCAGGCCAAGACGCGAAAGCGGCGGGTGGAACGGGCCTGTGACATGCTTGCTTCAGGAGAGAAACGCGTCTGCTGCTTCGACCCGTCGGGGTACTATAGCAAGAGCCTCAGCGCGCCACAGGCAGCAGACTAGCGGCCGGATTACAAGGCTCAGGCGGACCATCTTGAGACGGAGACAGATCATGGACGACGACCTGGAGCGGATGAGCCGCGAAGAGCTGATCGCGGAAGTCGGAAAGCTGCGGGGCGGCATACGGAAGCACCGCGATAGCAGCGGCCATGAGCTCTGCTGGCATCACCCGGCTCTCTGGGGCCTTCTGCCGGAGAAGACGGATCCTGTCCCTGAGGTGCCGGAGTGGCCGGAGTTCATGCGCGGCTGCATCCGGTACAGGAAGTCTTTGGACGAACAGGCGGCTGGTGCTCCGCGCTCGGACGAGCTATACGCGGAGTGAGACAGGCGGCGGGAGCTGCTCACCAGCGGGGTCTCCCCGTTTCAGAATCTGAACGCCGGCCGACCTGTGGCCTTTGTGTCCGCCGAACCTCAGAACTTCAGTGAATAGCGCACGTAGAAGTCGAGATCGTCGCGGCGTTCGGCCGCGGTGATCAGAGGTCGCAGCTCCTCGCGGTGTCGAACACGCGCCTCGACGCTGTGCCCGGATGCGATGATCCACTGATAGCGGATCTCGACCAGCTCGTCGTTGTTGCGGAAGTCCGGGGAGATCAGCCACCCCGCCTGCGTGCGGCCGTAGGCCAGTCCCAGGCGGTGTCCCGGAACGAAGTCCATCAGTGAGGCCGCCACCTGCACTGCCACCCCCCTCGCATGGGCGTCATCAGCCCCGGCGAGGCCAAGGGAGGCGCGTGTCGGTGTGAACGGCGCGTACCCGGCCTCTCCGCCCACCAGGAGTCTGGTGCTCGCCTGGCCCACCGGCCAGGACAGCGAGCCCCGGCCGGCGATTGCGACGTAGTCGCCGGGTCGGGTGTTCCCTGTCGCCTCCTCCGGAAGCGCATCGCGCACGTAGGTAATGCCGATTCCCCGCTGCGCCACCGGCCCCTTCTGCCGAAGGTCTTCTACGCCCGCGAAGATCGTCACCCGGCTGTCCGCGTCCGCAAAGGCGAGCGGTGCGCGGAACGAGTTCGACGCCCCGATCGGGGAATTGTGCTGGAGGACGAGGTGAGAGCTCCAGCCGCCCGGTGCCAGGTACGACAGGTGGCCCCCATCGGTCCAGGTGATGTCCGTGTTCGGACTGTCGGCCCGATCGAGAGATTTTCCCATCAGGTCCCCGAGGGAGAACTTCGTCTGCATGCGCCCGAGCCGCAGATTCCAATCCTCCCCCGGGCGGATGTTCAGGTAGGCCTCGTCCACGGTCGCCTGCCCGAGTCGGAGCCCGTCCGGCGCGGGCGCATAGCTGTGCAGGTAGAACTGTGTCGTCTCCTGATCCGTGGAAAACCGACCGGCGATCCGCACCCGAAGGTTGACGGCGTCCGAGAAGCGGACCCCGACGCCGGTGCGTAACCGTGTGCGCAGATCACCGCTGGTGACGGCGCTTCCGTCCCGATCGGTGCGGTTCAGCTGGAAGTAGCCGGTGCGCGCGTCGCCGTCGAGGACGACGGCCCGAGGGGTGTCGACGCTCTGCGCCTGAAGGGGCCCGGCACAGGCCAGAAGCCCGGCCAGCACCAGCACCATCGTCGTTTTCATTGACACCTCCTGCGGGGGGAGCGCTTCGGTCGTGGTTTCTGCGACAGTGCACTGCTGCACAATCAATCTATGGGGAACGCGGCAGCACTTGCGTCATGCAAAGCGCGTCAGCGAAGTAGTCATTATGCCGATTCGTGCAGAACCGGTTCGGGATGCGTTTCCTATTTGAACGGGGCCGGCGGAGCAGCCGGGCGGCATTGTCGACCACCGCCAGGCCGGAGAGTTGGTGGATGAGCATGCCGCCGGCCATGTGCACATGGGCGGTGAGCAGGGCGGTGAGGAGGCCGGACACGGTCACGAGCGCGATCCCCAGGTTCTGGCACATGTTCCTGGTGGTTGCACGCGAGATGGCGATCGCGCGGGGCAGCTTCTCCAGGTCGTCCGCGAGGAGCGCGATGTCCGCGGTCTCGATCGCGAGATCGCTTCCGGCCGCCCCCATGGCGATGCTGGTGTCGGCCGCCGCCAGGGCGGGCGCGTCGTTGATCTCGTCGCCGAGCATCCCGACCCGCCGACCGACCGCCTGCAGGCGCCGGTTGTGCCCCAGCTT
>SKRI01000178.1 GCA_007118565.1 Gemmatimonadota bacterium | reverse complement strand
TGGGGCGGGGGAGATGGCGCGGGGCTGCGCGCGGTGGACACTCCCGCGGGGCGGGTCGGCGGGCTCCTCTGCTGGGAGCACTGGATGCCGCTGTCACGCCAGGCGCTGCACGACTCGGGCGAGGACATCCATGTGGCCACCTGGTCCGCCGTGAAGGAGATCCACCAGCTCTGCAGTCGGCACTACGCGCTCGAGGGGCGTTGCCACGTCCTCGCGGCCGGCGGCCTGATGCGCGCGTCGGCGCTCCCCGAGGAGCTCGAACCGCATCCCGACCGGGTCGGAGAGCCCGACGACTGGGTCCTGAACGGCGGGGCCACCATCTACGGCCCCGATGGTACTTGCCTGGCCGGTCCGGTCTTCGACGAGCCGACGATCCTAACCGCCGATCTCGATCTCGACCGCGCCCGGGAGGAGGCCATGACCCTCGACGTGGCAGGACACTTTTCGCGGCCGGACTGCTTTGATTTCGCGGTGCGCGGGGACGGGGCGCGCCTTCCCCGTTGACGGGGAGCCTGCGAAAGGCAAATTACCGGGGTGGCGGCATCATCCCTTCATCACTCGAGCGAAAGATCATGGCCGAGCATCACGAGGAGCAGGAGAAGGCGCACTACGGAGAGGTGTTCGCGGCGCTCGGCGCGGCGATCCTGGTGGTCCTCTCCGTGATCGGCTTTGCGCACTGGCTGGGGCGCGTCCTCCACTGACGCTCCCGGATCCTCCGGGTCAGCGCGGGGGGGCGGAGGTGGTCAGTCCACGGGGTGCTCCGCCTGCATCCGGCTCAGCTGCTCCTCGTCGGTCAGGTCGAGCCGCACCGGTGTGAGCGAAACGTAGCCGTGCTCCATTGCCCAGCGATCCGTGTTCTCCTCCGGGCTCTCCAGCGGCTTGATGGTGAACCAGAAGTGCTCCCTTCCCATTGGATCCTTCCCCGGGACCACCTTGCCGTCGTAGTGGCGGACCGACTGCCGCGCCCAGCGTAGCCCTTTCGGCTCCGGCGGCAGGTTCACGTTGACCAGCTCGTGCCTCTCGTCGTCCAGCAGGGTGTCGAGCACCCTGGCGACCCATGGCTGGAGCGCCTCGAAATCCGGCTCCTGCCCCCCCGTGGGAGTGCTGAAGGCAATTCCGCGTATTCCCAGCAGCGCCGCCTGCTTGGCGGCCGCCATTGTCCCCGAGTGCCAGATCGAGTTGCCGAGGTTCACGCCCAGATTGATCCCGGAGAGCACCAGATCGACGCGCTCCCAGTGGTAGGCGCCGAGGGCCACGCAGTCCGCCGGCGTGCCATTGACGCGGTAGGCGTCGAAATCCCCCACCGGAGTTTTCTTGTATGTGAGCGGCCGTGAGGCGGTAATGGCGTGCCCCATGGACGACTGCTCCACGTCGGGCGCCACGATTCGCACATCGCCGAAGGCCGAGGCGGCCTTGGCGAGGGCCGCGATGCCGGGGCTGTAAATTCCGTCGTCGTTGGAGATGAGGATTTTCATGGCCCGCAAGTCGCATGTTCCGGCCGCGCCGCCATCGCCCATCACCAGCGTGAGAAACCATGCGGATGACGCTGATCCACACCCGTGGCGCGGGAAGCCGGGATTGTTCGAAGGAGTCCCTCCTGGCGGCTCTGAGTGGCGCCGGGTACGAGGTCGCCTACTGCTCCCCTCAGGAGGATGATCTCGCGCTCGTGCTGCAAGATCCAGGCGGGCTGGTCGCCGTGGCCGGCGGAGATGGAACCGTGGACCGCGTCGCCCGGCTGCTCGCCGGAACCGGGACGCCCCTCGCCATCCTCCCGACGGGAACGGCCAACAATGTCGCAGCCTGTCTGGGTGTCGCCGGCGCTCCCTCTGCCCTCATCGAGGCGTGGCGCTCGGCCGACCACCGCCGGGTCGATCTCGGTGTCATGCGCCTCGAGGGGAAGGATTACGGCTTCCTCGAAGCGGCGGGCACAGGCCTCTTTCCCCGGATGATGAATGCCCTCAGCAACGACGAGGCGAAGGGGCGGCTAACCGGGAAGGAGGAGCTCGATTACGACCGCCGCTCCTGGCTCGCACGCCTGGAGACCGCCGACCTCCGGCCCATGGAGATCCATCTGGACGGTGAGGACCTCTCCGGAGAGTACCTCCTCGTAGAGGCCATGAACGTCCGGAGCATCGGTCCGAACCTGCGCCTGGCTCCGGAGGCAGCGCCGGCGGACGGCCGGCTCGACGTGGTCCTGCTGGGAGATGCGGAGCGGGAGGTGCTGACGGCCTACCTCCGGGGCCTCCTTTCCGGGAGCCCGCCCTCGGTGACGTTTCCGACCCGACGGGGCAGAGCGCTCCGCATCCGCAATCCGGACGGATGGTTCCATGCGGACGACGAGGTGCTCCACGGGGGGGCGAGGAGCATGGCGCAGATCGCGGTGCGGCCGGCCGCCCTGACCGTCCTGGTGTAGGACCGCCAACCCCCGACTGTGAGCGGATCCTCGGCGGCGGGCTCGTGTAGAACCCCCCGTTTCCAGGCACCGGCATCACCAGAATCCGACGAAAATGGCTTCCTCCGCTATGCTCCGCCCGCGCGTACTGACTGGCAGTCTGGCCGCGCTGCTCCTCTTCGGCACGCTCGTCACCGCGACGCAGGCGCAGGCACCGGCCACGGCAGCGTCCGACGCCGAGCCCCGCGCGCTCGGAATCGACACGACCAACTTCGACCGGAGCGTCCGTCCGCAGGACGATTTCTACCGGTTCGTGAACGGTACCTGGCTGGAGGAGACCGAGATCCCGGCCGACCGCTC
>SKRI01000255.1 GCA_007118565.1 Gemmatimonadota bacterium | reverse complement strand
GTAGGATTCCTGCTACGCCAGGACTACACCCGATTCGGCGAGCGCCTCTACTACGGCTGGCGGCCGGGAGAGGAATCGTCGGTCTTCCGGCATACGGTGGCGCTCAACGGGTCGGTCTACCGCAGGAATGCCGACGGCACCATGGAGACCGCCGAGTTGGGGCCCGAATGGGCGGTGCAGACCCGCACCGGGCACATGCTGACGCTCGCCGGAGCGAGCGCGTACGAGGACCTGGAGACGGGATTCGTGCTGTCCCCTGGCGTCGACGTGCCTGAGGGGAGCTACTGGTTCCACGGTGGGAGGATTGACTATGCCATGCCGGCCGGCCGGGCGCTCCGCACCACCGCGCGGGCGGAAGCGGGAACGTTCTTCGACGGATTTCGCACGTCGTTCGGTCTCTCGCCGAGCTGGCGGATGTCGCGTCACCTGGAGCTGACCGGGGCGTACGCATTCGATCGTGTGGTGTTCAGCGAGCGTGACCAGCGCCTGAACGCGCACGTCGTCCGGGCTCGGGCCGAAGTGATGTTCAGCACCCGGCTATCCGCCGCGACCTTCGCGCAGTTCAACAGCGCCGCCGACGCTGTCATCACCAACGTCCGGCTACGCTACAACCCGCGGGAGGGACAGGACCTCTACGTGGTCTACAATCATGGGCTCCACACCAATCGGCACCGCCTGGAGCCCTTCCTCCCCGTCACCGACAGCCGCACGCTGCTCATCAAGTACAGCCATGCACTCGACATGGGGTTCTGACCGTGGGGCTCCGCGGGCGCGGCGTGATGAACGCGGCGCCGTCGTGGCCAAAAAGAAGAGGGTCCGGGATCAATCTCCCTCCCCGCCGAGCTCCTCCACTCCTCCCCACCAAAGGGATCATGCCTCACTTTCCGAGATCGCCGGCACGAGTAAATCCGGGCTCCGCATGCACCGGTCGGACGCGGTCCCGACACCGGATGACGGGCGGAATTGTGCACGCGACCGCGGGCCTCTGCGTCCTCCTCCTCTCGCTGGGGGGGTGCGACGGAGCCGATCAGCCGCCCCGAGGCGGGAGCGTCACGGTGATCGAGGCAGACGGCATCGTCCGTCCGATGCCGCTCATCTCCGAATCCGCTCTCGACGCCGAGTTCCAGGCATTCATGTTCCGGCCGCTCCTCCAGGAATGGTGGGAGGAGAGCGAGCTACGCTACCTGACGCACGACGAGAATCCGATGGCGCTCGCACATCGGTGGGAGTACGTGGAGCCGGATTCGAGCGCGATCCGCTTCCACCTGGTGACCGACGCGCGCTGGTCGGACGGGGAGCCGGTCACCGCGCACGACGTGGTCTGGAGCATCGAGACCCGGGGAGATCCCCGCCTTGCCGGACCGCGGCAGCACTACAACGACCGCATCGAGTCCGTGGAGGCCGACGACGATCACACCGTCACCGTCCGGTTCAGTCGCCGGTATCCGGAGATGCTCTACCACACCTCCGGTCCGGTGGCTCCGCGGCATGCGTTCGCGGAGATCGATCCGGGAGAGATACGCACCCACCCGACCATGATAGAGCCGGCCGGCAACCTGCCGGTGAGCGGCGCGTTCATGATCTCCCGGTGGGAGCGGGGGCAGCAGGTGGTGCTGGTACCGAACCCCCACTTTTCGCCACGCCCCCATCTCGACCGCATCGTCGTCCGCACGGTTCCCGAGCAGACGACGCGCATGGTCGAGTTCCAGACGGGCCGCGTCGACATGATGCCCGGCGCCCCCTTTTTCGAGCTCGATCGTCTGCGGCGGGAGGTTCCGGATGCCCGGCTCGAGCGGCGCGAGGGGCGTGATTACGGATACGTCGGCTACAACCCGCACCGGTTCGCGCCCTTCGCGGATCTTGCCGTTCGCCGTGCGCTCGGCCATGCGATCGACTCCCCGTCGCTCATTTCGGCGCTGGGGATGGACGGCTTCGCGAGACCGGCCGGTGGCCCGTACGCGCCGATCCTAGGGGAGCTGCACGACGCGGAGGCGCAGGCGCCGCTCTCGTATGACCCCGAGAAGGCGCGGCGGATTTTGGCGGAGGCGGGATTCGAGCCGGGTCCGGACGGCATCCTCCGCCGCCAGGGGACCCCGTTCCGCTTCACACTCACGATCAACGCGGGCAATCAGCGACGTGCGGACGTCGCACAGATCGTCCAGCAGTACCTTCGCCGCATCGGCGTCGACATGCGTATCGAATCGCTGGAAACCGGCACCTACGTGGACCGCCTCGTCGGGGGGGAGCCGGAAGCCTTCAAGGGGAGCTGGGAGATCGGCCTCTCCCCCGATCTCACCACCATCTTGGGCCGGGACGCTCACCTCAACCTGACGCGATACCGGAACCCGGACGTCGAAGCGCTCTTCGAGCAGGCACTCGGGCAGCCGACGAGAGAGGCGGCCTTGCCGCACTGGCGGGAAGCGGCGCGCCTGATCGCCGCGGACCAGCCCTACACCTGGTTGTACTACATGGACGAGGTGGTAGTCGTGCACGACCGGCTGCGCGGAACGACGATCAATACTCTCGGCACCTACCAGAACCTATGGGAATGGTGGGTTGCCGACCCGGAGACGGAGGAGGGGTGAGGCGCGGAGGTGCGAGCAATTTTCACCGACCCGGCCTTCTGGCTCAGAGGGCAGCCGGGATGGTGAAGTGGAAGGCGGCCCCCCGTCCCTCCTCGCTCTCGACCCAGACCTGCCCTCCGTGAGCCTCCACGATTCCCCGGGTGATCGCGAGCCCCAGGCCCGCCCCCTGGCGCGTGGCGCTCT
>SKRI01000254.1 GCA_007118565.1 Gemmatimonadota bacterium | reverse complement strand
GGATCCAGATGTCGAAGTTGCGGCCGTCCCGCTCGGTGGAGGAGTAGGCGATGCGATCTCCCCGCGGGGACCACCCCCCGAAGTTGCGGAAGGCGCCGTCGGCGGGGGTGAGCTCCCGCTCCCGGGTGCCGTCCGGCGAGAGGAGGAAGAACTGCGTCCGCTCGTCGCCCCCGCGATCCGTCCCGTAGGCGATCCAGTCTCCCCGCGGCGAGTAGCTCGCGAACTGCACGCGGTTGCCGAAGGTAAGCTGCTCCGGATGGGCGTTTGCATGCTCGGCGTCCAGCCGCGTCCGCCAGAGCTGGGGAAGCCCGGTGGTGCTGGTCCGGTGGATGAGGGTCCGTCCGTCGGCCGAGAGCTGCGCGCCCACCACGCTCCGGATGTTGAGGTAGCGGGCGATGGACTGGCACGCCGCCCCCGCCAGGTCCAGCTCGGCCGGCTCCGGCTCGGGAACATCCCCGGGATGATAGGCGATGGTGGCCGTGTCGCGTGCCGTGTCCGGCGGCGTTGCCGGTATGCCCTCAGCCGGCAGGGCGACCGAGGGATCCAGCGGAGCGCAGGCTGCGAGGGCGACGGCGGCCGCGAGGATAGCAAGCTGAATGTGACGCATGGTCTGCTTTGTGGTGGGTCGAGTTCGGAACCAAAATTTACGCCCGCCGGTTGGGGTGATCAATCGGGCAAGCGACTGGCACCTCGCTTGCCTTCGAGGTCGTGGATGCCGCCGAACCCGCAACGGAGCCCGCATGGCCGAGCGCCCCCGTCCGATCGAACCGCGACCCGAGCAGCCGAAGGAGGCCGAGGAGGGCGAGAAGCCTCGCATCGCCCTGGTGGACGGGGCCAATGCGGCATACTCGGTCAAGGCCGACGGGGCCAGCCTCCGCAACCTCCTCCTGATCCGGGACGCGGTGGCAGAGGACGGGCTCGACCCGATCATCATCGCCGACGCCGCCCTCCGCCATGCCATCGACGACCGGGACCGCTACGAGGCGATGGTAAAGACCGGCGAGATCCGTCAGGCCCCCGCCGGTACCGACGCCGACTACTTCCTCCTGGCCTTCGCCCGGGAGCTCGATGCGCGCATCGTCTCCAACGACCGCTTCGGCGACCGCGCATCCGGGTTTCCCGACGCGCAGGAGCGGATCATCCGGTTCATGATCGTGAAGGGGGAGGTGGTGCTGGAGCGGCGCGCCGATCCGCGGCGGGAGGAGTAGCGCCTCCGCAACCCAAGCGACCGGGGCTCGCCGGCCCATCTCCCACGGCGATCGCCGCTCGCGAGGCTTCCTCCCCCTGCTAGCGATCCCCACCCTTCCGGAAACGTTCGTGGGGCGTAGATTCCTATCGTTCCCACAGATCGGCGCCACCCTCCCGACCCGGCGCTCGCAGTCCATCTCCCGTACCCGACTCCATCATGGCTGCCCTGATCGTCCTCCTCGTCCTGCTGGTGCTCCTGGCCTTCTTCCTGATCAGCTCGTACAACCGGCTGGTCGGCCTCAGGAACCGGTTCAAGAACGCCTTCGCGCAGATCGACGTGCAGCTCAAGCGTCGCTACGACCTCATCCCGAACCTGGTCGAGGTTGCCAAGACGTACATGAAGCACGAGCGCGAAACGCTCGAGGCGGTGATCCGGGCGAGGAACGCGGCGAGCCAGGCCGAGTCCCGCGCGGCCGCCGACCCCGGCGACCCGGAGGCGGTGAAGGGGCTCATCGGGGCGGAGCAGGCGTTGACCGGTGCCATGGGACGCTTCTTCGCCCTTTCCGAGGCGTATCCCGACCTGAAGGCCAACACGAACATGATGCAGCTCACCGAGGAGCTGTCCTCCACCGAGAACAAGATCTCGTTCGCGCGGCAGGCTTATAACGATGCGGTGATGCGCTACAACACGGCACGGGAGTCGTTTCCCACCAACCTGATCGCCAACTCCTTCGGCTTCCGCGAAGCCCCGCTCTTCACGGTGGAGACCGAGGCCGAGCGCGAGGCCCCGCGGGTGTCGTTCGAGTGACTCGCGGCTCGCGGCGCGCGGTGCGCGGCTGGCCAATGGCAGGGAGGCTTCGCACCGCGTCGACGGGACCCGCGGGACGACAGGGTGACGTCTTACCCGGCACCGGAATCCGAAGGTACTGGAGGGATCGGGAGCTCGGGATCCTGCGAGCTGCGAGCCGCGAGCCGCGAGCCGCATGACCGACTTTTTCCAGGCGCAGGAGAATGCCCGCAAGCAGACGCGGCTGCTGGTCTTCCTCTTCGGGGTGGCGGTCGTGGCCATCATCGGTGCGGTCTACCTGGCGGTGACCGCCGGGAACGCCTACGCCACGGGCGAGGCGCGCTTCGACCCCGGGACGCTGGTCATGGTGGCCCTCTTCACCGGGCTGATGATCGGCGGCGGGAGCGCCTTCCGCATCTCCTCGCTCCGGCAGGGCGGCGGCAAGGTGGCACGCATGCTCGGGGGGCGCGAGGTCCCGGCCGATACCACCGATCTGGCCGAGCGGCGGCTGCTGAACGTGGTGGAGGAGATGGCCGTCGCCTCGGGCACGCCGGTGCCGGAGGTCTACATCATGGACCGCGAGGAGGGGATCAACGCCTTCGCGGCGGGCTACTCGATCCACGACGCCGCGGTCGCGGTGACGCGGGGCACGCTCGACACTCTCACCCGGGACGAGCTGCAGGGGGTCATCGCCCACGAGTTCAGCCACATCATGAACGGGGACATGCGGCTGAACATCCGGCTCATCGGGCTGCTGCACGGCATCCTCCTGCTGGCCATCGTGGGCCGGGGAATCCTCTACACGGGGGGACGGGGCGGGG
>SKRI01000107.1 GCA_007118565.1 Gemmatimonadota bacterium | reverse complement strand
CCTGCGACTGAAGCCGAGCCACGGCCGGACTCGCCCTTGCCCAGGTGCGGGTCCGGCTCGTGGCAGCCTCGCTCTCACCCTCGTAGCGACGTAAGATTTCGAACAGCCCCCAGAATTTTGGCGCTCGCATCGTGAAACACCGGGAGGCCCGGCTCGAGAAGGCGACCCGGAGCGGCCAGCCCGTGCTACGCTAGCTTCCACCCACCACCCGCTTCGCCTGGAACCCCGCCGGGAGGACCTCCTCCGGTCCGGCCACCTGGTTGATCAGCGCCAGCTCGGCGATCGGGATGATCGAGGGAAAGCGGCGGTTGAAGTCGGCGAAGGTCATCGCCTCCGGGACCCGCACGATCCGGAGCCGGTTCGGCTGGACTCCCAGCACCTCCGGGTCGGTGAGCGGGGCGAAGCTGCCGATGGAGCGGCTGAAGATCGGCTCGTAGCGGGCGAAGGTGGGGGCGGCGGAGTAGGTGAGGATCTGGTAGATCCGCTCCCGGTAGCTGATGAAGGCGGCGATCCCCCGCACCGGGACCTCCCCGGCCCGCGCCTCGAAGCCCACCAGGAGAGCGGGGAGGCCGTTGATCGTCCGCCGGGCGCTCTGCCCGGCCCGCACCCCCTCCTGACGGAAGAAGCGGGTCGCCGCCTCTTCCGGCGTCGCCTCCCCGGCCAGGGTGAGCTGCATGGCGGCGTCCTGCTGCGGGCTCCCCGCGATCACCGCCTGCGCCATGTTCTGCGTCCGCCATCCGCTCGGGAAGGTAAGCTGGAAGCGGAGGTCCGGGTGGAGGAATAGGGCGTCGCGGAAGAAGCCGTTCCGGGGATTCGTTCCGTAGACCAGCCCGTCGATCCGCGCCAGGTAGTCCGGCCTGCCCCGGCGCATGGTGGCCGGGGATACCTCCAGCTCCGCGATCCGCTCCTCGATCACGGTGATGCGGTCCTCCGGAGCGGGGTGGGTCATGAGCCAGGAGGGGAGGGGGCTCTGCTGTTCCTCGCCGAGCCGGGCGAGCGCGGCGAAGACGTTCGCCATCTCCCGCACGTCGTACCCCTGCTCGAGCGCGTAGCGGAAGCCGAGGTCGTCGGCCTGCCGCTCGGCGGAGCGGCTGTGCTGCAGGAAGAGGAGCTGGAAGCCCGCGCCGGCGAAGGCCCCGAGCGTCTCGAGCTCCGGAAAGAGGACGGTTCCGAGCCCGAGGCCCAGCTGCGCCAGCTGCGCCCGCGACATCCGGGTCACATGATGCCGGGCGGTCACGTGCCCGATCTCGTGGCCGAGCACGGTAGCGAGCTGCGCCTCCGAGCTCATCAGGCTCATCATCCCCCGGGTGAAGTAGATGTATCCGCCGGGCAGCGCGAAGGCGTTCGGGGTGGGGTCGTCCACCACCCCGAACGTCCAGGGCAGGGCTGGACGCTCCGATTCCTGGGCCATCCGCTCTCCCAGCTCCTGGATGTACGCCTGCAGCGCCGGATCGTCCACCAGCCCGATGGTGCGCTCCACCTCGACCGCGGCGGTCCCGCCCATCTGGATCTCCTGCGCCTCGGTCATCAGCGCCACCTGGAGCTGCCCGGTCACCGGGTTCCGGGCGCAGCCGGCCGCGGTGGCGGTGACCAGGAAGAGCAAGAGGAAGGTGCGGAGGTGGCGCGGGGACTGGTGCATGTGCGGCATTGGAGTGGGTCGGCGCGTTCTGGATTGGGGTCGGATCCGTCACACCTCGGCAAGTCGCCGGCCAGAACCGATCGACGGATCGGGCGGCGGGGCTTGCTCCCGCGCTCCATCCTCGTAGCTTGTCCCGGACATATGGAAGGGGTGCCCCCGGATGTCCGGCGGGCTGAGATCACACCCTCTGAACCTGATCCGGTTGATACCGGCGTAGGGATCCTCGTGGACCGCCCGGCGGCAGGTCGCTCGAATGCGACAGCCCGCTCGCGCCCCTTCCCATCCGCTCCTCACCCCCGGGAAGGGACCCATGTCGTTCTCCAAGCAGCAGCTCGACCGAATCCGTCCGCTCTGGGACCGGATGCTCTCGCATCCGTTCCTCATCGAGACGCGCGACGGCAGGATCTCCGACGAGACCTTCGCCACCTGGATGCGGCAGGACTACCTCTTCGTGGAGGCCGCCATCCCCTTCATCGCCGGGATGATCCCCAAGGCGCCGCGGGATCACTGGGAGCCGCACCAGAGCGTCATCGCCATGCTCCTCAAGGAGCTGGACCTCTTCCGCGAGCGGGCCGAGGCCACCGGCGTCGACATGTCCGACATCCAGCCGTCCTTCACCAACCACGCCTACATCCAGTTCCTGATGGCGGCCGCGCAGCGGGAGAGCTATGCCGGCGCGTACACCGTCCTCTACGCCGCCGAGAAGGCGTACCACGACTCGTGGAAGGTGGTGAGGGAGGGGCTCTCCGAGGACTCCCCCTGGTGGCCCTTCGTGGAGAACTGGGCGGGAGACGACTTCGCCGGCTACGTGGCCTACCTGGAGACCGAGCACGACAGGCTCGCGGAGGAGGCGGGCGAGGGGCTCAGGCAGCGCATGGCCGAGCTCTTCGAGCTGACCACGAAGTACGAGATCGCCTTCTGGGAGATGGCCTACACCTCCTCGGACTGGCCGGGGATCTCGTAGAGTTTCTGGCCGAGTGCCGGCCTGCGGCCGGCACCGCGCTCTATGCACATCCGACACGATGAAGCCGTGTCGGTGTGCACGGAGCCTCCTCGGCGCTGCGCGCCTGCGGGGTCTCCGCCCTTCGGGTCACGATCGCTCTCGGAGGGTGACGCGCCCTGCCCATCTCCTGAAACCATCTCCAGACCAACACACATCATGGCTTT
>SKRI01000275.1 GCA_007118565.1 Gemmatimonadota bacterium | reverse complement strand
GCGGGGATCCCGCGGACGTCGGAGCGGTGGATCACGGCGGCGGTCACGAACTACCTCCTGGGCGGCAGCACCATTACCGGCCGGCTCGGCGCCAACCTGAGGGAGGAGAAGGGCTGGACCTACGGGGCCGGGAGCGCTCTAAATCCGGCGCGGGGGGCGGGAATCTGGATGGCCGCCACCGCGGTGGAGGCAACGGTGGCCAACGAGGCGGTGCGGGTGATGCTGGAGGAGGTCCGTCGCCTGGGGAGCGAGCCGGTCACGGCGTACGAGCTCCGCACCGCCCAGGATGCGCTGGTCCTCTCATTGGCCCGGGCCTTCGAGACGGTGGAGGCGCGCACCGCGCGCTTCGCATCGATCGACGTATTCGGACTGGAGGAGGACTACTGGGAGCGGCTCACCGACCGCGTGCGTGCCGTGTCGGCAGCAGACGTGCGGGAAACGGCCCGCACCCTGCTCGACCCCGATCGTCTGATCCGGGTCGTCGTCGGCGCGCCGCAATAGGGAGCTTGGAGACTAGTGTACTGTGGCAGAAGTTGCGTGTCCGCACCGAGAGCGTCGAAGCGCCCGTCTGGCAAGGAGCGACGAGGCGGAATAGCAGCGCTATTCCAACCGTAGGTAACGCTGTTCGCGTCTACCGAAGGTCGCGCTGTTCGCGCTCACGAGGAGCGACGCCGTCCAGGCGGGATGCAGCGTCGCTCGAATGCAACGTCACTTCTGCTACAGTACACTAAATTTCCCTCTCCCTCCAGCGCTCCGACTCGTCCTCTTCCTCCTCGTCGTCGTCCGGGACATGGACCGCGATCGACGGTAGCGGCCGCACCCCGACCTGGGTGCGCGTGATCCCGTCCCACCCGCACGCCATGCACCATCGACGTCCGAGCAGGGGTTGGAGCGGGCGAAGGTAGCGGGCGCGCACCGCGACGGTGTTCTCCTCGCGGCAGCGGGGGCACTTGCTCCCCGCCGGTAGGAAGACGAAGAGGAGGACGAGCGGCGACAGGAGCATCACCAACCAGAGCATGGTGACGAATAGCCAGACCATCAGGATCCTCCTTCGGACATTGGACCGTTTCGGTTCAGGTGTGGTCCCCGCGGCCGACCATCCGGCGGAAGGTCGCTCGGAACCTCGCCTTAAGGATTCGAGCAAGTTTCAGACCCCTCCAACGTCTGTTTGGGGCGAGGTTTGGACGCGCCCGATCCGGCCATGAAAGTCATACCGGTGGACGCGGCGCATCCCCGCGGCCCCGCCATCGAGCGGGCGGCGGGAATCCTCCGAGGGGGTGGCCTCGTCGCCTTCCCCACGGAAACGGTCTACGGGCTGGGGGCGGACGCCATGGACGTCAAGGCGGTGGGTCGGATCTTCGCGGCAAAGGGACGTCCCCCCACCAACCCGCTCATCGTGCATCTGCAC
Organism: Gemmatimonadota bacterium; assembly: GCA_007118565.1. Classification (GTDB taxonomy): domain Bacteria; phylum Gemmatimonadota; class Gemmatimonadetes; order Longimicrobiales; family Longimicrobiaceae; genus SKRI01. The sequence goes on along the minus strand of SKRI01000275.1, from coordinate 1,413 downwards.
GACGCTGAGGCCGCCGCGGCTCTCGCCCGGGAGTGGCCGACTACCGCGGCGCTGCTCGCCGAACGTTTCTGGCCCGGCCCCCTCACCCTCATACTGCCAAAATCCCCCGAGGTCCCGAATGCCGTCACCGCCGGCCTTTCCACGGTGGCGCTACGGGTACCCGCCCACCCGGTGGCCCGGGCACTCCTCCAGGCCGCGGAGATCCCGGTCGCCGCCCCGAGCGCCAACCCGTACATGGCAGTGTCCCCTACCACCGCCGCGCATGTGATGGAGGGGTTGGGAGATGCCGTGGACATGATCCTGGACGGGGGTCCCACCCCGGTGGGGATCGAGTCCACGGTGGTCGACCTCAGCGGCAAGAGGCCGCGGCTGCTCCGGCCGGGCTCCATCTCCCGCGGGGAGATCGAAGCGCTCATCGGCCCGCTGGAGATGGCGCCGCCCGTGGGCGCCGGCGCGCCATCACCTTCTCCCGGCATGTCGCGCAGACACTACTCTCCGCGCGCCCGGGTGGTCTTCCTAGCCAAGGCTTCGCCGGCCATTTCCGAAGATGCTGGCGCGCTGATGCACTCCGACCGGCGGGTGCCCGCCCGGCACGTGCTCCGGCTGCCGGGGGAGCCCGAAGGATACGCGCGCGGGCTGTATGCGGCGCTCCACGAGCTCGACCGGCGCGCCTGCCCCGTCGTCTATGTGGAGCCGGTTCCGGACGGGCCGGCCTGGGAGGGGGTCCGGGACCGCCTGGCGAGGGCCGCAAACCAGGAGTAGCACGGTCGATCGGGCCGAAAAGGCGCCGGACGCCCCAACGCGGTCTCCTCCCTTTGCTATCATGGCGCTTCACGCTACTTTCGATGCGTAATTTCGAGCGAATCCCTTCCGGTCACTACCGAGCACGATGGCAGAAACGAGGACCCGTCTCGTCGAAGATCTGATCTCCCGCTTTCCGCACATTCCGCGGGAGGCAGTGCTGAAGGAGGATCTGCTGCGCACGGGAATGGCTTTCGACAGCTCCGCCCTGACCGGGAACGAGGACGGGGAGGTAAAGCCGAAATCCTACTTCATCTTCTCCTTCGACCAGAAGCCTCTCACCGAGCTCGGGGAGGCGGCCATCCGGCGCCCCCCCGAGGAGATCGCGCTGAGCGGCGGTCCGTGGAAGCTCGAGCGCACCATCGTCTCGGTGCGGGTCAATCCGGATTCGCCGTACCGGGTGAGTGGCGATGGCGACAGGCTGACCCTTTCCCTCGACGGCTCGGTGATCGCCGAGGTGGGCCTTCCCCCGATGCCTGCCTACTACCGGACGCCGCTCTCCAACGGAAAGTCGGTCATGGAGATCGCCCCCACCATCCAGTGGGGATACCTGGTCTATCTGACCGTCTTCCGGATGTGCCAGTACTTCGGCGCCAAGGAGGAGTGCCAGTT
>SKRI01000189.1 GCA_007118565.1 Gemmatimonadota bacterium | reverse complement strand
CCGGACATCGGTGACGTGCACCATGAAGCCCGGGCCGACACCGGCGCCTCACGGGTGGTGGGCACGATTCGCGTGGTCGGATCCGCCCCCTTTCCGCAGGTGGTGGTCGATGTGGCGTCGCAGCGGGACATCGTGGTGACGGGTCCGCTCCGCTCCGAGATCCAGCGCCTCTCCGGCGCCAGGGTCGAGGTGATCGGGGAGATGAAGAACCACGAAATCGCCGCCACGGGGTACCGGGTGCGCTCCGTGGACGGGCGGCCGGCGGTCGCGGGCACCGTACATCGCCGGGACGATGAGGTCTGGCTGCGCACCCCGGACGGCCAGATGATCCGCCTCGAGGGCGCCACCGATCACCTCGAGGACGGCGCGCGGGTCTGGGTGCAGGGAGATGCCCGCATGCGCATCCACACCACCGGCGTGATCTCCGAGCCGAAGTAGCCGGCGGTGGTTTCCCGCGCCCTCAGCGAACGTACTTGAGGCCGCTCCCGGTGTTGAAGAGCACCACCCGATCGGAGGCGTCGAGCACCCCCATCTCCCGGAGCCGCGGCACCGCCGCCGCGGTCGCGGCACCCTCCGGCGCGCAGAAGATCCCGGTGGCCGCACCCACCCGCGGCACCCATGCGCGCATCTCGTCGTCGGTGACGCTGACGGCCGCGCCGCCGGACTCCCGGATCGCGGAGAGGATGAGCGCGTCGCCGATCGCCGAGGGGACGCGCAGCCCGGAGGCGTAGGTCTCGGCTCCCTCCCACGGCTCGGCATGCGCATCGCCGCGCTCCCAGGCGCGCACGATCGGCGCGCAGCCGGCCGCCTGGACGGAGATCATCTTCGGGCGCTCCGGTCCGATCCAGCCGAGCGACTCCATCTCCCCGAACGCCTTCCACATCCCCACCAGTCCGGTTCCTCCGCCGGTGGGATAGACGATCGCCTCTGGAAGCCGCCAACCGAGCGCCTCGGCCAGCTCGTACCCCATCGTCTTCTTCCCCTCGACGCGGTACGGCTCCTTGAGCGTGGAGAGGTCGTACCAGCCGTGCTCCTCCACCCCGCGCGCAACGTGCGCCCCGCAGTCGCTGATCAGGCCGTCGAGCAGGGTGAGCTCCGCCCCGAGCGCCCGGATCTCCGCCAGGATGGGGGCCGGTGTGTCGCGCGGAACCACGACGTGGGCGCGGATCCCACCTGCCGCGGCGTACGCCGCGGCCGCACCACCCGCATTGCCGGCGGAGGGAAGCGCCACCTCCGTCGCCCCGAGCTCGATGGCGCGGGAGACGGCGAGAGCCAGCCCGCGCGCCTTGAAGGAGCCCGTAGGGTTGATCGCCTCGTCCTTGATGAAGACGCGCGGCAGGCCGACCTCCTTCCCCAGCCCAGGCGTCTCGATGAGCGGAGTGAACCCCTCGCCCAGCCGCACCGCGTGGGCGGGACTGCGGACGGGGAGGAGCTCTGCGTAGCGCCAGAGATCGGGAGACCGCGCGGCGAGCGCGTCTCGGCCGAGCCGCCTCCCGATCGCCTCCAGATCGTAGCGCGCATAGAGGGGCCGCCCGCAGCAGGGAGATAGCCCGATCCGCTCCTCGCTCGGGTAGTCCGCGCCGCAGGCGGTGCACTCCAGGTGGCTCGCCCCGCCGCCGGGGATCTCGTCGATCATGGGAAGTCGCTCCGCTTCAGGAGTCGGAGGAAGCGAGCCGCTCCGCCGCGGCCACGCCGGAGACGACCGCGCCCTCGGTGAGGGGCGCGCGCAGATAATCGCCCGCGAAGCGCACCCGCGGGTCCCACTCGATACCGTCCTTTCCGAAGCGGGCGATGTGCGTCAGCGAGCCGGGGGGGAAGAGGGTGGCGCCGTGCGGCCAGCGGTAGACGCGGATGCGGGACATCCGCGACTCGATGTCCGGGAAGGCGAGCCGGAGGTCGGGGAGAATCTCCTCCACCACCCGGTCGGGCGCCTCTCCGAAGAGGCGCTCGCCGACGGCGGGGAGGAGATAGACGACGAGCGCCCCGCGACCCTCGGGAACCAGCGCGGCCCCCTTCCGCTCCTGGAGGCAGACGCCGGAGACCGCGCGGGTCGATCCGGACGCGAACGAGAGCCCGAAGAACTTCTCGCCGGCCGGGCGGTCGAGGGCGATCCCCACGGTGACCGTCCTCCGGATCCGCACCGCCTCGAGCCAGCTTCGGGATCGGTCCGGCATCGTCGGGAGGAGCGCCGCGGCGCCGGGGGCGGGCGCGGTCACGACGACGCCATCGTACCGCTCCTCCGAGACGTCCGTCCGGAGGAGGACGCCCTCCGGCCCAGGGACGATCTCGCGAACCGGTGTGTCGAAGCGGAAGCGGCCGGAGGCCCGCTCGACCCCCGCTCTCACCGTCTCCGCCCACCCCGCCATCCCGCCCCGGACCGCGCGGAGGGACAGGGAGATGCCCTGCCGGGCGATCGCATGGTAGAGGCCGGCCGCCGTCTCCCCGGCGTGCATCGCGAAGAAGGAGGAGAGCTGTGGATCCGCCATGAGCTCCACGAACTCCCGCCCGATCTCCCGTCTCCCCCACTCGGCGATGGATTCGTCGTCCATCCCGGCCGCGGCTGCGTCGGTCAGGCGCGCGAGATCGAGATCCTTCTCGTGGCGGGTGAGGAAAGGGAGATAGCGCGCACCGAGGGCCATCTTGGTCCGGAGTGGCAGCGCGCCGGAGGTCAGCATCCGCGTCACCGATCCGTACGCAATGGTGTGCGCACGCCCCTCGCGCCAGAGCGCGTCGTGATCCGGGCCGTCCACCAGCCGGTCGCCGCCCCCGGCCTCCGTCAGGATGCGGGCGGCCGTCCGGTCGGAGTTGCTGAAGAGCTGGACGTGAACGT
>SKRI01000032.1 GCA_007118565.1 Gemmatimonadota bacterium | reverse complement strand
CGCCTCATGACCCGGGTCACGAACGACGTGGAGGCCCTCAACGAGCTCTTCAGCTCGGGGGTGGTCACGGTGTTCGGCGACCTCTTCATGCTGATCCTCATCATGGTGGCGCTCACCATCATGAATCCGGCGCTCGCGCTGGTCACCTTCGCGGTCGTCCCCTTCGTGGTGATCGCCGCCTTCCTCTTCCGCGGCCTGATCCGGAAGGCCTACCGGGAGATCCGAGTCCGCCTGGCCCGCATCAACGCATATCTGCAGGAGCGGATCGGCGGGATCGGGGTGGTGCAGCTCTTCGGTCGCGAGGAGGACTCCTTCCGACGCTTCGAGAGGATCAACAAGGACCATCTGGATTCGCACCTCCGCTCCATCACGTACTACGCCCTCTTCTTCCCGGTCATCGAGGTGCTGACCTCGGTGGCCCTCGCGGTCATCTTATGGTACGGCGGCGGAGCGGTCATCCAGGACGCGGCCACGATCGGGACGCTGGCGGCCTTCTTCCAGCTTGCACGCCGCTTCTTCCGCCCCATCCAGGATCTTTCGGAAAAGTACAATCTGCTGCAGGGTGCCATGGCGGCCTCCGAGCGCATCTTCCAGCTCGTCGACACCGAGCCGGAGATCCGGGACCATCCCGACCCGCTGCACCTCCCGGCTCCGGGACGCGGGGAGATCGAGTTCCGCGACGTCTGGTTCCGCTACGACCCCGACGGCGAGTGGATCCTGCGGGGCGTCAGCTTTCACCTGCGCCCGGGGCAGCGGGTCGCCATCGTGGGAGCCACCGGGGCGGGGAAGTCGACGATCATCAACCTCCTCATGCGGTTCTATGAGGTGGAGAAGGGGGAAGTCCTCTTCGATGGCGTGCCCATCGATCGCGTTCCGGTGGCCGAGCTGCGCGATCGGATCGGGCTCGTCCTCCAGGACGTCTTCCTCTTCAGCGAGGATGTGCGCACCAATATCCGGCTGGGTAGGGAAGACATCGACGAGGCGCGGGTGAGGACGGCGGCGGCGCGGGTGGGCGCCGATCGCATGATCTCCCGTCTGCCGCGGGGATACGAGCAGCCGCTCGGGGAGCGCGGGGTCTCGCTCTCGGTGGGGGAGCGTCAGCTCATATCCTTCGCACGGGCGCTGGCCTTCGATCCCCAGGTGCTGATCCTGGACGAGGCCACGAGCTCGGTGGACAGTGAGCTGGAGGAGCGGATCGAGACCGCGCTCGGCGAGCTGATGCAGGGGCGCTCCTCGCTGGTGATTGCCCACCGGCTCTCCACGGTGCTGAGCGCGGACCAGATCCTGGTTCTCCACCACGGGGAAATCCGGGAGCGCGGAAGCCACGCCGAGCTGCTGGCCATCGACGGGCTTTACGCCCGCCTCCACGAGCTGCAGTTCGTGGAGGAGAGGGAGGCGCCGGCTTCGCCATGAGCGGACGGAGTTCGGTATGGCATGGTCGTGCCGGGGGCACATCTCGCAAACCCTTACATGGCTTGCTTCTTGCGCCATCACCGGCCGCCACGACGTGTGGCGAGGGGGTGGCCGGCAACTGGTTCGGGAGCTGCCGCGGCAGGCTCGGCGGGTGGTGAGCGGGACCCCCTTTCGGAGTGCATGGCCCCATTCCCCTCCCCTCATTCCCTTCGGCTCAAGGAGCTATCGTGGCAAGTGACGCGACCATTCTCGTGGTCGACGACAACCGGGACAATGCGGAGATCCTCCGCTCGTTTCTGGAGTCGCGCGGATACAAGGTCATCCAGGCCTTCGACGGAGAGTCGGCCCTGGCGCGGATGGAGGAGGTCCATCCCGATCTCGTCCTCCTCGACGTGATGATGCCGGGGATGGATGGTTGGCAGGTATGCCGCACGATCAAGCAGCACCGCGACCTTGCGGAGACCCGTGTGGTGATGGTTACGGCGAAGGGGGGGTGGGAGGACAAGCACGAGGGGATGCGCGCCGGTGCCGACGATTACGTGGTGAAGCCGATCGATCTCAAAGAGGTGGAGAAGAAGGTGGAGCGTAATCTTGCGGCCGGAGGGGACGCCGAGTGAGGATCGTCGCCACCGAAGCCGATAGCGACCTTCTGGACGTCCTTCAGGCGGCCGCCGGCGACCTGGACGCGGAGGTCGTGATCGTTCCGGGCACGGCGGAGAAGGACGGGAAGCTGATCCGGGCCCTCCGTAACCATCCTCAGGTCGTCTTCATCGACGCGTCGAAGATCGACGACTTCGAGACGCTGCGCGCGGAGACTCATGCCCGCGGTATCGCCCTGGTGGCTGCCTGCCACACCCCGGAGGAGCAGACGGCGGTCGTCAACGGGAATGTCGACGAGTGGCTGGACGCGGGGGCATCGGTGGAGGAGATGAAGGCTCGCATCGAGTGCGCGCTCAAACGTGTCCATCGTGCGGAGAGCCCGGAGGTCAGCGCCCAGGTGGTGGAGCACCTCCAGTACGAGGAGTTGCTCTACGACCGCTTCACCGGTTTCCCGACGCTCCCCGTGATGCTCGAGCGGGGTCGCGAGATCCTGGAGCACACCGGGAGCCTGACCATCCTGTATATCGAGTTCGTCCGCTATTCGAAGCTGGAGGAGATCTACGGGTGGCAGCGCCTCGACGAGGTTCTGCAGACGACCGCCCGGGCGGTCCGCGAGTTCTACAATGACCAGGAAGGCGCCCGCGAGAACGTCTTGATGGTTTCCCACACCGGCGACGACGATTTCATCTTCTTCACCGAGGTCGACGACTCCGACCCACATGTGGAGGAGCGGATCAACACGCTGGCCAGGGGAATGGAGAACTCCATCCGTGAGCGGCTCGAGAAGGAGCACGGGGAGGACGTGGCCGGCCTCTTCGGGATCTACATCGGCGCCACCACCCTCTACCGGAATCCCAAGGTACGCACGGAGCGTATGATCTACCGGGGAATCCGCGAGGCGCAGCATGTGGCGCGTAGCGTGGAGCAGCGGGAGCGCACGCGTAAGGTGTCCGAGCTCAAGGAGCTGCTGCGCGATGAGGACGTCTTCATCGAATACCACCCCATCGTGGTCACGGAGACGAAGGAGGTTTACGGGTACGAAGCCCTTGCCCGCGGAGGACCGCGCGGCCTGCGCTCCCCGGAGGTGATGTTCGGGGTGGCCGAGGAGGCGAACCTGATCTGGGAGCTGTCCCGTCTCTGCCGGAAGCGCGCCATCGAGGGGATCGACGAGAACCTCGATCCGAACCAGCTCCTCTTCCTGAACATCGACCCGCACGACTTCCGCGACCCCACCTTCCGGTATATGGACGTGGAGGAGATCGGCGTGGACAATCCGGAGAGGATCGTACTCGAGATCACCGAGAGGACCGCGATCACCGACTATCCCGTTTTCCAGAAATACCTCAAGGAGTTTCGCGCGCACGGCTTTCGCTTCGCCGTGGACGATGCAGGCTCCGGATATGCGGGGCTGGGGAGCATCGCCAACCTCGAGCCCGACTTCATCAAGCTCGACATCTCCCTCATCTCCAACATCGACACCAACTTCATGAAGCAGAATTTGGTGGAGACGATGATGTCCTTCGCCAACGACCAGGGGATCCAGGTGATCGCGGAGGGGGTGGAGCGGGAGGAGGAATATCAGGCGGTCAAGGAACTGGGCGTTCACCTCACACAGGGCTTCCTCTTCCACAAGCCCAAGTACGTCGGCAAGATCACCACCGAAGCCTGACGACCAGCCCCAGATCGGACGATGCCTGCGCTGATTCGGACCTTTGCCGAGACCGTCGGCACACGGGACAACGAGTACCGGGTAACCGCCTTCGGAGAGGAGCACGACGGGAGGTGGGTCGGATGGCTCGAGTTCACGCCGCTCGCGGGTGGAGATACCCGCCTGCGGACGGACCACGAGACCACCCAGGGGGACCGTGCCGCGCTCGAGCGGTGGGCGGAAGGGCTGGAGCCGGTCTTCCTGGAAGGCGCACTGGGACGGGGGTCGCCCTTCGGTCCTGCTACATAGCCCCGGACGGCGCGGTCGCGAGATGAGGCGGCGCGCCGACAATGCGATCCGACTCTTGCCACGCACCGCGCCCGAGATGACCCCGGATCATCCTTCCGGATCGCTCCGGAACGATAGCCTCCCACCGGATGCCCCTTCGCCGCACCAGATTCTACCAATCGATCCGCACCGCCTGGTGGCGTCTCGTCCACCTCTGGCGGCCGATGGCGGGTTGGACCCTGCTCGTCTGGGCGGTGGTCATCGTCCTGCTCGGCCCGCTCTCCTCCGCCCTCCTCGGCTGGCAGCTCTTCCGGGGTGACCAGGCGGTCATCGCCAACGAGGACCTCCTCTTCTGGCTCCTCACACCCGCCGGGCTGATCTACGTGGTGCTGGCCGGGGGGCTCGCGCTCACCGGCGGCGTGGTCCGCTACTCCGGCCTCTTCTACATCGTCACCGACGATCTGGAGGGGCACCGGGCAACGGTCGCACGCACGGCGCTCCGGCTGGCGCCGCAGCTGCCCGCCCTCTTCCGGCTTTGCGTGGCGGCCGTGGTCGCGGGCGCCGTGCTCGCCCTTCCGCTGGCCGCCGGTCTGGGTGTTGTGTACCTGGTCTTCCTGGGCGCGCACGACATCAACTACTACCTCTCGGTGCAGCCGCAGGAGTGGACGCACGCGCTCTGGGCGGCCGGGACGTGGTCCTTTCTCTGGGTGTGCGGAGCTGCATATGTGGTCGGGCGAAGCGCCCTGGCTCTTCCCGCATTCCTGGACGGGCACCGGGGAGTGCGGGTCGCGCTGCGCAAGGCTTGGCGGCTGGCCGCCGGCCGCACCGCCCGGCTCCTCAAGCTGCTTGCTTTCTCCGCGCTGGCGTGGCTCGCCGTGCGGCTCGCCGCGAACGCCACCTACCTGGCGGTGGCCTCGGCGGCGGTGGAGTGGATCGCGGGGATGTCCGACTCGCTGCAGCCGATCGTCATCGCCACCGCCCTCTACCTGGCCGGAAGCTTCGCCCTCGACGCCACGGTCGGCTTCCTCGGCTTCTCCTACCTCGCCACGGTCCTCACCAAGTTCTACCATGAGGACACCGAGCTGCACGCCGAAGCCGCCCCGGTCCGGCGTCTCCACCGGCTGCCCTTCAAAGTTGCGCGGGGGATCCGCCGCCGTCTCCGGCCGATCCCGGTCCTCCTGGCCGTGATCGTCCTGGTGGGAGGAAGCCTCATCGGCAGCCGGCTCCTCCTGGAGCGCATGCCCGAGACGCGCCCCGTCATGGTGCACGCCCACCGCGCGGGGCCACCCCCCGCGCCCGAGAATACCCTCGCCGCGCTGGAGCGGGCCATCGCGGAGGGCGCCGAGTACTCCGAGATCGACGTCCAGCGGACGCGGGACGGGGTGCTGATCGTTGCCCACGACGCCGATCTCATGCGCGTGGCCGGGGATCCGCGCCGCATCGCCACCACCGACTTCGCCGACATGGCCGGTCTCGTTCAGAGGCCGGACGACGGCACTCCCCCGTCGGAGCGCCGGATCGCCACGCTGGACGACTTCATGGAGCGCGCCCGCGGGCGCATCCGTCTCAACATCGAGCTCAAGTACTACGGATGGGACCCGGAGCTGGGTTCGGAGGTGGTGCGGCGGATCCGGGAGATGGGGATGGAGGACGAGGTCGTGCTGATGTCGCTCAGCCTCGACGCGGTGCACCAGCTGCGCCGGCTGGCGCCCGACATCCCTCTCGGCTACCTCTCCTCGGTGGCGGTGGGAGATCTCGTCCTGCTTCCCGTGGACTTCCTGGCCGTAGCGGGACCGGCGGCCTCTCCGCGGCTCATCCGGGAGGCCCGAGCGCGGGAGATGGAGGTCCTGGTCTGGACCATCAACCGGGCGGACGTCATGGCCGACATGATCGAGCGCGGAGCCGAAGGGATCATCACCGACGACCCGGCGCTCGCGGTGCGGGTGCGCGACGAGCTGGCCGGGATGTCGCCGCCGGCGCGGCTGCTCCTCCGCTTCCGCTCCCTCCTGCTGGACGAGGAGGCGGATCCGGAGCGGACCGTCCTCGTGCCACCGCCCTCCGAGCGGTGACTTCGGAGGAAGCGGGGGGCTCCTCCCCTCCCAGCCGGTACGGCTTTGGCCCCTACTCGCCGCGCTGGCTGGAGGATTTCGACGAAGCCGCTCGGCGCATCCGGTCGCTGCTGGAAGGCGAGATCGTCACCGTGCACCACATCGGCAGCACCGCGGTTCCGGGGCTTCCCGCGAAGCCGATCATCGATCTCCTCCCGGTGGTCCGGGACATCGGGCGGGTGGACGACCGTGCGGCCGACATGGTGTCAGCCGGCTATCGTGCCTGGGGCGCCTTCGGCCTTCCCGGCCGGCGCTACTTTACCCGCGACGAGAGCGGGGTCCGCCGGGAGAACGTGCACGTCTCCCAGGAGGGGAATCCGGAAGTCGTGCGCCACCTGACCTTCCGCGACTACCTGCGCGCCCACCCCGACGTACGCGACGAGTACGCACGGGTCAAGCGGGCCGCATTCGCCAGCCATCCGGACGATATCGAGCGTTACAATGACGCCAAGGAGGGCTGGATCAGGCGAGTGGAGGCGGAGGCGCTCCGGTGGCGGGCGGGCGAAAGTCGAGGGGCAGATGTATAATCGAATTTGCGTGGCGAGCGCCGTCTCCCTCAACCCCTGATACGTCCATGGACGGTCTGTTGCAGGCGGTCCTTCTGACCGCGGCCGTGGCTTTCCCGATGATCGCCTTCGCACGCGTGGCTCGTGACCCGGACCGGACGGTGGCCCGGATGATCGCGGAGCCTGCCATGGCGGGGCTGCTCGTCGGCTCGCTCTTCGCGGTGGGCGCGCTCCTGAGCGTCCCGCATCCCGGCACGATCCTCCCCGCGCTCCTCTCCTGGGTGCTCCTCTTCTCGCTCGTCGGGGCGGCCATCGGTCTGCTGGGAGTCGTGGCCCGCCTGCTCGGCCGCATCTGGAGCGACCGCATCTGATCGGGACGTGAACGTGACGGCGGTGTCCTGCGCCCGGAAGGCCGAGCGATGATCCCCACCCTGCTCGGTGGGATCGGGCTCTTCCTGATCGGCATGATCCTCCTCACCGACGGCCTCAAGGACGCGGCCGGGGAGGCGCTCCGCGACCTGCTGGCGCGCTTCACTGAGGGGAGGACGCAGGCGGTGGCTTCGGGCGCTCTGGTCACCACCCTGGTTCAGTCGTCGAGCGCGACCATCCTCACCACCATCGGCTTCGTGAGCGCGGGTCTGCTCACGCTCAGCCAGGCCATCGGGGTGATCCTGGGTGCGGCGGTGGGCACCACGAGCACCGGGTGGATCGTGGCGCTGCTCGGGCTCAAGTACAGCATCACGGTGGTGGCCCTGCCGCTGGTGGGTCTCGGGGCGCTCCTGCGGCTCCTGGGGCGCGGCAGGACGGCGGCTATCGGTATGTCGCTGGCCGGCTTCGGGCTGATCTTCGTGGGGATCGACACCCTGCAGGCGGGAATGGAGGGTATGGCGGCCACCTTCGACCTGGCCGGTCTGGGGTATGAACGCTTCCACGAGCGACTCTGGCTGGTGCTGATCGGGCTGGCCATGACGGTGGTCATGCAGTCGTCCAGCGCGGCGGTGGCGACGGCGCTCACCGCGCTGCACGCCGGTGCGCTCGGCTTCGAGCAGGCGGCCTTCCTGGTCATCGGGCAGAACGTGGGCACCGCCGTCACCTCGGCCCTCGCCTCCATTGGCGCCTCCATTCCCGCCCGACGGGCGGCGCTCTCGCACGTCTTCTTCAACGTTTTCGCCGGAGCGATGGCAGTTGCCGCGCTCCCGCTCTACCTGCCGGGAATGGAGATGATCGCCGCCGAGTTCGAGGTCGGCGGTGAAGCCATTTCCGTGGCCGCCTTCCATACCGCCTTCAACCTGGTGGCGGTGGCGCTGATCCTTCCCTTCGTGACGCCGTTCGCCGCGCTGGTCGGCCGGGCGGTTCCCGACCCGTTTCCCTCGCCCACTCGGCACCTGGACTCCTCCGTGGCCCGCATCCCCGGCGTAGCCGTAGACGCGGCCCGGCGCGCGGTGGCGGAGATCGGCGCGGAGCTGGCCGAGGTCGCGGGAGGAGCCATCTCCCCCCACCCCTCCACTCCCTCCGCGGAGCGCATGGCCGCGCTCCACAACGAGCTCGAGGAGGCTCGCTCATTTCTCGGTCGGGTGAGCACCTCTCCGGAGCTGAAGGAGACCTACGATCAGCACGTCTCCGTGCTGCACGCCACCGATCACCTGGACCGGATGGCGGGCGCACTCCGCAGGCCTCCGCCGACCGCCACGCGGGCAGCGCTGAGCGCACGGTCGCCTATCGTCCGCCGCGCATCGCGGGAGATGGTGGAGGCGGGCGGGCGCCTCGGCGCAGCGGGTGGCCCCTCCGCCACCGGGCTGGGGTCGATCGCGCGGGAGCTGGCCGAGGCGCGGCGGACGGGACGGCCGAAGATCCTGGCGGAGACGGCGCGGGGAGCGCATGACCCGGCCGAGGCGGCGCTGGAGCTCGACACCATGCGCTGGGTGGACCGGCTGACCTACCACCTCTGGCGGGCGACGGAGCATCTGGCGCCGACAGAGAAGGAAGCGACGGCCGGCTGAGCCGCCCTCCTCGGCCGGCGAGCTGCTACAGCCCGAAGAAGGTAATCAGGGCCAGATAGCTGATGAGGGGAATCGAGAGCGCGAAGAGGAGGTTGAGGACGAAGCCCGCCTTCGCCATCTGGGGGATGGTGATGAAGCTGCTCCCGTAGACGATGGCGTTGGGCGGCGTGGCCACCGGCAGCATGAAGGCGCAGCTGGCGCCGAGCGCGGCCGGGACGGCGAGGAGGAGCGGGTCCTGCCCGATGCCGACCGCCAGCGCCGCCAGCACGGGGAGGAAGGCGGCGGCCGAGGCGGTGTTGCTGGTGAGCTCGGTGACGAAGATGATCACCAGCGCCACCACCGCCATGATGGCGAGTACGGGGAGCACCCCGACCCCGGCCAGCGACTCGCCGATCCAGTCGGCGAGCCCGCTCCGGGTGATGGCGCCGGCCAGCGAGAGCCCGCCGCCGAAGAGGATCAGCACATCCCACGGAATCTTGCGCGCATTCTCCCAGTCGAGCGCGAACACCCCCTTGCGCGGCTCGACCGGGAGGGCGAAGAGGAGGAGGGTCGCCGCGATGGCGATCCCCGCATCGCTGATCCCCGGCAGGACCCCCTCCAGCGCGGGGCGCGCGATCCAGGTGACGGCGGTGAGCACGAACACCACCGCCACCGTCTTCTCCCCCCGCCCGGGCCGGCCCAGCCCGGTGATCTCGTCGTCGATCACGCCGCTCCCGCCCGGGATCTCCTTCAGATGAATCGGGAAGATCAGCCGGGTGAGCAGCACCCAGGTGATGGGCAGCATGATCGCGGCGAGGGGCACTCCGATCAGCATCCACTGCCCGAAGCCGATGGACACGTCGTACGTCTCCGCCATGAAGCCGGCGAGGAGCGCGTTGGGCGGCGTGCCGATCAGGGTGGCCGCCCCGCCGATGCTGGCCGCATAGGCGATCCCCAGCATCAGCGCGACGGCAAAGTTCATGTCGCCCGGCTCGTCCGGGCTGTCAGGATCCCGGCGCATGACCAGCTCGATGACCGAGAGGCCGATGGGGAGCATCATGACCGCCGTGGCCGTGTTGCTCACCCACATGCTGAGGAAGGCGGTGGCGAGCATGAAGCCGGCGACGAGCCGCACCGGCTGGGTTCCCACCCAGCGCACCAGCTGGAGGGCGATGCGCCGGTGGAGTCCCCATCGCTGCACCGCCTGGGCGATCATGAAGCCGCCCATGAAGAGGAAGATGACCGGGTTGGCGTAGGGTGCGGCCGCGGCATCTATGGCGCCCAGCCCCAGGACCGGGAGGAGCACCAGGGGGAGCATGGCCGTCGCCGGGATCGGGATGGCCTCGGAGATCCACCACGCCGCCATGAGCAGGCCGACCCCCGCGGTTCGCCATGCCTCCGGCTCCATCCCGGGCGGCGGTGCCGTGAGCAGCGTCATCGCGAGGAGCAAGGGGCCCAGGACGAGCCCCACCCGGTGGCGTGTGCCGCGCCTCCCTCCCTCGGGCGTCGTCTCCTCTTCGGTCGGCGTCGCCACTCCGGTCGGCGTCAGCCGCGGGTGTGGGAGATGGTCCGTCTGCCGCCGGCGGTATCGCTCCGGATTTCCCGTGCGTACGCCCCGGCGATTTCGCTCATGAGGTGCGGCCCGGTGAAGATCATCCCGGAGATGAGCTGGACTAGGTCGGCCCCGGCCCGGAGCTTCTCGAGCGCATCCTCGGCGGAGAGGATCCCGCCGCACCCGATCAGCGTAAATCGCTCGCCGTAGGCCTCGCGCGTACGCGCCAGCAGCTCGGTGGAGGGCTCCCGGCAGGGAAGCCCGGAAAGGCCTCCCCTGTACTCCGACGGCGCCTCCTCCGGGTGCCGGGCGCTTTCGTAATCCTTGTTCAGGTTGCCGATCACCAGCCCGTGCAGCCCGGCCGCCTCGATCACGTCGGCGATGCGGCGGAAGTCGTCCCACGGCTCGTTGATCGGCATCTTCGCGTAGACGGGACGGTCGTGCTCGACCTGTCCGAGCCGGTCGAGGAGACGGCGAAGGCGCTCCGGCTCGGTGAAGCTCTCGCCCCCGTGCACGTTGGGGCAGGAGATGTTGACGGTGTAGTAGTCCCCGACCCCGTCGCGGACGAGGTGCTCCAGGCAACGCGCGTAGTCCTCGATGCCCCCCGCATCGGAGGCCGCCTCCTCCCGGTTGCTGCGGGCGATGCTGACGCCCACCACGAAGTCGTCGGGCGT
>SKRI01000290.1 GCA_007118565.1 Gemmatimonadota bacterium | reverse complement strand
GGCCCACCCGCCCGCGCAGCTGATGTAGCTGGGAGAGCCCGTACCGCTCGGCGTTCTCGACCACCATCACGGTGGCGTTGGGAACGTCGATCCCCACCTCGATCACGGTTGTGGCGACGAGCACATCGATCTCGCCGCGCACGAAGCCGGTCATGACCCTCTCCTTCTCCTCGGCCGGAAGCTGGCCGTGCAGCAGCCCGATCCGGAGCCCGGAGAGGGGTCCCTCCCCGAGCTCCCGAAATCCTTCGGTAGCCGATGCCACCGCGAGCTTCTCCGACTCCTCCACCAGCGGGTACACCACGTACGCCTGGCGGCCCCGCTCGACCTGCGCGCGCACGAATGCGTAGACCTTCTCCCGATCCTCCGGGCGGCGAATCCCAGTACGGACCGGCGTACGACCTGGCGGCAGCTCGTCGAGCACCGAGACGTCCAGATCACCGTACAGGGTGAGCGCGAGGGAGCGTGGAATCGGGGTGGCGGACATCACCAGCAGGTCGACGCCGCCGCCCTGGTCGCGCAGCGCCATACGCTGGCGCACGCCGAAGCGGTGCTGCTCGTCGACGACGGCGAGCCCGAGGCGGCGGAAGCCGACCCCCTCCTGGATGAGGGCGTGCGTGCCGACGACGAGTGGCGCCGAGCCGTCTGCGATCATCCCGCTGACCCGACGCTGCTCCGCAGCGTCGAGGCGCCCGGTCAGGAGCACCGGCTCGGCCAGCCCGTTCAGAAGCGCGTCCATCGACCGCGCGTGCTGCTCGGCAAGGATCTCGGTCGGCGCCATGAGCGCGGCCTGGTATCCGTTCTCCACCGCACGGAGCATGGCGCCCAGCGCCACGACCGTCTTCCCGGAGCCCACGTCACCCTGCAGCAGGCGGGACATCGGCCTCGGCTGCGCCATGTCGGCGCCGATCTCCCGCAGGACGCGGCGCTGGGCGGCGGTGAGGGAAAAGGGGAGACGGGAGATGAAGTCGCGCGTCAGCGTTCCCACCCGCTGGAAGGCGGTGCCGCGGGCGGCCGCTTCCGTCCTGCGCCGAACGAGGGCGTGGGCCAGCTGGAGCAGGAGCAGCTCGTCGTAGGCCAGCCGCCTGCGTCCCTCCTCCGCCTCCGCCATCCTTGCGGGGCGATGGAGGCGCTCCAGCGCATCACGCCGCGAGGGAAGCCCGAGCTGCTTGGCGTCCTCCGGCGGAAGCGGGTCCTCCTCGGCCACCTCTTCCAGGAGGCCGTCCAGATTGTCCGCGATGATCTTGCGCACCTGGCGGTGCCCGAGCCCCTCGGTGGCGGGGTAGACCGGGAAGACGCGACCTTCGCGGGCGTCGGGAGCGGCCTCGTCCTCCCGGGCCAGCAGAGTGAACTCGCGTGGGTGCAGCTGACGGCCGTGGAAGAACCGGACGTTGCCGGTGAGGAGGAGGAGATCACCGCGTCGGATGACACGGTCGAGGTGCGGCTGTCCGGGCCAGGAGCATTCCACGCTGCCGCTCCGGTCCCTGATTACCGCCTGGAAGATGCGGAGGCGCTTGCGGGTCGGGATCACCCCTTTGGAGACCACCCGCCCCACCACCGTCACATCGTCGCCGGTCTCGAGCGAGGCGATAGGGCGGACGGTGGAGGCGTCCTCGTAGCGGTGGGGAATGTGGTAGAGGACGTCCCGCGCCGTGAGGAGCCCGATCCGGGCGAGCGTTCCGGCACGTTTCGGCCCGACCCCCTTCAGGAACTGCGCGGGCCGATCGAGAGAGGAGTAGGAGGGCATGGAGGGACGAGAGGCGAGGGATGATGCAGATTGAGCGGGGCGCCTCACGAAGAGGGGGCCGAAGGCGGGAGGGAGACGCGGCAACGGCTGGTACGCTCTCTCGCCCCTCGTCCCTCGCCTCTCGTCCCTATGCGGTCAGCACCTCGTCGGCGAAGGTCTCGATCTCGAACGGGATCAGGTCGTCCACTCCCTCCCCCACGCCGAGGAACTTCACCGGTAGATCGAACTCCTCCTTCAGCGCCACGACGATTCCTCCCTTGGCGGTGCTGTCGAACTTGGTGAGGACGATGCCGGAGGGAGTCACCGATTCCCGGAAGGTCCTCACCTGCGCCATGGCATTCTGGCCCACCGTCGAGTCCAGCACGATGAGGGTTTCGTGGGGCGCGCCCTCCAGTTTGCGGGCAATCACGCGGTTCACCTTGCTCAGCTCCTCCATGAGCCCGCGCTGGGTGTGGAGCCGTCCGGCCGTGTCCACGATCAGCACGTCCGAGCCGTCCGCGGCGGCTGCATCCATGGCATCGAAGGCCACGGCCGCCGGATCCCGTCCCGCCGCGCTCCCCACAAACCCGGCGCCGACCCGCTCGGACCAGCGCTCGAGCTGATCGATGGCCCCCGCGCGAAAGGTATCTCCCGCCGCGATCGTCACGCTGCGGCCCTGCCGGGTGAGCCGGTGGGCCAGCTTGCCGATGGTGGTCGTCTTCCCGACCCCATTGACGCCGACCACCAGGAAGACGGTCGGACCCTCGTCGAAGTTGAAGCGGAGCGCGGTATCCGCGTTCCCGGACGAGAGGATCTCCACGATCTCGCGGCGGACCGCGTTCAGGAAATCGCGCTCGCTCCGCGCCTCGCCCCGCTGGGCCATGCGCTCGACCACGTCCACCAGGCGGAGAGTGGCGGGCACGCCGAAATCGGCTCCGATCAGCAGCTCCTCGAGCCGCTCCAGCGACCCCTCCCCGACGCCCCCACGCGCCAGGACGGTGACATCGGTGAGCGCGACGTCGACGATCCGGTCCCAGAGGGACGCTCTCTTCTCCTCGGTCTTACGAAAGAGGCGAGCCATGGCGTTTGCAGACTTCGATGAATGTGAGCACGAAAGAGCCCCGGCCCGGCAGGATAACGCGCCGGGCCGGGGCAGGACAGTCCTCCTGAAGGCTCAGACGAAGATCTCGAGCGCCTCCTCCAGGTCGATGCGCCCCTCGTAGAGCGCCTTACCCACGATCACCCCCGCGATCCGGGGCTCCTCGACCGCCGCCTCCGCCACTGCTCGCAAATCCGCCGTACCGGAGACCCCGCCGGAGACGACCACCCGCACGTCGGCGGCCGCCGCGAGCTCACGCGAGGCGGCCACGTTTGGGCCGCCGAGCATCCCGTCGCGATCGATGTCGGTATGGATGACCGTGGTGACGCCGGCCGCGACCATGGCGACGGCGGCCTCGTGCAGGTCGATGTCGCCCTCTTCGCGCCAGCCGCGAACCGCCACCGAGCGGCCTCGCGCATCGAGCCCG
Source organism: Gemmatimonadota bacterium (assembly GCA_007118565.1). Classification (GTDB taxonomy): domain Bacteria; phylum Gemmatimonadota; class Gemmatimonadetes; order Longimicrobiales; family Longimicrobiaceae; genus SKRI01. The sequence goes on along the minus strand of SKRI01000290.1, from coordinate 26,652 downwards.
GCCGCGATCCGAGCGCCGCCCCATTGCCCGACCGCTTCCTCGATCATTTCCGGCTCCTCGACGGCCGCGGTGCCGATTACCACCCGCTCCACCCCGGCTCCGAGCAGATCGTCGATGTCGGCGGCATCCCGGATCCCGCCCCCCGTCTGGACGTGCAGCGCCGTCTCGCCGGCAATCCGGCGGACCAGCTCCCGGTTGTTCCCCTCGCCGAAGGCGGCGTCGAGGTCGACCACGTGCACCCAGAGAGCGCCCGCGCGGGCGAAACCTCGCGCCACCTCCAGCGGATCGGCGTCGTATACCGTCTCCCGATCCGTCCGTCCCTGCGAGAGGCGCACGCACCGCCCCCCGCGGATGTCGATGGCCGGGTAGAGGTCAGCCATCGGTCACTCGTTGGATGCCAGCCTCCGCGACCGCTCCTCCTCCGGGATGTCCGCAGCCAGGACCGGCGCCGTGCTGGCGTTCAGCAAGGCGACCTGCTCCTCCACGCTGCTCAGGAAGGCAGTACGATGCTGCTCGGGAATCGGATCACCGGTCAGATCCGGGATCGCGGTGCGCGGATCGACGGCGCGCCCGTTCGCGTGGAACTCGTAGTGGAGATGGGGCCCGGTCGCGAGACCGGTCATCCCGACGTAACCGATGATGTCTCCCTGACGAACCCGGACGCCCGGGGAAATCCCGGAGGCGAAGCCGTTCAGGTGCGCATAGCGGGTCATGTACCCGCGGGTGTGCCGGATATCGATGAGGTTGCCGTAGCCTCCGCGGCGCCCGGCGCGCAGGATGGTTCCGTCACCCGCCGCCCGAATCGGCGTCCCGGTGGGGGCCGCGTAGTCTACGCCTTGGTGCGGGCGGTTCTGTCCGGTGATCGGATGGAGCCGGTTGTTGGTGAAGACCGAGCTCACCCGCCGGTACTCCACCGGCGCCCGAAGGAAGGCACGCCGGAGCGACTCCCCGGACCGGTCGAAGTAGTCGTGCGTTCCGTCCTCGGCGGCGAAGTGGTACGCGTGGTAGTCGCGGTTGTTGACGGTGAACTCCACGCCCAGAACCCGCCCCTCGCGCGCGGTGCCGTCCGGACGCACCGAACGCTGGTAGAGGATCCGGTACCGGTCCCCCCGTCTGAGGTCGCGGGCGAAGTCGATCTGCCAGGCGAACACCTCTTCGGCCAGGATATCGGCAATGCGCTCCCGCTCCCATGCGGTCACCCCGGCGTCGTCGGCATCGCCCCGCAGCAGCGCCGCGTAGAGCGAGGAGGAAACCTCCCCCTCCATGGTCACCGTATCGATCCGCACTGGGACCTCCTCCACCGACCCCCGCCACTCGTCGCCGTCCCGGCTGACCGCGAGCCGTCGATCCGGGTCGAGATACGCCTCCATCTGGCGGGTGGCGCCGTCCCGGCGGGACTGCTGGTAGGCGACGACGAAGCCGGGCCGGATCCGTCGCGGATCCTGGTGCGGGAGCAGCTCGTCCATGAGCACGCGAACCTCGTGGGCCGCGAGCCGGGCACGGGAGAGGAGCTCGGAGAGCGTCTCCCCCTGTCGCAGCGTATCGGCGTACTCCACGATCTCGCTGGGGACGGCGCTGACGGAGGGGAGTCGCATCTGGCCGGCGGCGCCTTCTTCACGAACCGACTCGGGTGCCAGCCGGCTGGCGATGGATTCCGCGATCTGCTGGCGCTCGGCAGCGTCGACGGCGGGTGGCTGCAGGAGCTGGCTGGCGAGCGCGGCGCAGAAGGCCAGGAACAACCCCAGGACGAGGAGCTTGCGGGAGGCTTTCATTCCTCTCGAACGTCGGGTTATGGTTTTCATGAGATCGTTGACGTCCCGGCCGTGCCGCCGGGCACGTACGGGTCAGTCCATCTGACGGCGAATGAAGGTCGGGATCTCGAGATCGCTGGGGAAACGTCTCTCCACCGGCTTGGGCTGCACCCAGCGGGGCGTCGTCTCCTGGGACGGCTGCGAGGGCGAGCCATTGGTGGCGGCCCGTACGCGATTGAAGGCCGGCTGCGCCTGGGGCGCGGAGCTCCGCATCAGCGTGGTCCGCGGCTCCTCCTTCTCGAAGCCGGTCGCGATCACCGTGACCCGCACGTCCCCGTTCATGTCGCGGTCCTGAACCGCACCGAAGATGATCTCGGCCTCGTCGCCGGCTGCGTCCTGGATGATGGAGGAGATAGTCTGAACTTCCTCCAGCTCCAGATCAACCCCGCCGGTGATGTTGAGGAGGACGCCGGTGGCACCGGATATGGAGATGTTGTCGAGCAGAGGAGAGGAGATGGCTTCCTGCGCCGCTTCGACCGCGCGGTTGTCGCCCCGTCCGAAGCCGGTTCCCATGAGAGCGGCTCCACGGTTGGACATCACGGTCCGGACATCCGCGAAATCGACGTTGACCTCACCGGTGACTCGGATGAGATCGGAGATGCCCTGGGTGGCGTGGAGAAGGACCTCGTCCGCCTTCTTGAGCGCGTCCTTGAAGGTAGTCCCCTTCCCTACGACCGACAACAAACGCTCGTTTGGCACCACAATCATCGTGTCGACCGCGTCCTTGAGCGCGGCCAGGCCCTCGTCGGCCTGCCGCATCCGCCGCTTCCCTTCGAAGAGGAACGGCCGGGTGACGACGCCTACGGTCAGCGCCCCCATCTCCCGGGCGATCTCCCCGATGAGCGGGGCGGCGCCCGTCCCGGTCCCACCTCCCATCCCGGCTGTGATGAACACCAGGTCGGAGCCCTCGAGCACCTTCCTGACGTCGTCCCGGTTCTCCTCAAGGGCGTCCCGTCCGATCTCGGGTCGGGCGCCGGCTCCGAGTCCGCGCGTCAGCTTCCGGCCGATCTGGATCTTGATCCCGGACTTGGAGTTCTTGAGCGCCTGGGCGTCGGTGTTCACCGAGATGAACTCGACCCCGCCCAAATCCTCGTCGATCATGCGGTTGACGGCATTGCCGCCACCGCCCCCAACGCCCACCACCTTCATGCGGGCGTTCTGTGCCAGTGAGTCCTCGAATTCGAATACCATCTTCGTCTCCTCCTTCACCGAACCGGTGAGTGGAAATGAACAGTCGCTGCGGCTCCGTGGCCGCCGCCTTCCAGAAACCCCGTCCTGCCGCCGGCGCTGTCTTCCGGCCTAGAAAAAGTCGTTCAGCCAGTCCTTCATCCATCTGATCATGTGATCGACGGAGGCCTTTCCTGCTCCTCCGCGCTCCCCCGCAGTCTCGAGCACCTGCCGCGCGCCGAAGATGGCGAGCCCCGCACCCGTGGCGAACTTCGGCCGGCGCACCGAGTCGACCAGCCCCCCGAGGCCGTTCCCCGGAATCCCGCAGCGCACCGGCCCCGCGAAGATCCGCTCGGTGAGCTCGATCACGCCCGGCATGGACGCCCCACCCCCGGTGAGGACGATGCCTCCTCCCAGCTTCCCGCCGAACCCGCTTCTCTCGATCTGATCCACCACGAGGTTGATGATCTCGTCCATGCGCTGCTCCATGATGTGGGCGAGCAGCTCCCGGGGTATCTGCCGCGTCTGGTCGGCGGCCGGCCCCGGCACCTCGAACGTCTCGTTCGGATCGACGGTGTCGGCTCGCGCCGTTCCCCAGCGCTCCTTGGTGCGGGTGGCCTCGGCATAGGGGAGCGAGAGCCCCTTGACGATGTCGTTGGTAAGCGTCGAGCCTCCCCACGGCAGCGTGGCCAGATAGCGGATCTTCCGCTCGTGGAAGACGGCCACGTCCGTCGTCCCCCCGCCCAGCTCGACGAGCGCCACGCCGATCTCCTTCTCGTCCTCGGAGAGGACGGCGAGGGAGGAGGCGATGGGCTCCAGCACCAGTTCGGCGACCCGGTACCCTGCGCGGCTCACGGACTTTCGGAGGTTCTGCGCCGCGGTGGAGGAGCCGGTGACGATGAAGACCTCGGCCTCCAGCCGAGTCCCCGCCATGCCGATCGGATCGCGGATGCCCCGCTGGGCGTCGACGATGTACTCCTGCGGAATGGCGTGGAACACCTCCCGGTCGACGGGCACCACGATGGCCTGCGCCACCTCGTGCACCCGCTCCACATCCCCCGGCGCGATCTCCTCTCCCCCCACGGCCACCACCCCGTTGGACGGCTGGGCGTGGATGTGCTCCCCGGCGATCCCGGTGTATAGCGCCTCCACCGTGACGCCGGCCATGAGCTCGGCCTCCTTGACCGCCTTGCGAACAGATTCGGTGGTTGCCTCGATGTCGGTGACCAGCTCCCGGCGGATCCCCCCGGTCCGTGCCTGACCGACGCCGAGGATCTTCACCCCGGGGTTGCGGTGGTCTTCCCCCGTCACATCGGCGATGACCACCGAGGTCCGGGTGGAGCCGATGTCGAGACCCGCCACGATGCCGCCGCTCGTCTTCCTTTGCACGCTATCTATTCCCGTCTGTGAAAGGTCTGACGACCACCTGATCCCGAAAGCGGAGGTCGATCTCGATAGGGTCCTCTCCCGCGGAGCGGCTGCCGAGCACCGCGTTGAGCCGGGCCACCCGCAGCTCGCTCAGGTCGGCGGGCATCAGCACCGTGACGCTCCCCGGGTCGAGGCTCAACCGCATGTGCCCGTCGGAGTCCATGGAGACGACCTCGGAGATCCGGGCGTCGCCGCCCGCCTCCAGCCGTTCCAGGCTCTGCAGCAGCGCGCGGAGCCCGGTGCCAGCCGCGTCGAGCTCCCCTCGCAGCGCCGCTGGGCGTACCACCGGGAGGTCGAGCGGCACCCGCGCCAGGTCGACCGGCAGAATTGCCCCCTCCAGGGAGATGGCGCGCAGCACCCCGTCCTGCAGGAGCGCCACGGGCCGTTCCTCCCGTACCTCCAGCCGGAGCGTTCCGGGAAGCCGCCGTGTGAGGCTCGCCTCCGAGACGACCGGGTGTGTCCGCAGCGCCGCCAATGCCGGCTCGAAATCCGCCCAGACGCTCGTCCCCTCCGTGATCCCCAACGCCTCGTACGCCTCGTGGGCCGCCAGGAGGTGCGTTCCCGAGATCTCCACCTCGGTCACCGAGAAACCAGGAAGGAGGCGCAGGGCCGGAGTGGACCAGAGCGGGATCGTGACGAGGATCGCCCCCACCGTCACCGCCGCGCCGATCACCAGCAGGCGCCGCCTCATCTACCCCCCTCCCCGCCCAGCTCCGCAACCACCTCGCGGGCAACGTCGTCCAGATCGCCGGCACCCAGCGTCAGGCAGAGGTCGCCCGACCGGAGAATCTCCAGGACCCGCTTCGTGACCCGTCCGCGATCCTCGACATAGACCACACGATCTGCGTCGGCCGCATCGGCGACCAGCTTGCCGGTCACGCCCTCGATCGGTTCCTCGCGCGCGGGATAGATGTCCGTCACCACGGCGACGTCGGCCCCGTTCAGCGAGCGTCCGAACGCCGCGGCGAAATCGCGCGTTCGGGAATAGAGGTGCGGCTGAAAGACGGCCACGATGCGGCGGTCGGGGAATGCGCCCCGCGCCGCATCGAGCGTGGCCGCGATCTCGGTGGGGTGGTGTGCGTAGTCGTCCACCACGATCACGCCGCCGGCCTCACCCACGCGCTCGAACCTCCGGTCGATCCCGCCGAAGCCGGCGAGGCCCTCCCGCATGCCCGTCCAATCCGCGCCGAGCTGCCGCGCCACCGCGACCGCCGCGAGCGCGTTCCGCACGTTGTGGGTCCCGGGGATGCGGAGGGAGATCGTTCCCAGATCCTTCCCCTGCTCCAACACCCGGAAGGTGCTCCCGGCGGGAGATGCCTTCAGCTCCACGGCCCGGAGCATCGAGCCGGCGGAGGTGCCGTACGTCAGGACACGATCGACGCTCCCCTCCACTCGCGGAAGGATGCGGCCGACCCCGCTGTCGTCCGCACAGGCAATCACGCGCCCCTCCTCCGCGACCGAAGCGAGGAACTCGTGGAAGGCCTCCTCCACCGCCTCCAGTGACCCGTAGATGTCGAGGTGGTCGGCCTCCAGCGTAGTGATCACCGCCAGCTCCGGCCGCAGGGTGTGGAAGGAGCGGTCGAACTCGTCCGCCTCCACTACGAATAGCTCATCTCCGCCGGCCAGGAGGTTACCGTCCCAGTCCGGGATGCGTCCGCCCACGATTGCGGTGGGGTTCATCCCCGCACCCCCGAGCGCCGCGCCGATCAACGCCGAGGTGGTCGTCTTCCCGTGCGTCCCGGACACCGCCACCACACGTCCGCGATTCACCACCGCCCCCAACGCCTCGGCCCGCTTCAGGACCGGGATGCCCGCCGCCCGCGCCGCCTCGATCTCGGGATGGCTCCTGGGAATGGCCGCCGTGATCACCAGCGCCGAGCAGCCGGTCACGTGCGCGGGATCGTGGCCCTCGTGTAGGCGAATCCCTCGCTCCTCGAGGCGCCGGCAGCGGGCCGTGATCTTCCGGTCGCACCCCGTCACCGCTCCCCCGACCTCCACCACCAGGGAGGCGAGCGCCGACATGCCGGCTCCGCCCACGCCCATGAAGTGGACGGGCGCGCGGCGGGAGGCCTCGAGCAGGTCGAAGTCCTCCGGGCTGCCCGCGCCGGGCCTCCGGTTCGGATCACTCATCGTTCGCCCTCCATGAGGGAGATGAGGTCGCGAGCGATCTTCTCGGCCGCGTCGGGACGTCCCCGCTCCCGGGCCCTGGCCGCCATGGCTTCCCGTCGCTCCGGGTCGGCCGCGAGCGAGCGCATCTCGCTCCAGAGGCGCCCCGGCTCCATCTCCGCTTCCGGGACGACGACGGCCGCTCCCGCCTTGCCCAGGGCGACGGCATTGTGGTGCTGATGGTTGGCCGACGCGTAGGGGAAGGGCACCAGGACCGCGGGGATGCCCCACGCACACAGCTCGGCGAGCGCCATCGCACCGGCCCGGGAGACGGAGAAGTCGGCCGCCGCGAGCGCCTCCGGCATGTCCTGGATGTACGGCAGCGTCCGGACACGCCCCTCGAGACCCATCTCCTCTATCCGGGTGGAAACGCTCTCGTGGTGCGCCGGTCCGGTGGCCCAGAGGATCTGGAGATCGTCCGGAAAAGGGTCGAGGCGTCCGTCGACGGCCCCCCGCAGATCGGCGACGAGCGCCTCGTTGATGGCGCGAGCGCCCTGGCTGCCTCCCACCACCAGGGCGACCGGGCCGTCGCCCAGGCCGAATGCCTCGCGAGCTTCCGTACGATCGGGGGAGGGGGGCGGAGGGGTGATGGGGTTGCCGTGCTCGAAGAGCTGCGTCCGCTTCCCCGGCCGGAGGTATTCCCGCGCTTCGGGGAATGCCAGGTGGATCTGGTCGACTCGGGAGGAGAGCCACCGGGTAGTGATGCCGGGGTAGGAGTTCTGCTCCTGGACCGCGGTCGGGATCCCGCGAAGGGTGGCCCAGCCCACGGTGGGGCCGCTCGCGTACCCGCCGGTCCCGACCACCAGGCCCGGCGACGCTTCCCGGAAGGCGCGGGCGATTCCCATCCCGGACCGCAGGAGCGAAGGGAAGAGCCGCCAGTTCTCCCACGGACGCGACCGCCGGATCGGCTCGAAGGGGAGGAGACGGTGCGGAATCTCCCGCTCCGGGAGCACCCGCGCCTCCACCCCGCGTGCGGCGCCGAGGAAGAGGATCTCGGTATCCGGCCGCAGCCGCTGGACTGCCTCGGCCAGCGCAATGGCCGGGTAGAGGTGCCCTCCGGTGCCGCCGCCGGAGAAGATCACGGTGTTCCGCCGCGAGGAATCGCTCATGCCACTTCCCTCCCCCTGCTGTAGCGCAGGATGCTGAGGAGAATGCCGACAGCCATGAACGAAGCGAGGAGCGCGCTGCGACCGTACGAGACGAAGGGAAGCGGGACCCCGGTGGCCGGGAGGAGCGCCAGCGTCACCCCCATGTGCAGGATGGCGGGAAGCACGATCACCGCCGTCATGCCGATGGCCAGGAGGTAGCCGAAGAGGTCGCGCGCACCCGTGGCGATCCGGTAGCCGAGCCAGGCGATCCCGGCGAAGAAGGCCAGGAAGAAGAGCACGCCGAGCAGCCCCCACTCCTCCGCGATCAGCGCGAAGATGAAGTCGTTGTGCGGCTCGGGAAGGAAGCCGTACTTCTGCAGGCTCCGTCCGAAGCCCACTCCGGTGAGCCCTCCGGACCCCACGGCGACGAGCGACTGGTAGATCTGGTAGCCGACCCCCGACGGGTCCGACGCCGGGTCGAGGAAGGTGGAAATCCGGTTCACCCGGTAGCTCGCGCTGTTCACCAGCAGCCAGAGCACGGGCGTCATGGTGAGGGCTACGAGTCCGAAGTGCCCGAGCCGGCCGCCCGCGGCGAAAAGGACGAGGCCGGAGAGGAGTGCCAGCAGGAGCGCCGCGGACATGTCCGGCTGCAGGCTTACCAGGAAGATCACCGCCCCCCACACCACCAGAAAGGGTAGGAAGCCGAAGCGGAACGATCGCAGGCGGTCCTGCTTCTTTACCGCGAGCGCGGCGGTCCAGACGACCAGGGCAATCTTGGCCACCTCGGAGGGCTGGAAGCCGACGCCCAGGATCAGCCACCGCCGCGCCCCGTTGATGCGGGGGGCGACCGCTTCGGTCCAGGGGAGCACGATGAAGAGGAGGAGCGCCAGCGAGCCGAGAAGAAGAGGCCAGGCCAGGCGCCGCAGGTGGCGGTAGTCCGTCCCCGCGAGGACAACCATCAGGGTGACGCCGAGGACGGCCGCGCCGAGCTGCCGCACCGCATGGCCGTGCGCGCCCCATCCCTCGGCTACGCCGAGCGGAGCGCTGGCGCTGAAGAGCGCCACCAGCCCGAACGCGAAGAGGAGGAAGACGGAGATGATGAGCGCCGCCCCTTCCCACCCCTCGCGTGGACCGGTCTCGGCCGCCGCCTCGGCGACACGGGCACGGGAGAGGACGGCTCCCTTCACGACTCCCCCTTCCGCGCGAGGTCGGCGAAGGCCCGGCCCCGCTCCTCGAAGTCCCGGAACATGTCGTAGCTCGAGCAGGCCGGGGAAAGGAGCACCACGTCCCCCGACTCGGCGATGCTGCGCGCCCGCTCCACCACCGCCGCGAGATCTCCCTCCTCGTAAACGACTGGACAGCTTCCGCTCAACTCCTTCGCAATCCGATCACCCGCCTCGCCGAAGGCGATCACCTTGCGGATCCGCCCGGCCATCTCCCGCGCGAGCTGACCGAAATCCTCACCCTTGTCCGTGCCGCCGAGGAGCAGGATGGTGCGGCGCTTCATGCCACGCACGGCCACGCGGGTGGCGGCGACGTTGGTGGCTTTCGAGTCGTTGATCCAGAGAACGCCCCCGTACTCTCCGACCGGCTCCAGCCGGTGGGGCTGCGGCCGGAAGGTCGGCAGGGCGGAACGGATGGCCGAAACGGGCGCTCCGGCGAGCCGGGCGGCGAGCGCGGCCGCGAGCGCATTCGCGACATTGTGGGGGCCGAGGATCTGCAGCTCCCCTTCATCGAGCAGCGTTTCATCATGGCCCGGCTCCGTGCGGAGCATCAGCGTCCCGTCGCTCGCGCGCCACGCGCCCAGCTCGCCCTCCTCCAACCCACTCTCGATCCGGAACCAGTACCGCTTCCCGGGGTGCGGCTCCGCCATCGAGCGGACTGCGTCGTCCTCTCCGTTCAGGACCCAGCGGCTGCGGTCCGACGCCGTCTGGAAGAGACGCGCCTTGTCTGCGTAGTACGCCTCCACGCTCCTGTATCGGTCGAGATGATCGGGGGAGAGGTTGGTGAGCACCCCGATCCGCGGACGGAAGGTGACGGTCATCCCGAGCTGGAAAGAGCTCACCTCGACCACCGCCACCTCGGGCGGAGGGGTGCGGAGCGCGATTTCAGAAAGAGCGACGCCGATGTTCCCGGCGGCCGGGGCATCGCGCCCCGCCGCCTCCAGGATATGCGCGGTGAGGCCCGTTACGGTGGTCTTCCCGTTCGTCCCGGTGATGGCGATCACCGGGGCGGAGAGGAGGGCGAAGGCGAACTCGACCTCCGCGACCACCGGAATCCCCGCGAGAGCCTCCTCGGCCAGAACGGGGACGTCCGGCGGGATGCCCGGGCTCAGGACGATGCGGTCGCACTTGGAGATCCGCTTCACGTCGTGCCCGCCCACGTCGACCGCGCCGCCCGCCTCACGCACCGCCGCGGCCGCCTCGCGGATCTCCGCGGTGTCCGAGCTGTCGCTGGCGTACACGGATGCCTCCCGCGCTATGGCGAGCTTCGCCGCGGCCACACCGCTCCGGCCAAGTCCCAGGACGGCCACCTTCTGCCCCGCCAGGCTGTGTCTCATCGGATCCTCAGGGTTGCGAATCCGATCAGGGAGAAGATGATCCCCAGGATCCAGAAGCGGGTGATCACCTTGCTCTCGGCCCAGCCGATCTGCTCGAAGTGGTGATGCAGCGGGGCCATACGGAAGACCCGTCTTCCCGTTCCCGTCTTCCTCCGGGTCCACTTGAAGTAGACGGCCTGGATCATCACCGAGACGGCCTCGAGCACGAACACCCCCCCCACGATGGCCAGGAGGAATTCGGCCTTCACCAGCACGGCCACCGCGCCCAGCACGCCGCCGATCGCGAGCGAGCCGGTATCACCCATGAAAACCTCTGCCGGATGCGAGTTGAACCAGAGGAAGCCGATGCAGGCGCCGGAGAGCGCCAGGCAGAAGATGGCAAGCTCGCCAGCGCCGGGAAGGTGGAAGAGGTTGAGGTAGTCGGACAGATCGACCCGGCCGAGGATGTAGGCGAAGATCCCGAGCGTGGCCGCGGCGATCGCGGCCAGACCCGCGGCGAGCCCGTCGAGACCGTCCGTCAGGTTCACGGCGTTCGAGGTCCCGGTGATCACCAGGGTCACGAACCCGATGTACGCCCACCAGTAGAAGTCGATGTGCCAGGTCTTGAAGAACGGGATCTGGGTCCAGGTGGCGGGCACATCGCTCAGCGGGATGAGGATCAGGATGCCGCCGAGGACGAGGCCCGCGGTCACCTGGCCGGCGAGCTTGTAGCGGCCGATCAGCCCCTCGGTCTTCTGCCGGACGACCTTGAGATAGTCGTCGAGGAAGCCGATACACCCCATCCAGATCAGGACGAGGAGGGCGATGATGGTATAGGCGTTGGTGAGGTCCGCCCAGAGCATGGTGGGGATCACCGCGGACAGGACGATCAGGACCCCGCCCATGGTTGGCGTGCCCTGCTTTCCGAGATGCGTCTGCGGACCTTCCGAGCGGACCACCTGCCCCACCTTGAGCATGCGGAGACGTCGGATGATCGGCGGCCCGAAGTAGAAGGCCACCAGGAAGGCGGTCACCACCGCGCCCGCCGCCCGGAACGTCTGGAAGCGGAAGACGTTGAAAATGATGTGGTATTCGGCCAGCGGCACCAGGAGATGGTAGAGCATCGTCAGCCTCCCCGCTCTGTGGAGTCGGAACTCGCGGCGGATGCTCCGCCTCCGGACTGGTGCTTCTCGATGAGCTCGATCCAACGCTCCAGCGCCTCGCCGCGCGAGGCCTTGAGCAGGATCGTCTCATTCCCGAGCAGGAATTCACGCACACCTTCGAAGGCGCGAATGGGATCCTCGGCCACGGACACTCGATCGTCCTCCTCCTCGAGGAGCTCGCGCACGGCATCGGCGAAGCGGCCGGTGGCCACGATCCGGTCGATGCCCGATCCGAGATGGTCGAGCGCCTCGCGGGCCGTGGATCGATGCTGCGCCGCCTCCTCCACACCCAGCTCCCGCATGGTGCCGAGCACGGCCATCTTGGGCCCGTCCGCCGGAATGGCCGCAAGGAGCTCCACCGCCGCGGTCGTGCTGGCGGGATTCGCGTTGTAGCAGTCGGCGATGACCCGGATCTCTCCGACCATCTTCCACTCCCCCCTCAGCTTCGGCGCGGGCATCTCCCGCACGCCGCGGATGGCATCGGCCGGCCGCACCCCCCACGCTTCGGCCACACCGAGCGCCAGGAGGGCGTTCCGGACGTTGTGACGGCCGCGGAGGGGGAGATGGACCTCCTCGCCGCGCCAGCGCCAGACCGTGGTGCCGTCCTCCCGCATCTCCACCGCATCCAGCCCGCCCTCCGGCCGAAGCTCGGCCTCCGGGGAGAACCCGGCGACGTGGACGCGATCGTCGCCGAGGAGGTAGCGCGCCCGCGCCGGGAGCGCCTCCGGCTCCTCGGCCACGAATCCCTCGCCACCCGGCGGGAGCCCGGCGAGGAGGGCGGTCTTCTCGATCAGCACCCCATGGACGCTCCCCACCAGCTCGAGGTGGCCGGCCCCCACCGCGGTTACCACGCCGGCATCCGGCTCTGCGATGGCGACCAGGATCCCGATTTCTCCCGGCGAGTTCATCCCCATCTCGACCACCAGCACCTCCGCCTCGTCGGGCGCGGCCAGAAGGGTGAGGGGAACGCCGACCTGGTTGTTCAGATTCCCTTCGGTGGCGTGGACGCGGTAGTACACGCCGAGGGCGGCGAGAAGAAGGTCCTTGGTGGTGGTCTTCCCGTTGGTTCCGGTGACGCCGACGACGCGCGCGGAGAGGGCCCGCCGCCGGAACCGCGCGAGGAGTCCCAGACCGTGGAGGGTGTTCTCGACCACGAAATACTCGAGCCCGGCGGGCGCATCGTCCGGCCGGCGGGAAACGACCGCTCCTGCGGCTCCCTTCTCCGCTGCATCGGAAAGGAACTCGTGCGCATCGAAGTGCTCGCCCGCGAGGGCGACGAAGAGGTCCCCATCTCCCACGGAGCGGGTATCCGTGCTGATCGAGGCGAACTCCGGGGTCGATCCGCTGCCCCGCACGCCCAGCGCCTCCTCGACCCGGTCGCGGGTCCAGCGGTAGGCGGTCATCGCTCCCCCCTCCGCTCCGCGACCGCCTCGGCGACGAACTCCGCCTCCACGAAGTAGTGCTTCTTTCCCTTGATGTCCTGGTACCGCTCGTGCCCCTTGCCAGCCAGGACGATCGCGTCCTCGGGAGCGGCGCTCAGCACCGCGTGTCGGATGGCCTGGGCCCGGTCGAGCATGCGCAGATGCGGCGCCTCCCCCATCCCCTCCTCCACCGCGTCCGCGATCCGCTCGGGGTCTTCGCTGCGGGGGTTGTCCATGGAGAGAATCGGAAAGTCCGCCTCTTCCACGGCGACGCGCCCCATCTCCGGCCGTTTGCCGGGGTCCCGATCCCCGGTGGCACCGAAGACGAGCCAGACCTTGCCGGACACCACCGACCGCACCGCGCGAAGCACGTTGACCATGGCGTCCGGGGTGTGGGCGTAGTCGCAGAGAACCGTGGGCACACCTTCACCCCCGGCGAGCCTCTCCAGCCGCCCGGGAACCTGGGGGAGAGCCTCGAGAGCTCCCGCAATCCTGCTCGCTTCCCACCCCAGGCCGTGCGCGATGCCCGCGGCGGTCAAGGCATTGATCACGTTGTGCCGGCCGATGAGGGATAGTTGGACGGGTGCGCGCTCGTCACCGATCCGCAGGGTGAAGGAGGACCCCTCCATCGATGTCTCGAGATCCTCCGCACGCACATCGGCCGACCGATCGGTGCCGTAGCGGACGAGCCGGCGATCCCCCGGATCGATGCCCTCCCACGCCTCTTCGTCGGCGTTCACCGCCACGACACCCTCCGGCTCGCAGAGGTCGATGATACGGAGCTTTGCCTCCCGGTACGCCTCGAAGGTCCGGTGGTAGTCGAGGTGATCGCGGCTCAGGTTGGTGAGCGCCACGGCAGCAAAGCGCGCCTCCCCGGTGCGGCGCTGGTCGAGCGCGTGGGAGGAGACCTCCATGGCCGCCCAACGCACGCCTTCGTCCGCGAAGCCGCGCAGCCAGCGAGCCGTCTCCACCGGGCCCGGTGTCGTCAGCCCGAAGGTACCGGGAACCTGCGCGCCGTCGCTCCCGATGACGCCGAGCGTGCCGATCGAGGCGGCCGGAGCATCGGTGGAGAGAAGGTGACGAAGGAGGAAGACGGTGGTTGTCTTGCCGTTCGTCCCGGTGACCGCCACGGTCCGCACCTCCTTCCACGGTTCTCCGTAGAAAGCCGCCGCCACCACGCCCGCCGCGCGCCGACCGTCGTGCACCACGATCTGCGGGAGGGAAACCTCGTCCGAGGCGTGCTCCACGACCGCGCCGCTCGCCCCGGCGCGTGCGGCATCCGCCAGGAAGGCGTGCCCGTCCGCGTCGGTTCCGCGAAATGCGCAGAACACGCTCCCCTCCTCCACCTTCCGGGAGTCGGTGGTGACTCCCATCACGCGAACCTCCTTCCCCTCAATCTCCGGTCTCCACGCCAGCAGCTCTTCCCTCTCCAGCGCCTCCAGGATCTCTTCCAGCGTCACTCGCGTCTCGCTCATCGCCCTTCTCCAAGCACCAGGTATACGGTGTCCCCGGGCGTGACCGGGGTTCCCGGCGCGGGATCCACGGTGGGGATGGCGCCGTCCCCGGTCACGCTGACCACGAGGCCGACCTGATGCAGCCGGCGGACCGCTTCGCGCAGCGGCAGACCGTCCACCGAAGGAACCGGAACCGCGGCCGGAACCCAGTCGTCGTGCCGGACAGGAAGCCCGTCGGACACATGGAAGATGGTGGGGGCCGCGCCGTTTCGGCTCCGGCGGAGGTCTGCGCGCCGGGCGAGGGTTCCGGCGGGTCGATCGCCCACCCTGCGGGCATCCATGAGGTCCTCCGAGTCGAGGACGGAGCTCCGGACCGCGAGTACGGCGTTGAGGGTGGCGCGGGAGACGGGGGCGGCGAGCGCTCCCCCGTAGTACGGCGCCTGCGGCTCGTCGAGCTTCACCAGCACGACGAGCTGCGGACGGCTGGCGGGGAAGAACCCGGCGAAGGACGCGGTATACAGTCCGGCTTCGTAACGCCCCTCCGCGGTGAGACGACGCGCGGTGCCGGTCTTCCCCGCTACGTCGTAGGTCATCATGGATGCGCGCTGGCCGGTGCCTTCCTCCACCACGCTGACCAGCGATTCGGTGAGGCGGGTGGCCGTCTCCGTCGGGATGACGCGGCGGATGCGCACCGGATCACGCCGGGCGACGACGGAGCCGTCCGCAGCGCGGACCTCTCGGACCAGGAGGGGCTCCATCAGGTAGCCCCCGTTTGCTAACGCGCCGTACGCCATCACGAGCTGGAGCGGAGTGACGCCCAGCTCGTACCCCATGGCCAGGCTCGCCTGCGTCAGCGCCGACCATCTCGCCGGTCGGGCGAGCCGGCCCGCCGACTCCGAGGGGAACTCGACCCCGGTCGGACTCCCAAAGCCGAAGTCGCGCAGGTACCGGTAGTGGGTCTGTCGATCGAGGAGGGCGGCGAACTTGACGGTGGCGATGTTGCTCGACACCCGCAGCGCATCGTCGAGGCTAAGCCAGTCATGGGTCGAGACGTCCCGGATGATACGCCCGTGCCCGCTCGCCCAGACACCGCGCTCCGCGTAGACGGTGTCGTCCGGCGTGGCGATGCCCTCCGCCAGCAGGGCCGCGGCGGTGAACGGCTTGATGGTCGATCCCGGCTCGTAGGAGTCCGTGAAGGCGGAGAGGTTGCGTGCCCGCCCTTCCCGCCGCGAGACCGCGGCCAGAATCTCCCCGCTTCGGGGATCGGAGATCAGCAGGTCCCCTCCCCGTGCGCCCGAGGACTCGATGGCTTCTATCAAAGCATCGCGCGCAATCTCCTGCAGTCCGAAATCGATCGTGAGATGGACGTCGGCGCCTTCCGTGGGCGGAACCACCGGGAGGGAGATGGAAGCCCGGGCGTTGCCGGCCGGGTCCCGGCGCAGGATCGAGTAGCCGGGGGTGCCGCGCAGAATGCGGTCGAGCTGCTGCTCGATGCCCCCCAGGGGCTCCCCGTACGGATCGAGGACTCCGACGACCTCACGCGCGGCCTGGCCGCGCGGCTGATACCGCTCGAATACCCGCTCGAAGTAGAGGCCGCGAACCCCGGTGAGCCGGCTGCGCTGATCCGCGGTGTACCGCCCGGGGAGGACAACCCATCTACGCTCACCCGTCACCACCTCCGAGACCGCTTCGCTCCGTAGTCCTAGCCCTTCCTTCAGCGCAAGCGCCGCGGCCGCAGGATCCCTCAGCTCGCGGGGGGCAACCGAGATCCGATACGCCTCGTGGTTGGCGGCGAGGGGAACACCGTTCCGGTCATAGATCACCCCGCGGCGCGCCGGAAGCTCGGCGCGCGTCTGGTGCTGCTGCTCGGCAGCCGCGGCCCATCGCTCCCCCTCCACGAGCTGCAGCTGCACCGCACGACCGACGATCACGGCAGCCACGAGCACTGCGAGGGCTGCGAGAGCCCGCCCGCGGAGGAGAACCTTCCGCGAGAGGGGGCTGGGGCGGGCCGGCGCGCGCATCATCCTCATCGTCCCTCCTCCCCGTAGCGGCCGACCCGCTCATTCACTACCTGCCGCAGCGGCAAGATGACCACCTCATTGTCGTTCGGCATCCGCATCCCGAGCTCGTCGCGCGCGTAGCGCACGACCCGGTTGCGGGCTTCGAGCGCCCGGAGGTCGCGCTCCAGCTGGTGCAGCTCCGTTTCGATCAGCGAGGCCTCCGCCTCCACCGTCCGTAGCTCACGCTCGAGGGCTACGCCTGCCGACTGCCGCCATACGACGAGGGAAAGGGACACCAGGAAGGCACCCAGCCAGCCCACGGCCCGGATCCATCCGCCTCGCCGCCGCGTCATGCTTTCCTCCAGCCGCGCAGGCGGGCACTCCTTGAGCGCGGGTTGCGCGCGACCTCGGCGTCGGAGGGACGCAGGGGAGAGCGGGTCAGCGTCGTGCCCAGCGGCTTTCCCCGGCAGCGACAGACCGGGAGCTTCGGCGGGCAGACACAGCTCGCGCTCCACTCGCGGAAGGCCGTCTTTACCCTCCGGTCCTCCAGGGAGTGATACGCCATCACCGCCAGGACGCCTCCAGGTGCGAGGGCGTCGCGGAAGCGTGGGAGGGCTTCGTCCAGGGCGGCGAGCTCGTCGTTCACCGCGATACGCAGAGCCTGAAAGAGGCGCGCCCGATCCTGGGCCTCGGTCCGAGGTCCGAGGGCGCGGTCGATGACCTCGAGCAGGTCGTCAGAGTTCGCGAAGGGGCTTTCCTTCCGCCGCTCGACCACGAGGCGCGCGAGTCTTCGCGCGCGCCTTTCCTCACCGTAATGGTAGAAGATGTCGGCAAGCTCCTCCTCGGCCAGAGAGTTCAGAAGGTCAGCTGCGGTTTCGGCGCCCTCCCCCATTCGCATGTCGAGGGGGGCGCCGCGCCGGAAGGTGAAGCCGCGAGCGTCCTCGTCGATCTGATGCGATGAGATTCCCAGATCGAGAAGAACGCCCTGTACCGCCACCCCCTCCAACCCTGCCGCCTCCAGGCCTTCCTCGAACCCGGAGCGGAAGAGACGGAACCGCCCGGGCGCCACACCCTCCAACCGTTCGCGTGCCGCCTCGATCGCCTCGGGATCTCGGTCGAACCCGATCAGCTCCGCCTCCGGTCCCCGCTCCAGGATGGCCGCGGCATGACCACCACCGCCGAGCGTCCCGTCCACGAAGACCCCCCCGCGTTCCGGCTCCAGGAGGCGAAGCGCCTCCTCGGTCATCACCGGAACATGGTAGGCGGAGGCGGCGGGCATCACGCGAAGATGTGGTGGGTGAAGCGTTCCTGGTCGTCGGGCTGGACGGCCACCGTCCGGGCAAAACGATCGGGATGCCAGAGCTCGATCCGGTCGATGGCTCCCACCACCATGGTGGCGCCCTCCAGACCGGCCGCCTCCTGCAGCCGGTGAGGCACGAGGATCCGGCCCTGCCTGTCGGGGGACACCTCCACCGCATTGGCCGTGATGCCGAGGACGTAGTTTCGGGAGCTGGGCTCGCGACGCAGCAACTCACGCAGACGCTCCTCGACATCGGCCCAGGCCGACGCGGGGTAGAGGGTCAGGCAGTCCGGATACGCCTGGACCAGGACGAGCGTCGGCTCGTCCTCCGCGTCACGACGAAAAGGGGCCGGCAGACTCAACCGTCCCTTCTCGTCGATCTGGTGCTGGTAACTGCCGAGAAAGCCGCTCAATCCACCGTCCGTCCGGGAAAACCTCCTTGCCCCACTCCTCCCCACTTTCCCCCACCTCGACCCAATGTGAGCGAACTCCTTCCCGGTGTCAACCCACTGTCGATCCCCGCCAACAGGCATCGCACCTCCAAGGGAGGCGCAAGGTCGCGCAGCGACCGGCAGCCGGACCCGGCGGAGGTCCGATCCATGGTCGGCTTCTTGCCCGATGCCGGGCGAACTCCCCATGCTCCTGCGCCATGCGAATCCATCTGGTCATACACGGAGGGCGACGGGACGCCATCCCCCGTCTCCGTGAGATAATCTCGAACCTCCGCAAGGAGGGGCATGAAGTCCGCCCTCGGATCCTATTCGAGCGCGGCGATGCCATACGGTATGCCACCGAAGGGGTTGAGCAGGATGCGGAGCTGATCCTGGCCGCGGGCGGGGACGGCACGATCCACGAGGTGGTGAATGCCATCCAAAGGCACCCGCACCACAGGCGGCGGTCGGACGGCCCGCTGCCCCGCGTGGGGATCATTCCGCTCGGCACCGGGAACGACCTCGCCGGGTCGCTCGACATCCCGCCCGATCCGGAGGAGGCCATGCGCGTGGCCGTGGGAGGAGCCCGGGTGGAAGTAGACGTCGCCAGAGCGAACGACGAGTATTTCCTCAACGTGTCGACGGGTGGGTTCGGTGCGGAGGCCACCGAGGAGAGCTCGCCAGAGGTGAAGCGGGCCCTCGGAACTCTCGCGTACCTCATCTCGTCCGCCCGGAAGTTCGCCTCTCTCGAGCCCTTGGAGGCGACCTTCCGGTCAGATGAGATCCTCCACGAGGGACGATTTCTCTTTTTCGCCGTGGGGAACTCCCGCCGGACCGGCGGAGGAAACTGGGTCACGCCGAAGGCGAGCATGACGGACGGTCTGCTCGACCTCTGCCTGATCCGGGACGTGCCGAAGGTGGAGCTGCTCCGGCTGATGCCCGAGCTTCGCGCGGGGAACCACCTCGAGCATCCGGCGGTCGGCTACTGGCAGGTGCCCCGCCTGTCCGTCACGGCCGAGGCGGAGCTCGCGGTCAATGCGGACGGGGAGCCGCTCCGGGGGTCCACCTTCGACTACCGGCTCAGCAGCCGCCGCCTGACCCTCATGGTACCGAGCGAATAGCGGGAGGCCGTCCGGAAACGCGAAACGGCCGGGGCGATGACTCGCCCCGGCCGTTTCAGTACTGCCCACCCGCTTCGATCTACCGCCTGCCGGCAGCGCGGATGATGGCTTCCTGGTTGTCGATGAACTGCTGCGTGGCAGACCTCAGCTGGGATGCCTGCGCATGCTGGGATGCCTCGAACCGCGGCAGCGCCTGACGGAAGAAGTCCAGCGCCTGACGTGCGGGGCCGGCAGCGCCGGCCGTGTTGCGCTCGGCAATGCGCTGTCCCTGACGGAAGAGGGAAACACCCCACTGGAAGGAGATGTCACTCCGCAGCGTTCCACTTGCGTACTCGTGCGCCAGGGAAAGGAGGTCGGCCGCGTCGCTGAAGTTCTCGGCCTGCAGCGCACGGGCGCCGCGGGAGTAGACGAACTGGGCGACCTGGTCCCGGTCACCGCGCTGCGCCGCCTCGGCAAGGTCCTGACGGGCCGCCTGACGCTCACCCGCATCGATCCGCGCGATGGCGCGGCGCAGGTGGATCTGCTCGATGTCGGGATCGAGATCGATGGCCCGGGAAAAGGCCTGGATCGCGTCCCGGTGACGCTCCATGCGGCTCAGCTCCCGGCCGTACGTCTGCCAGATCGCGGCGTCGTCCGCATGGGTCTGCGTGGCACGCTCGAGGAGGCGGAGGCCTTCCTCGTCACGCCCGGTCTCCCGGTAGACATCCGCCATGCGGCGGATCGTGGTGCCCTCGACCTCGTCGCCCCGCTGCTCGTATACCGCCTCGAGCGCCTCGAGCGCCGTTCTGAAGTACTGCTGCGCTTCCGCCTCCATGTCCTGCTCGCGAGCGCGCAGGCCGGCGGAGGTGGCGAGCTGGCCGAGGTACTCCATGAACTCCACGTCGTCCCGGCTCTCCTCGATGGCCGGCTCGAGCACCTCGTACGCGGAGATGTGGTCCCCCGTCGCGGCGATGTCGCTCGCAACGCGGATCCGCACCCGGGTCTCGTCCGGATTCAGCGCGAGATAGTCTTGGTAGTACTGGCTGGCCTGCCTCGTCTGACCCAGATGGCTCGCCGCGAGCCCCGCACCGAGAAGCGCGTTCTCATGCTGCGGGTTGATCTCCAGGAGACGCTCGTAGGTGGCGAGGGACTCCTCGTACTGCCCCATGTTCACGAGGGCCGTTGCACGCCCGTAGAGCGCGCCCTCGGCCTCGGGCACGATCTCCAAGGCCTGCTCGCAGTTCGAGAGCGCCCGCTCCCACTGCTCGCTGCCGAGGAAGTCGATGCAGAGCGCCGCCATGCGGATTCCCTGCACGGTGTTCTCGAAGGCGGAGTAGACCTCGGTTCCGAGCGTGGCAGGGTCACCGGCCCGGACGTTGTCGAGCTCGAAGCTCTCGCCCGACTGGACGTCGGTTACCTGAACGCGCGCGAGCAGCTGCCCGTTCTCCTGCCGGATCGTGCCGAAAGTGGCGACCTGGGCATTCATCTGGTCAGCGAGCTGCACCGCGTCGACCGCGTCCATATCGGTCACGCCGAAATGCCGGATGGCCTGGCGCATCTCCGAAGCGGGCACGGACGTGTGCGTCGCCATCTCGGCGACCTGGTCGCGGAATGCGCTCGCCGCGGTCTGGCCGGCCCGTGCGGCGACGCCGTCCTCAACCTGGAAATTCGGAACGAGGACGCGGAAACGTGCGCCCGGCGCCTCCGGATCCGGCGCCGGCGGCGGCTCATAAGCAGTTGCGCAGCCAACGGCCACAGCAAGGCTGGCTGTGAGCAGCGCGCGAGGAACGAAACGATGCATCTGCGATACTCCCGAAAAAGGTGGAAAAAACATCTGCTTCCCGGTGCTTGTAGGGAGGTCTACACCCGCACCTGCTGAAAAGTTCGGGCCAGCCCGCCTCCGAAGAGAGATGGCCGAACGAACGATCGGTAGACTACACGCCGTACCTGCTCCTGGCAACCGCCCGGCGCGCCTCCTGTGCAACGTGATACGTCAGAGTGCCGGAAAAGGATCCCTGCGGGACGGAAACCGTCTCCCTTAACGTCTTGTGTCACCATGACTTGGAGTGCACCCCCACGCGGGTGGAGCGGTTGTCATCGGAAAGGGATCATCCCGGGGCCGCCTTCCGAGGAGGTAGCGCCTCCCTCCGGAGACGGCTCACCTCCGCATTCACCACCCCGCCGGTCAGGAGGACCATGCTGGCCAGCCAGAACCAGAGGAGGGCGGCGAGGCCCGCGCCGATCACCCGTGCGGCGAGCACCACGGCGGCCTCCGCATCCGCGAGTCCGGGGGTGCCGACCCCTACCACCTCGATGTACGCGCGGAAGCCGAGGGAGACGAGGACGATCCCGATGGTTCCGAAGAGGGCGCCGGGGACGGTCTGACCCCAGCTGTTCCGCACGTTCGGGCCGAAGCGGTAGATGAAGGCGAGAAATGCGGTTGCCACGATGAAGACCGCGGGCCAGCGTGCCAGCGCCCAGATGACCTCGAAGGCGCCGCCCAGACGGAGCCACTCCGCGATCACCCGACCGCCACCGAGGAGGGGGTCCAGGACGACCATGCCGAGGACGACTACCCCCGTCACGATGGCGCCGAGGGAAAAGAGGAACCCGAGGAGCCAGAGTGACACGGTGCCCCGCATTTCCTCCACTCGGTAGGCAACGTCCAGCGTGTGGATGGTCGAGCGGAAGACACGGCTCGCCAGGAAGATGGTGATGAGGAAGCTCCCGAGGGCGAACCCCGCGCGCTCCTCGCGGAGAAGCCCCTCGACCAGCGGCACGAAAACCTCCCGCGTCACGTCCGTAGCGAATACGGTGTCGAGTGCGGCGAGGATGGCTCCTTCGGCGGTGGCCACCGGCTCCGGACCGATGATCCGCTCCAGGAAGCCGAGCCCCGCGCCCAGCGCGCCGATCAGCGGGAAGATGGAGAGCAGCGCGTAATAGGTCATCTCGGCGGAGAGGCCCATGACGCGCACGTCCAGAAACCGCCGCACCACGTTCAGCCCTAGCAGCGGGATGCTCACCCCTCCGACCGAAAGGCTGCTGCCTTCCGCGGCTCTCGTGGCTCTCTCGAGCAGGCGCTCAGGCACGGGGCCGCACCGGCACTTCGCTGGACGGGCTCATCCGTTTCCTGCGCGGCGAGAGCGGCGCGGGATCGGGGTGCGAGGCGTGGGCGGGGAGATGGATGAAAGGGTCACAGAGGACGGGACGCCTCCTCGGTGCGCTCCGCGAGCACCTCTTCGAGGCAGCCGCCCGAAAGGAAGCCGTGTGAGGCGGCATGCTCTGCCATGGCGAAGGTGTCGTCGGTGAGCACCAGACTGCTCCCCGCCCTCTCGACCTCGTCGGCGAGGGCCCTGATCTCCCCCTCCCGGGAGGCGCGGCCCGAGACGTCGCGAATGTAGACGGCCAGGACGCGACCCGGAAACTCGTGGACCACCCGGCTGTAGATCTCGGGGTCGTGCTGGCCGCTGTCGCCGATCAGGATGAACGGTAGATGGTCGTACCGCTCCACCATCTCCCGGACGATCTCGATCTTGTGGTCCGTGGCTCGCCGCGGCAGCGGCCGCTTCAGGGTAATCCCCCACTCCCGGAGGAAGAGGATCGGCCCGACGGGAATCCGGTGCAGGTTGAAGAAGCGGTCGAGCATCTCGTAGATGCTCCACGGGCCGCGCGAGACGTAGAGCATGGGGTTCATCTCGTTCCCCGTCGGGCCGTCGTGGAGCGCCCGGTACAGGGCGGCGACGCCGGGGAAGGCGGTTCGGCTCTCCGCCCCCTGCACGAAGAGACGGTACAGCATCTCGAAGGTGTTCGCGACCCCGGTGTGCATCACCGTGTCGTCGATGTCGCTGATCACCACGAAACGGGCGGATTCGGCCGGGATGAAGACGGTTCCCGTCTCGGAGATCGAATGACCCTTCCAATCCAGAGCGAGATCGACCTCGTGCCATTCACGGTCCGCCGGCGGCGGGTCGGCCGGTCGGAGCGTCGCATGGAAATAGCCGTCGCGGTCGGTCTCGACTCGCTCCTCCGCTCCGGCAAAGTGAAGGATCAGTTCCACCCTGCCGAGGCCTCTGCGAATGATCCGACGCCCGACGTCCAGGAGGTCGCGCCCCATGGTTAGGCCCCCGCGCTCGGAGCGCGTTCTCGGCTGCCGAAAAACGCGCCCCATGAGAAAAACCTCCTGGGGTGTGCCGTAGCCCCGATAGGGCTGGATCACGACGCCCCGTGATCCACCACGCCTTCGCACCGGAGCGGAGGCGATTCTGAGGGCGGAACGGACCCCCCGGTACACGGCCCGGGCGGACGACCTGACGGGCATCGGCATCATTGAAGAGGTGCGGCTGAATATTTCCGCGAAGGAGCAATGGTCGTTCCTCCCTCCACGACCGATCGAGCCGTGCGCGCTCCGGGGCTTGACGGAACACACGGAGCCCGCTCGAGCACGCGAGGTGCAGAGCTTGCTGTCGCTGAGGCCGTTCCCGGCTCCGTTCCCCGACCTCACGAACTGATATGGCTGAAAAGAAGAGTGCAAAGAACGCAGGTGGAGGAGGGCAGGCGCGTGGAGGACTCGCGCAGCGAGTTCAACCGGACGCCCAGCTCGCCGCCGTGGTCGGCAACGATCCGCTTCCGCGCTCCGAGATGACGAAGAAGATATGGGACTACATCAAGAGCAATGACCTCCAGGATCCGGACAACCGCCGCATGATCAACGCGGATGACAAGCTGCGGCCGATCTTCGGCAAGGACCAGGTCTCCATGTTCGAGATGACCCGCCTGGTCAATCAGCACGTCGAATAGACCAGTCCTAGGCGCTGCGTATGCTGGCAGATTCCGGCTTGGCGCTCTGAAGCCGGATCTCCCGAGGATGCTCCCTTGGCGCCAACGAAGGAAGCCCCGCCGGTACACGGCGGGGCTTCCGATATTCAATGGGCGCTGAGGGATTCGAACCCCCGACCTTCTGGGTGTAAACCAGACGCTCTAAACCAACTGAGCTAAGCGCCCTCGATCAAGGGCTAGTGAATGATCCCCCAGGGAATCAACACGATGTAGCCGAGCACGAGGAGGAGGGGAGCGGCCACGATCGACCCCGCTGCGAGCAGGGAAAAACCCGTGACGATCGCGGCCAGCCCGGCCCCAAGGAGGATTCCGTTCATCGGGCCGAAGCGGAGCGTCCCCCCGGGGACGTCCGTCGTAGCATCCCGTCTGTCCGTCCGCCGTGCGGGCCTCGTTCTCGCTGCCATGAGGGAAAAGCTACCCGCGCGTCCCCGGGTCGTCAAGCAAGGGAGCCGTCCCCTCGGATCGCTCCCTGAGGTACGCCTCTTCCGCCTCCTCTCGCTCCTCGAGGACTCCAATTCTGCGGCGGAAGCGCCGGCGCCGGAAGATGAAGAGAACAGCCAGGGCCAGGGCGAGTGCCGTCCAGACCGCTCCGATGTGTGACACCATCAGCAGCCAGCCGTAGCGCCGCTGGACTACGCGCTGCCATTCGCGCTCGAACTGACCGAGGGTGATCCCGAAGGTGCGGCGGACCGCCGGGTCGAGGCGCCCGACCTCCCGCCAGTTGCGGAAGAGGGCCTCCATGCCGCCCGGACCCGAGCGCTCCGCCATGTGCCGGACCGCGGTGGCGGAGAGGAGATAGGAGAGGCGCGCGCGCTCCGCCTCCGCAGGCCAGCTGAGCGTGATCGAATCCAGGGGTGGGGCCCGGCCGAGGAGGAAGGCGAGCCGCAGCTGCCAACCGGCCCGCTCATCGAGGCCGCCCGAGACCCAGGTGGCATACCCCTCGTCGAACCAGCGGGGAATCGTGCCCGGAACTTCCTGCCGGAGGGCCAGGTGAGCAATCTCGTGACGGAGGGTGACGATCCCGGGAGATGCTCCGCCCGCAGGGCCGCCGTCCAGGCGGAAGGTCGGGATCACGATGAGGCGCTCGGCCGGAATGGCCACCCCCGCTCCCCAGTCCGGGGTGCGGCCGCCGGTCAGCGCCCGGAAGTGCGCGGGATCCGCCGTCAGGTGGATCGTCGCATCCTCGAGGCGCGCGCCGGCCGGGAAGCCCGGGAAACCGTGCGGGGCACATGCGATACGGGCGGCGGAGCGGGCAAGATTGCCCGAAGCAGCGTCGGACCGGACGGTGACGGTACCGCAGGAGTGGACGGATTCGGCAGATGCCGTGGCGGGGAGCGACAGACAGAGCAGGATGACGAGCAGGACCAGCCGGACCCCGATTTCGGCTCCGGCTACCTTTTTCGCTCGACCCGCGATCCTGCCTCGTCGCACTGCGATATCCGGGAGATGGGTTCGACCGGTCAACACGCCACCGCACCGGGTGTTCGGTGCATGCCGCAGCCACTCCCGCGCGCCACCTCCGGAGTGGCTCCCGCTCTCTCCGGCTCAGCGATGTTCGCTCGAGCGGAGAAATTTGCGGCGTGCGGTCCGCTATGAGGTACACGGGAGGGGGTGATAGGGTCACACCCCGGGAGGACAGGCGGAATATCTGCACCGCCGGGGCTGCTCCCTCCCTGGCGCCGTCTTACGAGTCCGTGCCCGACTGACCCCGTTCACGGTCGGAGGCTTCGTCGTCCGGGTTCTCCTCTTCGCCGGAAGCCTCCCATTCAGCCTCCGCGAGGGCGATGCGCTCCGCGGAGGTGAGGATCTGGTCGAGGTCTAGCAGGATGATGATCCGCTCGTCGAGCCGGACGAGCTTCCGCACGTACCGGGCGGCGATCCCCCGCACGTAATCCGGCGGATCGACCATCGCATCGTCCGCAACGCGCAGCACTTCGGAGACGGCGTCGACGACCAGCCCCAGTCGATCCTCCGCAAAGGCGACGACCACGACCCGCGCCTCCGCCATGCTTCCCACCTCGGTCGAAAGGCGCTTGCGGAGGTCCACCACGGGAATCAGAAGGCCGCGCAGCTCCATTACCCCCTCGAGGAAATCCGGCGCCTCGGGGACTGCGGTAACCGGCCGGTGCCGGACGATCTCCTGGACGTCGAAGACGTCGAATCCGAACGCCTGGCCCGCGATCTCGAAGGTGACGATCTGGACGGAATCTGCCGCCTGGCTTCGCGCGACCGAGGAGGCGTCTTCAGCTGTCTGAGTCGATAGGGTCATGGACCCGAAGCGAGATGGGAGAAGCGAGGAAGCGGATCTTTCGGCGAATCGGAGCGCGTGGCTACAGCACGTGGGGATCCCGGTCGAGGACGCGCTGCACCGCCTCCATCACCAGCGACGGCTGGAAGGGCTTGACCACGAAGCCTCGTGCCCCCACCTGGATCGCTTCGATCACGAGCGCCTGCTGTCCCATCGCGCTGCACATGAGGATCCTTGCGTTGGGATCCCTTTTCATGATCTCCCGCACAGCGTCGGTCCCTCCCATGTCCGGCATCACGATGTCCATGGTGACGAGGTCCGGCCGGAGCCGCTCGAACTGCTCGACCGCCTCGGCTCCGGTCTCCGCCTCCCCCACGATGCGAAACCCCTCCTGCTCGAGGATCTCGCCGAGCATCTTCCGCATGAAGACGGCGTCGTCACAGATGAGAACGGTCTGGCTCATGAGCCCTCGCTCGGTGCATGTGGACCTCGTGAACGAT
>SKRI01000061.1 GCA_007118565.1 Gemmatimonadota bacterium | reverse complement strand
GCCGGTCAGGCGCGACCCCCCGAGCGGTGCCGACGCCTCGACGCGACCCCATGGATGCTGCGGGCCGAACGCCCATCCGGAGTGCACGCGGATCGTCTCCCGGCCGCCAGGCCGGAGCGAGGCGCCGGCTCCGATTGCCAGCCCCTCGGCGCGGTTGAAGCGCACCAGGTCGGAGGCGGCGGGGAGGTGCGCCCGCAGCCGCGGCAGGCCGGAGAGTGCCCGCTCGCGCGCCATCTCCCTGGCCCTCGTCTGCAGCGCTCCGAGGTCGGGGTCCGGCCTCAGCCCCTCGGCGGCGAGCTGTGCGTGGAGCGCCTCCTCGAACGGGTGCGCGGCCAGGTCGTCCGCCGGGAGCGAGACCACGGAGGGCCCTTGGAAATAGGCGCGGGGAAGGTCCTGGTTGAACCGGTAGTTGCCGATCCGCATGTGTGCCCGGATCACCGAGCCGGCCGGCAGGTCGAGCCCCCGGAGCTCGCGGCGGACCTCGAGCCGCTGCTCGTACGGAAGCCAGTAGCGACCCTCCCAGAGCCCGTGCTCCAGCGAGACCCGGATGTGATCCACCTCCGGATCGACGTAGGAGGCCGGGGTGAATGTGAAGGACATGCGGACGATGGCGCCGCTGTCCCCGTCGAGGAAGACCGAGCCGATCGTCGCGGGACGGCTGGTGTCGCGCGGCCGCACCTCGACCTCCATCACCCGGACGGGGTCGGGCCGACCGGGGAGGCGGAGGGCCACGGAGTCGGCCAGCCGGTAGTGGTAGTTGGACTCTCCCTCCGGGCCGATGGGGTGGGGAACGTCCCGGACGTTGTCACCGTCCGCGATCACGATCCGATCCCCGAAGTTGTCCATGACCGTGACCAGCCGGTCACGGTAGTAGCGGATGCGGGTCGGCAGCTCGTCGCGGTGGCGTCGGCCGACCATCACCTGTCGGGTGAAGCCGGGCGCCATCCAGGCGGTCTCGAGCGCGATCTGATCCGTCCTCACCAGGATCCGCTCGTCCTCCTCGGGAAGGTCGAGGTAGAAGTAGACGTATCCCTCGGCATCGGCCTGGTAGTCGCGGAGGCCGTCCGCGGCGTACGTCTCGGCGCGTCGCAGCTCGGCCATCCGGACGAGCTCGATGACGCGCTCGCCGTCCCACCCCGGATCCGTGGGCGCCGGCTGCTGGGCCACGGCCGAGTGGGACAGGAGCAGCGTCGCGGCGAGCGCGGCAGCGGCCGACTGGAGCAGGGTTCGCATGGAGAGCGGAAAGGGGGCGCGGATCGTCACGCTTCCACGTACGCGTGCCGCCGCGGGGGGTTCCGGTCGCGGAGGGGCGGGGAGGAAGGCTACCCTGCCGGCTCCTCGTCGGAGGTGCGACGGAGCTGTTGTGCGTTCGGGTCCGAATGCGCCTGCAGGCTCGCGACCACCGCCCGATCCAGGAGCCCGTCTACCAGGTCCATCGCCCCGACCACGAGGGCCGGCTTCGAGCACTCGTTGAGGAGGAAGTTCCAGAGGCAGCGGCGAAGAATGAAGAACTCGATCACCACCTCGAGCGGATCGTAGCCGCCGGTGCGTCTGGCGAAGCCGTGGATGGTGGCGAACTGCTCCGCCTCGTCGCGGGAGCGACCGAGAACCAGCCGATCGAGGATGGCGTCGAAGATCTGCGGGACGTGGTCGAGCAGGACGGGGTCGGAGAGCGCCCGTCCGGCCTCGACCGCCCTGTTCCGGCGGACGCGGTCGATCCAGTCCTCCAGGATCTCCTCCCGCCTCGCCTGCAGGACGGAAAGGACGGCACCCAGCTCGGGGTCCGGGGATTCCAGGTCACTGGAATCGGGCATCGGCAGGCTTCGGGAAGGCATCATCTCGGTTCGCGGTCGGGTGCCGGGCACCGCCGGTCGGCGGCGGCCCGCAATGTAACGACCGAGCCGCGCCGGTGCCTCCCCGCGACGGCTCCCCGGGGCATGGCGTGCTCCCTGCAGGCCGGGCGCGGCAGAAGAGGAGATCCACTTTCGCCCTGGAGACGCGCCGCCATGACGGACACGATGACAGCAATCGAGAAGAGTGCGGCAGGCGTCCGCATGGAGATGAGCGACGGCATTGCCCTCCTCCGCCTCGATGAGCCCGACAAATCGGTCAACACCCTTTCCGCCCCGGTGATCGAGGCGATGCGGACGATCCTCGACCGGCTCGAGTCCGGGGAGGCGCGGGCCGCCGTCCTCCTCTCCGACAAGCCCGGGGTGTGGATCGCCGGCGCGGACATCGAGCAGTTCACGCAGTTCACTTCAGCCGCGGACGGGGAGCGCGCCACCCGTGAGGGGCACAAGCTCCTGAACCGGCTCGAGAACCTTCCGATCCCCGTGGTGGCCGCCATCGACGGCGTGGCGCTCGGCGGAGGTGTGGAGACCGCGCTCGCCTGTACCTACCGCATCGCGGCGGACACCGAGAAGACGCGGCTCGGTCTTCCCGAGGTACAGCTCGGACTCCTCCCCGGCGCGGGCGGCTCCCAGCGGCTCCCCCGGCTGGTCGGGATCCGCGCTGCGCTCGACCTCATGCTGACCGGCAAGCGGCTCGATCCGCGCCGGGCCAAGAAGATCGGGCTCGTGGACGAGGTGGTTCCGGGGGCGGACCTGGAGTCGATCGCCATCCGTATCGCCGGTGAGCTCGCGGACGGGAAGCGGGAGCCTCGCAGGGGGAACCGGCGCGGCTCGCCCCTGGCGCTCGAGCGCCTCCCCGGAGTCAAGAGCTTCATCATCAGGAAGGCGCGGGAGGGGGTGATGGCCAAGACCCGCGGCCTCTACCCCGCTCCGCTCCGCATCCTCGAGGTCGTGGATCGCGGGCTGGACCTGCCCGTCGAGGAGGCGCTCGAGCTGGAGCCGCCGGCCTTCGGCGAGCTGTCGGTGACGCCCGAGGCGCGCTCGCTGGTCCACCTCTTCTTCGCCACGACCGGAGCCAAATCGGACGCCGGCGTGGAGGGAGATGGCAAGGCGCTGGCCCGGGACGTCGAGCGGCTGGCCATCGTCGGCGCGGGCTTCATGGGAGCCGGCATCGCGACCGCCTCGGCGGAGAAGGGAATGCGAGTCCGGCTCAAGGACATAACGCCGGAGAACGCTGCCAAGGGTCTCCGGACCGCGCACGAGAGCCTGGTGAAGCGGGCGCGGCGCCGGAAGCGGCCCTCGCACGAGATCGAGGCGCTCAAGGGCCGCGTCACCGCGACGCACGAGTACACCGGATTTCGCCGAACCGAGCTGGTGGTGGAGGCCGTCTTCGAGGACGTGGAGCTAAAGCACCGGGTCATCCGGGAAGTCGAGGAGGCGGCCTCGGAGGAGACCGTCCTCGGCACCAACACCTCGACCATCCCCATCGCCACGCTGGCGGAGGCGTCGAGCCGGCCCGGCAACGTCATCGGGCTCCACTTCTTTTCCCCGGTCGAGAAGATGCCGCTGCTGGAGATCATCGTCACGCCGCAGACGGAGGACTGGGTGACGGCGACCGCGCACGCATACGGGAAGCGGATCGGGAAGACGCCGATCGTGGTGAACGACGCCCCGGGATTCTATGCCAACCGGATCCTCACCCCCTACATGGCCGAGGCCCTCCTCCTCCTGGAGGAAGGGGTGCGAATGGAGGAGCTGGACCGGGCCATGAAGAACTGGGGATTCCCTGTAGGGCCGATCACCCTTTACGACGAGGTGGGGCTGGATGTGGCCCACAAGGCGGCGGCCGTCATGCGCGAGGCGTTCGGCGACCGCATGGAGGAGAGCTCCGTACTCGATCGCATGGTGGAGGACGATCGCATGGGTCGGAAGAACGGCCGCGGCTTCTTCACCTACGAGGACGGGAAGAAGGGGAAGCCGGACGAGAGCGTGTACGGCCTGATCGGTGATCCGGAGCCGAAGGAGGTTCCGGAGGCCGACGTGCAGGAGCGGCTCGGCCTCACCATGGTCAACGAGGCTGTCCGCTGCCTCGAGGACGACGTCCTTCGCAACCCGCGCGACGGAGACGTCGGCGCGGTGCTGGGCATCGGCTTTCCCCCCTTCCGCGGCGGGCCGTTCTGGTACGTGGACCGCACCGGAGCCGAGCAGGTCGTGGCTCGGCTTCGCGCGCTCGAGTCGCGCTTCGGGCGTCGCTTCAGCCCCTCCGCGCGGCTGGTGGAGATGGCGGAGAAGGGCGAGACCTTCTTCGAGGGCTGAGGCTCGCGGAGGCCGAAACCGGCCCCCGGTGCCACCGGTTCCGGCGGCACCCGGGTTGCTTCATCCGTTTCGAGAGGACGCCCTCCGCGTCCGCCCGAAGGTCTCCGGGTCGCACTGGTTTCCTCTGCACACGAAACAGCCACGTTCCATGACGGATCTCCAGGAAGAGCTCATCGATGCACCGGGCAGCGCCGTTCAGGTGTTGACCGATGCCCGCCGGATCGCCGTGCTCGGGATCAAGCCGGAGTCGCACGGCGGGCAGCCCGCCCACTACGTGCCGCGCTACCTGCACGACGCCGGATACGAGATCGTCCCGGTTCCGGTCTACTACCCGGAGGTGCGGGAGATCCTGGGGAAGCCGGTGTTCCGGAAGCTTACCGAGATTCCAGATCCGGTGGATCTCGTAGTGGTGTTCCGGCGATCGAAGGACGTGCCGGGCCATCTCGAGGAGATTTTGGAATCCGCGCCGAAGGCGGTCTGGATGCAGAGCGGGATCCGGCACGACGAGACTGCCCGAGCCCTG
The DNA here is from genome assembly GCA_007118565.1 of Gemmatimonadota bacterium. Lineage (GTDB taxonomy): Bacteria > Gemmatimonadota > Gemmatimonadetes > Longimicrobiales > Longimicrobiaceae > SKRI01. Next base: position 25,214 of record SKRI01000061.1, on the reverse strand, counting down.
GCGGAAGCGGGGATCCGCGTGGTGCAGAACCGGTGCGCCATGATCGAGCACCGACGCGTCGGGCGCTGATCCGGCAGCCGATCGACAGGAAATCCTCGCTCCGCCGCTCCGGCTGCGAGACTCCCGCCAACCGGGCGCCGGAAGCTTGGATCCTTCCGTGCCGGCGGGCCGCCATTTTTCCCCTCTTCGAGCTATCCTTCCATCTCCCTTGAACTTACCGGGATCCTTCCGAAAATGCGGCCCCCCGAACGGTATTGCCGTTCCCCGGAGCGCATGTTATTAGGTAGGTCGCCATTCCGGCGGGGCCTTTTAGATCGGCTCGTCGGGAACGGACGCCCCGGCACGCGCCCGGCGTCTGGATCGCAGATTCGCTGATCATGACGAAACGTCTTTCCATCGCAGCCGTCGTTGTCGTGCTGGTCCTGGCGGCCGGTGCGTACTTCCTGTTGGGGGGCGCCGAGCCGCGCGGCCCCGAGCAGCCCATTGCCTTCCCGCATCCGGTGCACGTCGTAGACAACCAGATGGAGTGCACCTACTGCCACTACACGGCGGAGCGTGCGCCCGGAGCGGGTCTGCCGAGCACGCAGCTCTGCGTGGGGTGCCATGTTCCGGGAAGCGGGGCCATCGACCCCGCCCAGGCGCAGCTCGGCTTCCCGGAGGGGAGCGAGGAGGCGGAGAAGCTCGTCGAATACTGGCGGCAGGGAGAGGCGATCCCCTGGGTCCGGGTTCACAACCTTCCGAAGCACGCACACTTCCCCCACGACTCCCACGTGACAGTGGGCCTCGAGTGCGCCACCTGTCACGGGCCGGTGGAGGAGATGGACCGTGTCTACCAGTTCTCCAGCCTGCGCATGGGCTGGTGCATGGACTGCCACCGCGGCGGAATGGAGCTCAGTGAAGCGGAGGAGGCCCGGGTCCAGGAGCGGTCCGGGTACATCCGCCGCATCGCCGCGGCGGCCGACGCGGGTGTGGATGTGCGCGCTGAGCAGATGAATTTTCCGCACCAGAGGGCGTCCGTCGACTGCACGGTCTGCCACTATTGAGGGCTCGATAGCCGACTGAACCGACTGCTGACCGCTCTATGTCAGAAGGACTGAAACGCCGCGATTTCCTCAAGGTGCTCGGCGCCACCGGCGCCGGCGCGGCGGCCGCGGGTTGCACCACGGGAGATGTCAACCGGCTGATCCCCTACGCGATCGGTGACGAGGAGATCGTCCCGAGCCTGCCTACCTGGTACGCGAGCACCTGCCGCGAGTGTCCGGCAGGCTGCGGCATCCAGGTGGAGACACACGAGGGACGGGCCACCAAGGTGGAGGGTCTTCCCGGTCATCCGGTCTCGCACGGAAACCTCTGCGCCCGGGGCCAGTCCTCGGTGCAGGGCCTCTACCATCCGGACCGAATTCCCGGTGCCTTCCGCGTGGACAGCGCGATCGGCCGGCAGGGCGTTGCCTGGAGCACCGCGGAGCGTACCCTTGCGGGTGCCATCCGGGAGGCCGCGGGTCGCGTCGTATTCCTGACGAGCGACTATACCGGCACCATGAACCGGCTCGCGGACGACTTCGTGGAGGCCGTCGGTGGCCGTCGCGTGGTCTACGAGCCTTTCGGCGCGCAGCCGCGCAATCTGGAGTTCGCCGAAGCAGACGTCCTCGTCGCATTCGGGGCGGACTTCCTCGAGACGTGGGGCTCCCCCGTCGACTACGCCTGGCAGTTTGCCCAGATGCGTTCCCGCCGCGGTCCGGACCGGCCGAAGTTCGTCTGGGTCGGTGCCCACCGGGGGATGACCGGCCTGAACGCCGACATGTGGGTCGCGCCGCGCCCTGGCACGGAGCATCTCGTGGCCCGCGCCATGGCGGGGAACGGGAATCTCGCCGCCATCGCCGAGGAGACGGAGGTGCCGCAGGAGACGCTCGTTCGTCTCGCGGAGGAGTTCGGCGCCGGCAACGGCGTCGCCCTAGGGCCCGGGTCCTCCATGTCCGGCCCCGGCGCCCGGGAGCTCCGCCAGGCAGTGGCCGCGCTCAACGGGATGGCCCAGCCGGACGAGCTCGACGCGCCGGACGTACAGGACATGGTGCGTCTGGTTCAGGCGATGAACGCCGGTGAGGTCGACGTCCTGCTGATCGACGCGATCGATCCGATCAATACGCTGCCGGGCGGTCTCGGCTTCGACGAGGCGCTGCAGCGGGTTCCGACGCGCGTGAGCTTCTCGAGCTTCCCCGACGACACCACCGAGCGCTGCAACCTGCTCCTGCCGAACCACCACTTCCTGGAGCAGTGGAACGATTACGAGCCGCGTGAGGGGGTCACCTCCCTCGTTCAGCCGACGATGCGCCCGGTGTTCAACACCAAGCAGACGGGCGACGTCCTGCTCTCGGTCGCGCGCCAGCTCGGCATCAATCCCCTGTCGGACATCGAGGCCACCACCTACCACGACTACATCCGTGCCAATTGGGCCGAGGAGCACGGAGCGGATCAGGACGGATGGAGGGAGGCGCTGCGGGCCGGCGGCCTCCTCACCCTGGAGGAGGCTCCGGAGGACGACGAGGACGAGGACGCGGAGCCGGAGGTCCCGAATGGGGCCTCTCCGGTGCCCGGGCAGGATGTAAACGGCGCGCAGCAGGGACCCACCCAGGCGGCGCCGGCCTCGCCGGGGACCACTCCCGCCGACCCGGCCGACGGCATCGATCCCGCGGCGGCGCTCGCGGCGGTGCCGCCGGCGGAGCAGGGGCGGACGCCTGTCGTTTCCGACGGCCGGGCCGACTTCCACCTCGTCGTCTATCCATCGCTCCGCTTCTACGACGGTCGCACGGGCAACCGTCCCTGGCTTCTGGAGCTTCCGGATCCGGTGACCAAGGTCTCGTGGGACTCGTGGGTGGAGATCCATCCCGCTGCGGCCGAGGAGCTCGGCGTGCGCCGCGGCGACCTCCTGCATATCGAGTCTCCCTACGGAACCCTCGAGGCGCCGGCCTTCATCTATCCGGGTGTGCGCAGGGACGTGGTCGCCATTCAGATGGGGCTCGGCCAGAAGTCCTTCGGTAGGTACAACAACGGCCGCGGGGTCAACCCCAACCACCTCCTGTCGCCCGCGGTGGACGAGGAGAGCGGAGAGTTCGCGCGTGCCGGCCTCACCGTGCGCGTGGGTGCGACCGGAAGGCGGCACCGCATTTACGAGGCGGGCGCCCGTGTCCAGCACGATCGCGAGGTTGCGCAGGCCATCTCCGTGGCCGCGCTCCACGAGGCGGACGAGCGGCAGGAGGGGACCGTCCCCGGTTACGAGATCCAGACACTCCGGGGGCGGGGTGGACTCGGGCCCACGCCCACGCCCACGGACCCTGCCGGAAGCTTCCCCACCCCGGGCGGCCACCATGGCGAGTACCTCGCCGGCGATACTCGCTGGGCCATGGTCATCGACACCGATCGGTGCACCGGCTGCAGCGCCTGCGTCACCGCCTGCAACGCGGAGAACAACATCCCGGTGGTCGGGCCGGACCAGGTCCGCAAGGGCCGCGAGCTCGCCTGGCTTCGCATCGAGCGGTACTTCGGTGTCACCCGCGATGAGACCGAGGGGATGACGCAGGAGTCGACCAACGACACGCGCTTCCTGCCGATGCTCTGCCAGCACTGCAGCAACGCGCCGTGCGAGCCGGTCTGCCCGGTCTACGCCGCCTACCATACTCCGGACGGGCTGAACGCGCAGGTCTACAATCGGTGCGTGGGAACCCGGTACTGCGCCAACAACTGCCCGTACAAGGTTCGCGTCTTCAACTGGTTCACCTACGAGTTCGAGCAGCCTCTGAACTGGCAGCTGAACCCTGACGTGACCGTGCGGGAGAAGGGCGTTATGGAGAAGTGCACCTTCTGCGTGCAGCGGATCAACGAGGTGAATCGGGCCGCGTCCCGCGAGGGGCGCCCGATCCGGGACGGGGAAGTCACGCCGGCCTGCGTGCAGACCTGCCCCTCGGAGGTCTTCGTCTTCGGCAATATCTCGGATCCGGAGAGCGAAGTTGCCCGCGCGGCGGCCACGAACCGCAGCTACCGGGTGTTCGAGGAGATCAATGTCCAGCCCGCCATCGTCTATCTCAAGCGGATCACGCACGAGGAGCCGGCGGAGTCGGAGTGGGCCCACTACTGAGCGAAATGACCTTGAAACCCACCGCCACGGTCTGACGGATGGCGACTGAAACTCACGAGGCATCCCAGGAGCGATCGATCTTCCACCCGGAGATCGGGAGCTACGAGGAGGTCAACCGGGACAGCGCCCGGTTCCTGACCAAGCCGGGGCCCGGGTATGTGGCGCTGCTCGGGCTCGCCCTGGTCATGGCGGGGATCGGTCTCTTCGCCTGGATGTGGCAGATCGCCTTCGGCATGGGACTGTCCGGGAAGCAGAACCCGGTCGGCTGGACGGTCTACATCACCACCTTCGTCTTCTGGGTCGGCATCGGCCACGCCGGCACGTTGATCTCCGCCATCCTGCTACTTTTCCGGGCCGGGTGGCGGCAGTCGATCTATCGTTTTGCCGAGGCGATGACCGTCTTCGCGGTGATGACCGCAGGCCTCTTCCCGATCATCCACCTCGGTCGGCCCTGGACGTTCTACTGGCTGATCCCCTACCCGAACCAGCGTGAGCTCTGGCCGAACTTCAGGTCCCCGCTCCTCTGGGACGTTTTCGCCGTCACCACCTATCTGACGGTTTCGTCCCTCTTCTTCTACGCGGGGATGATCCCGGACATCGCTGCGGCGCGCGATTCCACCAAGGTGCCGTGGCGGAAGAAGTTCTACACGATCCTGGCCCTCGGCTGGCGCGGCACGCACCACGAGTGGAAGCACTGGACGCGGGCGTACCTCTTCCTGGCCGCGCTCGCCACCCCGCTGGTGCTGTCGGTGCACTCGGTCGTGTCCTGGGACTTCGCCATCTCCATCGTACCGGGGTGGCACGCCACGATCTTCGCGCCGTACTTCGTGGCCGGAGCCATCCTCTCCGGCGTGGCCATGGTGGTGACGCTAATGGTTCCGATCCGGAAGATCTTCGGGATCCGAGCGTACTTCACGGACCTGCACTTCGATCGACTCGGAAAGCTGCTACTGCTGACATCGCTGATCGTCGGCCTCGCCTACGGCATCGAGTACTTCATCGCGTGGTACTCGGGCGAGCTCATGGAACGGGACGTCTTCTGGGACCGGCTATTCGGTGACTACTGGTGGGCCGGCTGGACGATGGTCATCGCCAACGTGCTCGTGCCGCAGCTCCTCTGGTCGAAGCGGATGCGCACGAATCTGAATGCGTTCTTCGTCATCTCGATCATCGTGAACATCGGGATGTGGTACGAGCGCTTCGTGATCATCGTGCCGACGCTGGCGCGCTCGTACCAGCCGTGGAAGTTCGTGAACCACCAGATCACTCCGGTGGAGGCGGGCATCATCATCGGGAGCTTCGGATTCTTCTTCCTCCTCTTCCTGGTCTTCCTCCGGTACCTGCCGGGGATCTCGACCGCGGAGATCAAGGAGGTGCTGCCGCCGCCCATGAGGAACAGGAAGCTGCCGCCGCCGCGCGAGGAGCGTTACGCCTACGAGACGCCGGCCGGCTACAGGGAGGTGGCCGAATGATGGGGACCAAGCGGACGCGGGAGGGGGTGCTTGGGCTCTTCCAGTACCTCGACACCACTACCGACGCCATTCGGCGGCTGAAGCAGGCCGGATACGAGATCACCGTCTATTCGCCGACTCCGCGCCACGAGCTCGAGGAGGCAATCGCGGAGCACGAGAGTCCGGTCCGGATCTTCACGCTGGTCGGGGCCTTCACCGGCACGGCCGCCGGCGCGGCGCTCGCCGTTTGGGCATCTCTCGACTGGCCCCTGATCGTCGGCGGCAAGGAGATCGTATCGCTGCCCGCATTCGTGGTCATCATGTTCGAGCTCACGATCCTGCTCGGCGCGCTGGCAACGCTCTTCGGGCTCTTCGCGGCCGCGAAGCTCCCCCGGATCGGGAAGGGGGAGGCGCTGTACCACCCCTCGTTGAGCGCCGGGAACTTCGGCATCTTCGCGCACGCGCCGCCGGCCAAGCACGACGAGATCCGCCGCATCCTGGAAGAGAGTGGTTCAGAGGAGGTTCTGGTTGAAGATGCGTAGAGGTACCCCTGTGCGGTTTTCGGTGGCGGCTCTGGCCGCGTTCGTCCTGAGCGGGTGCGGAACGGATACGGGGCCGATGACCCTGCTCGACGACCTGCTCGCCTCGGTCCCCATTTTCTCGAGCATGCGGGAGTCGGTCTCGTACGACCGGTACGAGATGCCACGCACCCCGGTCGAGGGAACGGTTCCGATGCGGAGCCCGGGCGGCGAGGTGCCTGCGCCGTTCACGGTCGATGACCTGGAGACGGTGGCGGCCGCGCTCGAGAATCCGCTCCCGCGTGATTCGGCGGTGCTCTTCCGTGGCGAGCAGGGATACCGCGTCCACTGCGCCGTATGTCACGCGGACGACGGGAGCGGTGTCGGACCGGTCGTGGCTCCGGACAAGTTCCCCATGCCGATGCCTCTCATCGGCGCTTCGACTCGTGGAAGGACGGACGGCTACATCTACGGCGTCATCCGGGTGGGGCGGGGATTCATGCCTCCCTACGCGGACCGGATTCCGCACGAGGAGCGCTGGGCCATCGTCCACTACGTTCGCCACCTGCAGGGAGAGGAGCCGGTGGTGGCCGACCCTGCGACGCCGGATATCGATCCCGAGGACGTGGCGCCGCAGCCCGAGACCCCGCTCCCCGACCTCGACGAAGATGTAGAGGTGGACGCCGACGGAGACGATCCGGAGGCCGACACGCCGGAGGTCCCGGGTGCAGCGGGAGACGCCGGGGAGAACCGCGACACGTCCGACCGCCGCTGAGGAACGATGCAGAAGACACATTTCCCCGACAATATTCCGTTCCGTACGGGGCGGCCCCTGAGCGCCACCGCGCTCGCGGTGCTCGGCCTGCTGGTCCTGATTGGCGCGGGCGCCGCGATCTTCGCCGGTGTGGCGGGCGAGACCGAGCGCATGTGGCAGGCGCTGCTGGTCAACTGGCTCTTCTGGTCGTCGATTGCCATCGGCATGGTCATCTTCGCGGTGGCATTGCACATCACCGAGGCGGACTGGGCCTGGGCGGTCCGCAGGACGGCTATGGCGGGCGTCGGCTTCCTTCCCTTCGCCTTCATCCTCTTCATCGTCGTCCTCTTCGGGTACGAGCATTTCTTCCAGGAGTGGCTGGCGGTGGGGCGGGGCGAGGTCGAGGATGCGATCGTGGAGCGCAAGCTCCCATGGCTCAACATGCCGTTCCTGGTGACCAGGAACGTGCTGGCGGTGCTGATCCTCTTCGGGCTCGCCTTCGCCTTCGTTTACCGGGACATCCGTCCGGACGTCTACGGCGCTGGACACGACCGTCACCGTGGCCTCTACGATCGGATCACGGGGAGGAACTGGCGGGGGGCGAAGGAGGAGGCGCTGCACACCCGCCGGGTCCTGGCCTGGCTCGCTCCGGTCTTCGGCCTGCTCTTCGCCGTCCTCTGGGGAATGGTGGGGATGGACATGGTCATGACCATGGAGGCCCACTGGTTCAGCACCATGTTCCCGGTCGCCTTCTTCGTCACCTCGTTCGTGGCCGGAATCGCCGCCACGGCCATCGCCCTGACCTGGTTCCGAGGGGCAGGCGCCGGCCTGCGGCCGTTCCTGACGCGCGACACCTACCACGACCTGGGCAAGCTGGTCTTCGCATTCGCGGCGTTTTGGATGTACATCAACTGGTCCCAGTACATCGTGATCTGGTACGCCATGTGGCCGCACGAGCAGGCATGGATGATCGACCGGCTGAACCCACCCTACGACACGCTGGTGCTCCTGACGGTCATCCTCATCTTCGTGCTGCCGTTCTTCGGCCTCCTCGCACGGGAGCCCAAGAAGATCCCGGCCCTCCTCTCGATGTTCGCCGGCTTCATCCTGGTGGGAATCTGGCTCGAGCGATTCCTGATCGTGGTGCCGTCCATCTGGCCGGTGGAGCTCGGCCTGCCGCTCGGCCTGATGGAGCTGGGAGTCACCGTCGGCTTCGGTGCCCTCTTCGTCGGCTCCTATCTCTGGGCGGCGTCCATGATTCCGCTCCTTCCCTCGCCGGCCACGCTGGAGGCTCGAAAGCCAGTCGTGGAGGCGTCGGAGGTAATGGCGCGGGACTGATTCCGCCTCGGTACGACGCAACGCCACCGTGGACCCCGTCCACGGTGGCGTTGTAGTATGAGGCGACCGCGGTCAGGCGCGCAGGTTGCATGGCGCCCCGCACACGGCAACCCGGACCAGCGGAATCCTCGTGAAGCTCAAGCACACCCTGATCGCGGCCGCCGCCGGCGTCCTCGCCGCCGCCTGCGCCCCCGGCACGGCCCCCACCTACGGGCCCGCCCCCGACATCTCCCACGACGAGCTCGTCCGGCAGGTGGAGGAGACGCCCGAGAAGCGCGGCATGTACGTGGTGATCGACCTGGCCGAGAACGAGCTCCGGTTCATGGACGGGGCGCGCATCGTCTGGTCGGCCCCGGTCGGGACCGGAACCGGGCTGCACCTCCGCGGCGAAGGGGTGGAGTGGGAGTTCAGCACGCCGGACGGCATCTTCCAGGTCCAGCACAAGGAGCTCGACCCGGTCTGGAACCTTCCCGATTGGCACTTCGTGAAGCACGATCTCCCGGTTCCGCCGCGGAACTCGCCGGAGCGGCGTCTTCCCGGCGCCCTCGGAGTGGCCGCCGTCTACCTCAACGAGGAGATCGCCATTCACGGCACGGATAAGCCGGACCTCCTCGGACAGCGCGTTTCCCACGGATGCATCCGGCTGGAGAACAAATACGCCCTCCGGCTCTTCCACAACGTCCAGCGGGGTACCCCGGTCGTGATCACCGGCGGTGAGAAGGTGCCCCCGCCCGATACCACCGCGGTCCCCACCGATCCGGGCGTCCCGGAGGCCAAGCCGAATCGTCCGCGGGCGGCCACGGCAGCACTCCTCCGTACGCTCGACGCCCAGCTGGCCGATGCCGGGGCCTCGATGGAGTGGACGGAGACGGCCTCGGAGCTCATCTCCCGTGGCATCCGGGACGATGCCACCGCTCTCCGCGGCGTGCTGTCCCGGGCGGGGCGCTCGGACAACGCCGCCGTCGAGGCCGAGTACGCCACCTTCGTGGCGGACGCCTTCGCGCGCGGCTCCTGGCGCGCCGTGGTTTCCCTGGCGCGAATCCCTGAAGAGGCACGCGAGCGCGGGGCTTGGGCCATCGTGCAGGGGACGATGGACCTGTACGGAGGATCGATCGACGATGCGACCGCTCCCTGGCCCAGCAGTCGCCTCCTGGCATCCACCCTGGGACCGGAGGGACGTCAGGGTTGGGATGCGCTGCGCGAGGCGGAGAGCGAGTACCGCGAGCGTTACGGCGCGGCCCGCATCGTCTGGACGGAGGCGGGCCGTCGGTAGCCACTGCCGTCTCCGCGCGGCGGTTCCCCCGCCGATCGGAGGCGCTCCGGGCGTGGCACGCACCCCGGGCAAGGAAGTTGCACCCCCGAGGGCACTTTCGAGCGGGCGGCTTGCCGGTCGCCGGATCACCGAGCATCGAAGCGGAGTGGGCGATGACTGAAGAGCGCACGCAGGAAGGGCTGGAGGAACGAAAATCGGGCCGCGAGGACGAAGCGAGGGACGCATCGCCCCAGCGACGGGACAAGACCTCGTTCGCCCGGCGTGACGCCTCCGCCATCCGCGAGGAGGACACGGAGCCGTACACCGCGCTCCAGTACGTGGCCGTGCTCTTCAAGGTAGCGGCGCTCGTTGTCGTCGTGGCCCTCACCGCCGAGATCGTGGCGGGAATCGCCCTGGAGGGCACCGCGGCGATCTTCCCCCTGCTGGGAGCCGCCATCCGGGGCGTGGTGCTGGCCGCGATCCTCTGGGGAGCCGGGGACCTCGTCCTCCTCTTCATCGACGTAGGCCACGACGTCCGCGCCGAGCGGGTTCTCCTCGGCAGGCTCTCCGCACGCCTGGAGGCGGTCGAGCCCTCCGAAGCGCCCAAGGACCAGCCCGGCGACGTTCGCCTCTAGTGTACTGTGGCAGAAGTCGCGTGTCCGCACCGAGAGCGATGAAGCGCCCGGCTGGCAAGGAGCGACGAGGCGGAATAGCAGCGCTATTCCAACGAGGAGCGACGCCGTCCAGTCGGGATGCAGCGGCGCTCGAATGCAACGTCACTTCTGCTACAGTACACTAACGGTGGAGGCGCCGATCCCCGCTGAAGGCGGGGAGGGGGAGGGAAGGGCGGAGGATCTTCCGGCCGACCGGGTGGTCGTTGTCCTCCACGAGACGCAGAACTACGTCAACATCGCCGGAACCATCCGGGCGATGAAGAACTTCGGCCTGCATCGTCTACGCCTCGTCTCCCCCGCCGAATGGGACCCCTGGCGGATTGCCGGGATCGCCCACGACACCCACGAGATCATCGACCAGACCCGCCTCTTCGAAACGCTCGACGAGGCGCTGGCCGATTGCGTGTACGTGGCCGGTTTCACGGCCCGGCAGCGGCGTGCCAAGCGCGCGGTCATCCGGCCTCGCGAGCTCGCGCCGGACCTCCTGGCCCGCGCCTCCGCCTCGACCCCGGAGCGGCCGGTGGCCCTGCTCTTCGGACGCGAGGACAAGGGGCTCCCCAACGAGGCGCTCGACCGCTGCCACCGCTCGGTCGTGATTCCCACCAACCCCGAGCACTCCTCCCTCAACCTCGCGCAGGCCGTGCTGCTGGCAGCCTACGAGCTCTGGATGAGCGGCGGGTCGCCCCAGCCCTTCAAGGACCCGCGTCGCTCCGCCCCGGATGCCACGCGGGAGGAGCTGGAGACCCTCTTCGGGGAGGTGGAGGACGCTCTCTGGCGGATCGACTTCTTCAAGAGCCGGAAGCCGCAGGGCATCATGCGCACGGTGCGCGAGCTTGCCCACCGGGCCGAGCTCGACGGCCGGGAGGCGGCCTTCCTGCGCGCCGTGGCAATCGAGGTGCGGAAGTACCTCGAGCGGACCGCACCTTCGGCGGACGGCTAGCTCGTGGAAAGGGGAGATGGAAGCCCGGGGGTGGCAAGCGGGATCCGCTGCGCGCCTGAGGTGGAGGAGGCGCTCGCCGACCGGCGGGCCGTCGTGGCTTTGGAATCCACCGTCCTCGCACACGGGCTGCCCCGTCCCCGGAACGAGGAAGTGGGCCGCGCCTTGGAGGAGGCGGTGCGAGACCGGGGTGCGGTGCCCGCCACCGTCGCGGTTCTCGCCGGAGCTCCCACCGTGGGGGTTTCCGCCGAGGAGCTCGTTCGTCTCTGCCGGGGGGCGGGGATCCGAAAGAGCTCCCGCCGCGACCTCGCCGTTGCGATGGCCGCCGGAAGTGGCGCCGCCACGACCGTGGCCGGAACCATGGCGCTCGCGGCCGCGGCCGGCGTCGAGGTCTTCGCGACCGGCGGGATCGGCGGCGTCCACCGCGACGGGCTCGACGTATCCGCCGATCTCACCGAGCTGTCCCGGACCCCGATGCTCGTGGTCTGCTCCGGGGCGAAGGTCATCCTCGACCTGCACGCCACGAGGGAGGCTCTGGAGACGCTCGGCATCCTGGTGGTGGGGCTCGGCACCGACCGCTTCCCCGGGTTCTATACCGCGGACAGCGGATTCCACGTCGACGAGCGGGTGGAGAGCGCGGCCGAGGTCGCCCGTCTCTGGCGGGCGCACCGCACCCTCCGCCAACCGGGCGCCCTCCTTCTCTGCGTGCCGCCCCCGGCGGAAACGGCGTTCGAGCGCGAGGCGCTCGAGCGCCTGGTGGACGAGGCGCTTGCTTCGGCGGACGCCGCCGGCGTTCATGGGAGCGCGCTCACGCCTTACCTGCTCGCGGATCTGCACGAGCGGAGCGGGGGAAGGACCATCGAGACCAACATCGCTCTCCTTCTCCGCAACGCCGCCGTGGCCGCGGAGGTGGCCGTGGCGCTCGAGGAGGGGTGATGGAAAGTAAGGCCGAGCTGCGGCGGATGCTGCGCACCCGCCTGGCGGCGATGTCGATCGAGGAGCGGGAGGCCGCCACCGGCCGGATCGCGAGAGCGATCTGGAGCCTCCCGGAGATGGACAAAGCGCGGAATGTGCTCGCCTACGCTTCCCTTTCGACAGAGGTGGGAACAGACTGGCTCCTGGCCGAGGCGTGGCGACGGGGCATGAGGGTGGTGCTTCCCCGGTGCGGTCCGGGGGATGAGCGGATGACCCTTCACCGCACCGAAGGAGCCGAGAAGCTGTCGGTGGGCCGGTACGGCATCCGGGAGCCGGCCGACGGGTGCGAGACCGTACCGACCGGAGAGATCGATCTGGCGCTGGTCCCGGGGCTGGGATGGGACCGCGACCGATGGCGCCTCGGGCGCGGGGCCGGGTACTACGATCGGTTGCTGGGGAGCCCCGACTGGCGGGGCTTGACGATCGGGCTCTTCTACGCCGCTCAGGAGGTGGAGAAGGTCCCCCGCGATCCGTGGGACGTTCCGCTCGACCTGATCGTGACCGAGCGGGAGGTGGTCAGGCGCTGAGCGCCTCGTGCGGCGCCCTCAGCAGCGGCCGCCCTCCCAGACCGACTCCCAGTCCCGCTCGCCTGTCTGCCGCAGCACCTGGAACCAGGCCTGGTCCGAGCCGTAGATCTGCAGGAGGACGGACTGCCTCCCGTCCTCGGTCCAGTCCAGGTGGTCGATCAGCCGCGGAGCCGCCTTCTCCCCGGTCTCCGCGTAGTTGGTGACCTTCACGAAGAAGGGGTTGTACCCCCGGGCGGAATCCCAGTCGGCCAGGTAGAAGACGCTGTAGCCGCGCGGATCCGACGGGCCGACCTCGAGATTGTCGCCCACCAGGTAGGTTGCCGCCATTTCCGGCTCGCTCTCCCCCCGCAGCGTAATCGCCTGCAGGTCGCGCTGCGCCCCGGCCCAGCCCCGCGGGCGCGGCAGACCGGCCTGAAGGATCAGCCGCTCGGCCACGAGGCTCGCGTAGGTGCGGATCCGGCCACCCACCTGCGGAGCCTCGTACTCCTGCGGGACCTGGGGGGCCAGGCCGCGCCGGAAGGCCAGGAACTCCTCCACGTCGGTCGCCGCAGCGACCGTATTGATGACGCCGGTAGCCGTGGGCGCGCCACAGGCGGTGGCCGGTCCACGTCCGCGCACCTCGAAGGTTCCGACGCGCGCGCCGCGGTGGAAGACGGTGAACTCCGATCCGGCCTCTAGGACGGCGTCCCGGAAGCGGGACTCATACGCTTCCGGCGATACGTCACGAGGGCGGCGAATGGTACGCAGCGAATCCCCGCTGACCTCGCCGACCGGAATGAGCCGGGCGGCTTCCTCGTTCCGGACGACGTGGAAGAGGATAGTCCCGCGCGGCAGCCCCAACTCTCCGGCACGCCGCTCCTCACCCGGCCCGCGATCGACGCCCGGGGCCTCCGGAGGCGGCACGATCTCGAGGGTGGAGCCGCCCCATTCGAAGTTGTCGCAGCCTGAGAGGGTCGTTACAATCAGCGCCCCGAAAACGAGGGCGAACGCGTGTCGTCTATGGCGCATCGGGTCTTTCACAAACGCAGGGTGAGGCCGGTTCGAAAGAGGCGGTCGTCCGGGGATGTGTCGGCGGGGACCGAGGTGTCCCGGTTCCACTGGTACACCATGGAGAGCGCCACGCGCTCCGTCAGGGAAAACCGGAGCCCGGTCTCGCTGCGAAGCAAGTAATCAGCCAGATCGTCATACACCGGCTGATAGTACGTCCGGTGCGTGACCTCGGTTCCGCGGCGCACCTCGTGGCCGGCGCGGACCCGCGTGCTCCACCGGGCCAGGCTGCGGGAGAGCTGCGCTTCGGCGTCTCCGGGGTCCTCCGGTGGCGTCCGGCGCTCCAGGGAGTGCAGGAGCGCCATGGAGATGGATAGCGCCTCCGAGCCGTCCGGGCGTCGGGCGGCGGTGTACTTGGCCCCCGCGCCGCCGTTCAGCCGGAGCTCGAGCTGCCGCATCGGATCCCGCTCCCCTTCCGCGAAGAGGAAGGGGGACCAGGCTTCGTCCGGCGTAAGGTCGAAGGCGACGTCGAGGCGGTCGTTGCGGGTCACCATCTCCCCGTTGCTCCGGCCGTACCGGGATTGCACCCCGATGTCGAAGCGGAAATCCTCCCGGTGCCGGTGCGAGGCGTTGAACCCGCCGGTGAAGACCTGGAGGCTCCGGCTGCCGCTCTGGTCTGTGAACGCCAGCTCGGCTCGCATGTCCCAGCGGGGAGGGGGCGGATTCGGCGCCTCCTCGGCCTCCGCGGGCACCTCGTCGTCGGTCTCCGCCTCCGCCTCGTCCTCCTGCGCGGCGAGCGGTAGGACGTGGACGGCGAGGAGGAGAAGGGTTGCAAGGAGGGTGGTGGTATGCTTCATGAGCCCGGTGCTCGAAGCGATGGATTTGAGGAGCGGTGTCGAGCCGGACAACGTACCTTCCTGGCGCGGGGCCTGCCACCCGATACGAAATGATCGCAACGATCTACCGGACACCTTCATGATCGAACAGTCTGAGTTCCGCCGCGTCATCGGACATTTCGCGAGCGGAGTGACCGTGGTGACCACCCTCGGGGATGACGGGAAGCCGCGCGGCCTCACCGCCAGCGCGGTCTGCTCGGTGTCGCTCGATCCGACCCTTCTCCTGGTCTGCGTGGAGCGCACCGCCGACACGTACTCCGCGCTGGAGAGCTCGGAGATCTTCGCGGTCAACGTCCTCGGGCTGGAGCGGGGGGAGTCGCTGGCCCGTCGCTTCGCGGACCCGGGGGAGGCCGACCAGTTCCGGGGCGTCGCATACCACTCCGTACGGACCGGCGCACCTGTCCTCCAGGACTCCCTGGCCTGGCTCGACTGCCGTTTGGAGAGGATGGTGCCGGGTGGCGATCACGGGATCTTCATCGGGGAAGTGGTGGCGGCCGACGCCCGGGACGAAGGGACTCCGCTCCTCTATTATCGTGGTGGGTATGGCGCATTTCGTCCCTGAAAGCTTCGGGGTGTTGAGACGTTGGGGATGGGTGGCGCTCGCCACCGCGGTGCTCGGGGTGTGCATCCTCGGCGGCCTCTCGCTCCTGACCCGCATCGGGCCCGTGCTGACGATCCAGGTGGCGGTGGGGATCACCGCCTCGGTCAGCGTCCTGGCCGGAATCTGGGCCGGGATGACCTTCCGGCACCGTCCGCGGCACGCGGTGCCGGCGCGCTGGCGTCTGGCGGCGGTCTCGGTGGCCATCGCGGGTGTCGCGGCGAGCACTCTCGAGTGGTGGGGGATGTCGCGCATGACCCCCGGCCCGGCGGTCCGGATCGTCATCCTCCTCCTGCTGGTCGCGGCACCCTCGTACAGCATCGGTTTCCTCCTGGCGGCCCTCTTCCGGGCAGGCGCGGAGGAGGACGAGGAGGCGGGGTGGGAGGGTCCCGCCGCCGCGGTGGCCGCGGTCGCTGCCGGGATCGCGGTGGGTCTCGCGGTGGGCGGGCACTTCCTGGCGCTCGGGATGTCCGTGGGCCCGGTCATCCTCGTCGCCAGCGCATTTCTCATACTCCCGACCTTCTTCGCGGAGTACTCCGCCGGCGGCGTCGAGGAGCGGCTGGTGGAGCAGCGGGAAACCCCGTATGGAACCCTCCGCGTCGTGGAGATCGCCGGCTCGCGTGGCGGACCGCCGGAGAGGCGTCTCCTCCTGGACGACGAGGAGCAGGCGGCGGAGCGTGTGCGTACAGGCGCTCCCACCCTCCCCTACGTGGTGGCGCTCGAGCGCTGGCTCAAGCAGGTGGCCGGCCACGGCCAGCGGCACCTCTTCCTGGGGGGTGGCGCCTACACCCTGCCGCGCCGGATCGCGGAATGGGATCCCGAGGCCGAGATCTGGGTGGTGGAGCGCGACCCCGCCGTGACCCGGATCGCGACGCGCGCCTTCTCGCTCCGTCCGGAGCATGGCATCCACTCCATCCACGGGGATGCACGCGCGGTCCTCGAGGCGGGGTTTCCGGCCCCTTTCGATCATGTGGTGATGGACGTCTATGACGGGAGGCAGATGCTCCCGCCCGGCCTCGTCACGGCCGAGGCCTTCAGCCGGATCCGGGAGGCGCTCTCCCCGCAGGGAACCTTCGCCATGAATGTGATCGGGGTGCCGACGGGGGAGGGGGGGATGAGGTTCTGGTCCATCGTACGGACGGTGGCCGACGTCTTCCCGCACGTCGCGCTCTACCCGCACCTGGGGCCGGAGGCGCCGGACCCGCAGAACGTCGTCGTCGTCGCCTCCCTCGAGCGGGAGGGATGGCCCGATCGCGCAGGCTCCTTCGAGCACTGGCCCTCCCGGGAGTGGGAGCCGACGCGAGGCGCGGTGGTCTTCCGCGACCGGACCGTGGAGAAGGAGCCGCCCCCCGCTCCCGCGCCCTCCTCCGTGCAGGCGCCGCGGTAAGCTCCACAACCAACCCCTCTCCCAGAATTGGGAGAGGGGTGCCGAGCGAAACGAGTCGGGGTGAGGGCCGGCCAGAAGGGGTAGGGCCGGCGACGAAGCCTTTCGCGCCTACCGGTCCGACAGCTCCAGCCACCTCCGCGCCGTCTCGTAGTGGCGCGACGCCTCGTCCCGGTTGCCGGCCAGCTCCTCCGCACGCCCCAGCGAGATGTGCGCGTAGGCGTAGTACGCCGGGATCTGGCGCGTGGCGTCGTCCACCCAGTGCGGGCGGTCGATGAGGTCGCGGTGGATGAAGACCTCGTCGAGGAGCCGCCGGTTCCGCTCCAGGTCCAGGTACGCTCCGTAGAGCATCGACTGCGGTTCGTCGGCTGGCATCTCCTGGTACTCCGTCGCGTCCTCGGGCGGCGTCAGGCGGTACGCCACGCCGTGTCGCACCACGTGCGAAGCCAGCCCCAGCCTGCGGTGGGCGTGCGTGGTGGCGGCGAAATAGACCGGTCGATCACCCCATGCCTCCCGGATGATGGTGAGCATGAACTGGTCTGACGGGCGCAGCACCGTCCCGGCCGGGATGATCGCCTGCGCGCCCCGCGCCTCGAAGACGCCGTCCTGCCCGAGCCTGATCCACCCCGCGTCGGTGAGGGTGAGCTGCTCGATCTGCTGGTCGGTGAGCGGCAGCGCCGAGCGCTCCGGAAGCGGTGGCGCGCCATTCTCCGAGTAGAAGGTCGGGGCCCCGTCCGGATCGAAGGTCCGCTGGCAGATGATACGCGTCACATCCTGACGCCAGGCCTCCTCCTCCGGGCACGGTCGGGTCAGGTCCCGCACCTGCTTCGCGTACCAGTGGGTGTTCAGATACGAGCCCACCATAACCTGCACGTCCCGCCGGATGCCCTCGACCTCCTGCAGGTACCAGAGGGGAAAGGTGTCGTTGTCCCCGTTGGTGAAGAGCACGGCGTACGGCTCGACCGACTGCAACAGGTTGTAGGCCCAGTCGCGTGCCGCGTGATCCCCCGCCCGCGAGGCGTACGACCAGTTGAGGATGAGCGGGATGAGGGCGATGAGCATCAGCGGGGCGCCCACCCACGGGCGCGTGCCGTCGGGCCGCACCGACCGGTTGATCGCCAGCCACCCTGCCACCAGACCGATCCCCGCCCAGAGCCCCCAGATCGCGAAGGAGATGATGAAGAAGTAGTCCCGTTCGCGGACCTCGGACGCCTCCTGCGGCAGCCCGAGGGCGGGCGCCTGCATGAAGCCGTACTTGAAGTTCAGGTAGAAGACCAGCCCCAGCGAGAGCGTTCCGAAGAGGGTGACCATGTAGAGGAAGCTCTTCCGGTCGCGCCGGGCGTGCGCCACCGCCCCGAAGATCCCCAGACCCAGGAAGAGGAGGGTGAAGGGGATCCGGGCGGCAGGGAAGTATCCCTGGGAACCGCTGATCGAGCGGGACCACTGCCAGTCGAAGTACTGGAAGTAGTTGGCCGTCTGCGCCCAGAAGGGCGCTTGCCGCTCGGTGACCGGGGGCTTCGCGTACTGCTCCCGCGCCAGCGACGCGGAGAGGTCCTCGCACCCGGCGCGTCCGAAGGTCACCACGCTCACCAGCGCCTCCCCCACGTTCTCGCAGGTCGGATCCGCCTCGTTGATGACCGGGTTCAGCTCCGCCCGGATCGGCAGGAAGAGATGCACCGAGAGCCCCACCACGGCCACCAGGACGCCGAAGCCGTACAGCCGCCAGTTGAGGAGCGAGCGCGGCTTCACCATGACGATGAGCAGCCCGAGCGCCGGAGCGGCCAGGAAGGCCATCAGGTGGTTCCCCACCGAGAGCGCCAGGATGAAGATCATCAGGAGCAGGGCGTTGTCGTCGTGCCAGCGCCGCTTGACCTCCTTTCCCCGGTGCAGCTCCACGTTGTCCCGCCAGTGGAAGGCGAGCCAGGTGAGCAGCGCGATGGTGAGCAGGGATATGGTGTAGACCTTCTCGTTGACGTTCGAGTGGTTCCAGACGGTGAACGCCGTGGCCGCCAGCAGCACGGAGGCCGCCGCACCCGTCAGCCGGATCGGCTCGCGCGGGGTGAAGTAGGCCAGGATGCGGTGGACGGTGAGGAACCAGAAGACGGAGGCCCCGGCCGTCATCAGTGCCGAGAAGAGATTGACGCGCACGGCCACGGAGAGGCCGAAGGGTGCCAGGATCAGCTCCCAGGCGCGCGCCATGACCACGAAGAGCGGATTCCCCGGGGGGTGGGGAATGCCCATGATGTGCGCGGTGGCGATGTACTCGCTCGCGTCCCAGAAGGCGGTGGTCGGCGCCAGGGTGATGGCGTAGAGCGCGAACACCACGGCCCCGGAGACACCTGCCCACAGGTAGGGCGGCCGCGGGGGCGGCGGGGTCTCGGGTACGGAACGGGTCGGGGCGCGTGCCGGGCGGGCACGCGTGGCAGACGGGCTCTTGGCCATATCGCGCGGAGCGTCGATGATCAACGGAGGCAGGAAGGTACATACCGCGTCCTGCGCTGTCGATAGCCGCTCCCGCCCCGGAGGGCTCGTTGACAGCGCACCGGGAGTACGGGAGATTGCGGCCGCATTCCTCCCGAGACCGAACCGATGCCTGCGTCCCCCACGCGGTCCGCCTTTCACGAGCTGGCAGCGACCGCCGACCTCGTCCCCGTATCCCGGGAGATCCTCCTGGACACGGACACCGCCGTATCCGCCTTCCGCAAGGTGGCCCGCGGCCGCTTCTCCTTCCTGCTGGAGTCGGTGGTGGGCGGGGAGCGCTGGGCCCGCTACACCTTCTTCGGCACCGAGCCCCGCTCCGCCTGGCGGTTGCGGGACGGCGCCGTCTCGACCTGGCGTCCTGGCGAGGGGTGGAGTGGGGACGAGCAGGTCGAAGACCCGCTGGCGGATCTGGAGCGCCGGGTGCTGGCGCCCACCGTGGCGGAGGTGCCGGGGCTGCCACGCTTCACCGGCGGGTGGGTGGGCTACTTCGGCTACGACATCATCCGCTGCATCGAGTCCCTCCCGGACGCGCCCCCGTCCGCGCTCGACGTTCCGGACGCCCTCTTTGTGGAGACGCGGGCGGTGGTGGCCATCGACAACCTGGCGGCCCGCGCCCTGGTGCTCGTCTACGCCGACACGCGAGGGGCGGAGTCCGCGGAGCTCGAGCGGCGCTACGAGGCCGCCATCGCGGAGATCGACGAGGTCGTCGACCGGCTCCGCGGACCCGGCCGGCTCGCTCCGCTTCCCGTATCCCGGGAGCGGAAAACCGACCCGGACTTCGAGAGCTCGCTCTCCCGGGAGGCGTTCGAGGCGCGGGTGCGCACCATCCAGGAGTACATCCTGGCGGGGGACGCCTTCCAGGTCGTCCTCTCCCAGCGGCTCTCCATCGGGCTCCCCGACCATGACCCATTCGACGTATACCGCGCGCTGCGGACGCTCAACCCATCTCCCTACCTCTTCTATCTGGAGATGGACGGGCTGCACCTGATCGGCTCCTCTCCGGAGGTGCTGGTCCGCGCCGAGGAGGGGACCGTCACGGTGCGACCCATCGCGGGGACCCGGCCGCGCTCATCCGATGCGGACGAGGACGGGCGCCGGGCGGAGGAGCTGCGGCTCGACCCCAAGGAGGTCGCCGAGCACCTCATGCTCCTGGACCTCGGCAGGAACGACGTCGGCCGCATCTCCGAGTACGGCTCGGTGCGGGTCACCGAGCGGATGGAGATCGAGCGCTACTCGCACGTCCTGCACATGGTCTCGAGCGTGGAGGGGCGGCTCGCCGAGGGCCACACCCTCTTCGATGCGCTCCGCGCCACCTTCCCGGCGGGCACGGTCTCGGGCGCGCCCAAGGTGCGGGCCATGGAGATCATCGACGAGCTCGAGCCGGTGCGCCGAGGCCCCTACGCCGGCGCTGTCGGCTACCTGGCGCACGGGGGGGCGGGAATGGACCTGGCCATCGCCATCCGCACCCTCCTCGTGCACGAGGGCCGCGCGCACGTGCAGGCCGGGGCGGGGGTGGTTGCGGATTCGGTCCCGAGCGCAGAGTATGAGGAGACGCTGGCCAAGGCGCGGGCGCTGCTCCGAGCGGTGGGAATGCTCGGGGACGTGCCGGGCGGGTGACCCGCTCCGGCAGGGGTGGCGCGTCAGAATCGACGGCGGCCAGTCGTTGACAGGATTCGACGATGGGGATCGGGCAGCCCGGTCCCATCGTCCGGCGGGACGAAGGTCGGCTTTTTCGTCCGGCAGCCAAGCAGTTTGGACGTGATTTCGCTCGTCTTTGACGAGACGCGTGATCTACGTTGTGCAGTGGCGGCTCATGGAGAACCATGGGCCGTTTTTCGAGAGGGGGGCGGGCGGTTGTCCCGGCTCCCACTGATTCCGTTCGACAGGAGATAGCATTGATGAGTTCGCCACGAGGCCTTAGAGCCTTTCTGGCCCTCGCTGCGGGAGCCGCGCTCTTCGGAGCGACGGCAGCCGGGGCGCAGGCGCAGCAGACGGGGATCGTTGAAGGGACCGTGACACAGGCAGAGACACAGGAGCCCATCTCGGGCGCCCAGGTGTTCGTCGTCGGCACGCAGCGAGGGACGCTGACCGGTGCGGACGGCACATACAGGATCACCGGCGTTCCGGCCGGCACGCAGGAGGTGCGGGCCACCCTCATCGGGTACCGCGCCACCACGCAGCAGGTGGACGTGGCGCCGGATGCCACCGTCACCGTCAACCTCACCCTCCGGGAGGGTGCCATCGCGGTCGAGGGGCTGGTGGTGACCGCTACCGGTGAGCAGGCGCGGCGTCGCGAGCTCGGCAACCAGGTGGAGTCCATCCGCGTGGACGACGTCGACCTCGCGCCCGTGAACAAGTTCTCCGACCTCCTTCAGGGACGCGCCGCCGGCGTGACGGTGCAGCAGTCCGGTGGGACCACCGGCACCGGCTCCCGCATCCGCATCCGCGGGTCGGCCAGCGTATCCCTCTCGAATCAGCCGCTGCTGATCATCGACGGGGTGCGGATCCACGACTCACCGAACTCCGGCTCCATCGGCGTCGGCGGGCAGACCCCGTCCCGGCTCGAGGACATCAACCCCGAGGACATCGAGAACATCGAGATCCTCAAGGGGCCGGCCGCCGCGGCCATGTACGGAACGGCCGCCGCGAACGGCGTCATCCAGATCACCACCCGCCGCGGTCGCAGCGGAGCGGCCCGCTGGAACGTCTACTCCGAGACCGGCACGATCCAGGAGCGGAGCGAGTGGCCGGCCAACTATCTGGCGCTCGACGCGGGCGGCGCCCCGTGCGCGGTCGCGGAGCAGGCCGAGGGATGGTGCACCATCGACGAGGTCCTGAGCTGGAACCCGCTCATGGACCGGCCGAGCCGCGAGGGTGGCCACGGCATCTCCGATCCGGACGCCGCGAGCCCCTACGGTGACGGTCGTGCCAGCCCATTCCGTGACGGAAACCGCTGGCAGATCGGTGCGAACGTGACCGGCGGCGGTGATTTCGGCACCTACTACTTCTCCGCCGAGACGGAGGGAGAGGACGGGATCTTCCGCAACAACGAGCTGGACCGCGTGAACGTGCGGGCAAACATCCAGAGCAACCTCCGGGAGGACCTGGAGCTCGCGGTCAGCACCGGCTACACGACCAGCGACCTCTCGCTTCCGCAGAACGACAACAACATCCTCGGCCTCGTCTCCAATGCGGTGCTTGGCCATGCGACCGACACGGGCACGGGATCGGATCCCAACGCACGCGGCTTCGACCCGATCGGACCGACGCAGATCTACGAGGTCGATACTCGCCAGCAGATCGACCGCTTCGTGGGGAGCGCGAATGCCACCTGGCGTCCGCTGGAGTGGCTGAACGTCATCGGCACGGTGGGAATGGACTTCCTGGGCCGTCACGACAACGAGACGATCCAGCCGAACCGGGTGACCTTCGCCGACTATCCGGAGGGACGCCGGATCTCCAACCGGATCAACATCGCCAACTACACCGGGAACTTCGGTGGTACGGCGTCGTTCGACCTCACGCCGACCATCACCTCCGCGACCTCGCTGGGGACGCAGTTCCACCAGGAGGTATTCCGCGGCACCTACGCCTCGGGCTGGCAGCTCCTGGAGGGATCGGAGTCGCTCGCCGGCGTCAACGCCCGGTTCGCCGTAAACGAGGTGAACCAGGACGTTCGCACCCTCGGCGGGTACATTCAGCAGCAGTTCGGGTTCGACGACCGCCTCTTCGTCACGGGTGCGCTGCGCGGGGACGACAACAGCGCCTTCGGTGCCGACTTCGGCCTGGTGCTCTACCCGTCGCTCAGTGCCTCGTGGGTCATCGACGAGGAGCCCTGGTTCCCGCAGGTCGCGGGCATCAGCTCCCTCCGCCTGCGTGCCGCCTTCGGGCAGTCCGGTCTCCGGCCGGGCTTCCGTCAGGCGCTCACCTACTTCAGCCCGGTGGCCGTGACGGTCGAGGGGCTGGACGCCCCCGGCTTCACGCTGGGTGGGACGGGTGATCCGGACCTCGCTCCCGAGATCTCGACCGAGTTCGAGACCGGGTTCGACGTCGGCTTCCTCGACGAGCGGCTCGGGCTTCAGCTCACCTACTACAACAAGCGGTCGGACGACGCGCTCGTCTTCCGGCGGCTCGCCCCCTCCCTCGGCGTCACCACCGGTCGCTACGAGAACATCGGCAGCGTCCGGAACGAGGGACTCGAGGCGCTCCTGAATGCCCGCGTTCTGGATATGGCGCAGGTGCAGTGGGACGCCACCGTCAGCGCCTCCACCAACCGCAACGAGCTCCTCGAGCTCGCCGAGGGCATCGAGCCGATCATCTTCGGTCTCGGGGGTGATTCGCAGCGCCACCAGCCCGGCTACCCGCTGGGTGGGTACTGGGCGAACCCGCTCGAGGGATGGGAGGCCGGCGACGACGGGCTCGTCGGGTACGGCGACGTCGAGATCGGTGACGAGCAGGAGTACCGCGGAACGCCGTTCCCGCGCTACGAGTTCTCCATCTCCTCGGGCGTGACGCTCTTCGACGTTGTGCGGGTCTCCGCGCTGCTCGATCACCACGGGGGTCACAGGCTCCTCAACAGCACCGAGGAGTTCCGCTGCCTCTTCTACATCTGCGAGGGGATGAACAACCCGGAGGCCTCGGAGGAGGCACAGGCCCGGGCGGTGGCCGCACAGCTCGGCACCATCGACGGATTCATCGAGGATGCCACCTTCACCAAGCTGCGCGAGCTCGCAGTCACGCTCATCAGCCCGCAGCAGTGGACGGACCGCCTCGGCGTGCAGGCCCTCAGCCTGACGCTTTCCGGGCGCAACCTCGCCACGTGGACGGATTACACGGGCATGGACCCGGAGATGAACTTCGCGGGACAGGCGAACTTCGCGACCGCGGATTTCCTGACCCAGCCGCCGGTGCGCTACCTGACCGCGCGTCTGAACGTGACCTTCTGATCAGATCGATATAGATGACGATGAATATCGCAACCAAGACACAGCCCAGGGGGAAAGGCCGCCGGCCTTTCCCCGGGGTCGCGCTCGCGGCCGCGGCCGGACTGGCGCTCGCCGCATGCGACTTCGACCGCGTTCTCGACGTTCCGGATCCGGACGTGGTCCTGCCCGAGCTGACACGCACGGAAACGGCGCTGCCCTCGTGGCGAGCCGCTGCGATCGGCGAGTTTGCCGCGGCGTACAGTGGAAACCCGACCACCGGCGAGGGGATCATCCTCACCGGCGGCCTGATGGCCGACGAGTTCGAGCACACCGGCACCTTCCCCACCCGCCGGGAGGTGGACAACCGCAACGTGCGCGTTGAGAACGCCACCATGCAGGGCGTTTTCCGCCAGGTGCAGCGCTCGCGTCGCCTGACCGAGGAGGCGGGCGAGGTGTTCGCCGAGTTCGGTCCGGATCACTCCGGCCGCTCCGAGGTCCTCAGCCTGGCCGGGTACACGTACATCATGTTCGGGGAGAACTACTGCCCCGGGGTTCCGTTCAGCGACTTCGACATCCGGACCGGCGTGATCGCCGAGGACGATTACGGTCATCCGCTCGGGACGGAGGAGATCTTCCAGCATGCGCTCGAGAGGTTCGAGAGCGCCGGCCAGGTCGGGGGCGCCACTGACCAGCTGCAGCAGCTCGCCGCGGTCGGGAGGGGAAGGACCCTCCTCAACCTAGGTCGCTTCGAGGAGGCAGCGAGCGCGGTTGCGGGTGTGGATACGGACTTCACCTACCTGATCTTCCACTCCGACAACACCGGCCGCCAGAACAACGGTGTGTGGGCGTTCAACAACAGCCAAGGCCGCTGGTCCGTGGCGAACCGGGACGGCGGGACCGGACTTCCCTACCGGGAGCGGGCCGACGAGGACGACCCGCGCCTGGCGTACACGCCGATCAGGGCTTTCGCATTCGGCGTGGACGCGTTCGGGCAGCTGAAGTACCCGGATCGGGCGGACGACGTCCCGCTCGCTACAGGCATCGAGGCCCGCCTCATCGAGGCGGAAGCCGCGCTGCGCGGCGGTCGTACCGGGGACTTTGCGGATATCCACAATACGCTCCGCGATGGAGTTGGCCTCGCGCCCCTGGCCGTTGCCGGTCTGACCGATGACGAGCTGGTGGATCTGCACTTCGAGGAGCGTGCCTACTGGATGTGGCTCACGGGGCATCGCCTCGGCGATCTCCGCCGGCTGGTGCGGCAGTACGATCGCCCGGTGGAGAGCGTCTTCCCGAACAAGCCGGGGAACCAGGTGAGCTTCCCGGTCCCGGTGGACGAGGAGAACAACCCGTTCTTTGACCGGACGATGTGCGATCCGACCATTCCGTAG
>SKRI01000025.1 GCA_007118565.1 Gemmatimonadota bacterium | reverse complement strand
GAGGCGCGCTCCCCGGACGAGCGGGAGGCGGATTCGCGGCGTGCGGTGACCCTGGCCGGCGAGGAGGTGCTGGCCAACGGGATCACCTCCTTCCACGACGCCGGCTCCTCCTTCGCCACCGTCGACTTCCTGCGAACCCTCGCCGACGAGGGCGCGCTCCCCGTCCCCCTCTACGTCATGGTGCGGGGCGAGACGAACGAGGAGATGGACGCGCGGCTGGCCGACTACCGCATGGTCGGCTACGGGGACGGCTTCCTCACCGTCCGCACCATCAAGCGGCAGATCGACGGCGCGCTCGGCTCGCACGGCGCCTGGCTGCTGGAGCCGTACGCCGATCTGCCGGAGACCGGGGGGATGGCGCTCGAGCCGCCGGAGGTGATGCAGGGGACGGCCGAGGTGGCCCTCCGCCACGGCTTCCAGCTCGCCACCCACGCCATCGGCGACCGCGGCAACCGCGAGGCGCTGGACCTCTACGAGCGGGCCTTCCGCGGGGCGGGGGTGGACGGCCGCGCCGAGCGGTGGCGGATCGAGCACGCCCAGCACGTCGATCCCGCCGACGTGCCGCGTTTCGCCGAGCTCGGCGTCGTCGCCTCCATGCAGGGGGTGCACGCCACCTCGGACGGCCCCTGGGTACCCCGGCGGCTGGGCGAGGAGCGGGCGCGGCGCACCTCCTACCTCTGGCGCTCGTTCCTCGACGCCGGCGTGGTGGTAAACAACGGGACGGACGTGCCGGTGGAGGACATCTCCCCGATCGCGAGCTTCTACGCCTCGGTGACACGCCACATGGCGGACTGCAACCGCTTCTTCCCGGAGCAGGCCATGACCCGGGAGGAGGCGCTGCACAGCTACACCCTGGCCAACGCCTACGCGGCCTTCGAGGAGGAGATCCGGGGCTCGCTCACTCCGGGCAAGCAGGCCGACATCGTGGTCCTCTCCCGGAACATCCTCACCGTGCCGGAGGAGGAGATCCGCGACGCGCAGGTCGATTACACGATCGTGGGCGGGGAGGTGCGGTACCGGCGGGAGGGGGCGCGCTGAGGAAGCGGCGGTTGCCGACGGGAAGGTGAAGCGAGGGGCGGCGTCTGGTGACGCCGCCCCTCGCTCGTCAGGCGGGATCGACCACTCGCCGGAAGGGCGGCGGAAGCGAGGCGATCGCCGACGCCTCCCCCGGCGGCGGCGTGGTCTCGCTCAGGGTGTGCCAGAAGAGGCGCGGCCGACCGGGATCGGCTGTGGCGTCGGCCAGGAAGCAGGCGGCGGCCTTGGCGGTGTAGGTCGAATCGAGAGAGATCCCCGTCTCCCCGAAGCGCGCCGCCGCCTCCCGCCCCGCCTGCGTCGCCTCGCCGTACCCAGCGCCGATGTAGCCCTCGCGGATCTCCACCCGTGACAGCACCTCCGCCGCCGGCGGCACCGTCACCCCGGCCCGCTCCAGCCGGCGGAGCGTCCCCGTAACCAGCCGTCGCAGCACCCGCTGGTTGGCCACCAGCGATCCGATGATGCGCACCGCCACCACCCGCGTCTGCCGACCGGCCAGCGCCAATCCCACGGCGAGGCCGGCGGCGGTGCCGAGGGTCCCCGCCGGGAGGTGGATCGTCTCCGGCTCGGGCAGCGCCCCCGCGCGGAGCTGGTCATCCAGCTCGAGGGCGGCGGAGGCGTAGCCGAGGGTGCCGGTGTCGCTCGAGCCACCGGGCGGGATGATCATCACCTCGTCCACCCCGCGGAAGAGCCGCACCCGCCACATCCCGGGAGGGACCAGCGTCATGTGGGGGACGTGGACCAGTTCCGTCCCCAGCGCGGCGTGCGCGGCCACCACCTCGCGGACATGATCGGTCACCGGCTGGGGGAAGAGGACGGCAGTGCAGCCGAGGCCGACCGCGCGGGCGTGCAGCGCCGTGGCCAGGGCGTGGTGGGACCCCATTGCCCCGCCGGTCACCACTCGCCGGACACCCCGCTCCAGCGCCTCGCCCAGGAGAAACTCGAGCTTGCGGACCTTGTTGCCGCCGTAGGCGCCGGCGGTCCGGTCGTCCCGCTTGAGCCAGCACCCCGTCGCCAAGGCGGGTGTGGGGAGCGGCTCGACCGCGGTCGGCCCCTCGCCCAGCCCGACCCAGGGGAGTCGCTCCCGCAGCCGGGGATAGCGTGCGAAGAGCGCCGGTACCTGCTCGCCGGTGCTCATCTCCCCAGTCCGGCCACCACCCGCTCGGCCACGAAGGATCCCAGCGCCATGGCCGTGACCTGGGGCGGCACGCCGACCGAGGTGGGAAAGAGGGAGGTGTCGGCCAGGTAGATCCCGTCCTCGCAGAGGAGCGCCCCGTCGGGTCCCACCGCCGCACGCCTATCCGTGCCCATGGGGCAGCTCCCCTGCGGATGGACCGAGGCGAGGCTGAGCCGGTGGGGGTCGTCGCGCGCGGAGTCGAGCGCCGCCCGCAGCCCGGCCTCGGAGCGCACCGGCGGAGTTCCTCCGTAGGGGAGATGGACCCGGTCGGCGCCCGCGGCCAGGTAGAGACGGGCCATGGACTCCACCCCGCGACGGACGAGGGCCAGATCGTCCCGGTCGGGCCAGTAGCGGGTGCGGGGGCGCCCGTCGAGCGCGGGGGTGACCCGCCCCTCCGTCTCGTCGTGGATCATCACCGCGGCGGATGCCAGGTGCGGCAGCTCGCGCATGCGGGCGCGGTGCTCGGCGCCGAGGGTGGTGGTGAGGGCGGCGGCCAGCGCGGGACCGTTGGAGGCGCCGGGGATCACCAGGAAGCCGCCGTGACCGTCGTCCATGAAGTCGGCGAACTCGTCGAGGATCACCGACTGGGGGAGACCCCGCCAGGCCTGGATCCGCTCCGGGAAGACGGCGCCCACCAGCGCCGCGGGGTGGAGGCGGAGGCCCT
>SKRI01000217.1 GCA_007118565.1 Gemmatimonadota bacterium | reverse complement strand
TGGGAGTTCGAGACGCCGCGAGGGGTGCGTCGCGTCATCGCCAAGGAGGAAAATCCCACCTGGGTCCCGCCCCTCTGGCATTACGTATCCTACGCGCGGGAAACGGGGAGGGAGATGGTGAAGCTGCGCGCGGGGCGGAATGTGTCCCTCTCGGACGGCAGCCGCGTTGGGATTCGGCAAGGCAGGGTGGGGAGGATCACGCCAGAAGGGACCTTCGAGCCTGTTCCGCAGGGGGAGCACATCGTCTTCGACGATACCGTCTTCGTGCCCCCGTTCGGGACGGTGAATCGTCAGGTCCCGGACGAGCTGGGAGCGTACAAGCTGGATCTCGGCGAGGCGTACCTCATCCATGGCACGCCGCACGAGGACTCGATCGGCCAGCCCGTCACGCGGGGGTGCATCCGGCTGGGAGACGAGGACCTGGCGCTCATCTACCGGAGCATCCATGTCGGCACCGAGGTCCACATCTACTGACCGTCCGACTACCCCGACAATGGAAAGGCCGCGGTGCATCAGCACCGCGGCCTTTCGCGAGCGGTTCCGGGAAGGAGCGGTCAGTTCTTCCGGACGGGGTCCCTCACCCGCTCTGCCGCGGTCGCGGGCCAGGTGACCCGATCCACGCCGTGGATCACGCCGTCACCCGCGGTGATGTCGGCCCGCTGGACGGTCGCGTCCCCGACCATGACGCGGTCCCCCTCGGTGCGGACCGGAAGGCGCTCGCCGTCG
This sequence comes from Gemmatimonadota bacterium, assembly GCA_007118565.1. Classification (GTDB taxonomy): domain Bacteria; phylum Gemmatimonadota; class Gemmatimonadetes; order Longimicrobiales; family Longimicrobiaceae; genus SKRI01. The sequence continues at coordinate 10,140 of SKRI01000217.1, read as the reverse complement.
ATGGTGGTCACGTACTGCCGCTGACGGAGGTCTTCGGCCGTGAGCCGTCCCTCGACGATGGTGTGGCCCACCGCGGCGCGGTGCGCGGCCCGATCGGTCTGCCACAGGTTCCGCTGCTGGGCGGGCACCGCCCGGTAGGCGTCGTCCGTCGGTGCGAACACCGTGTACTCACGCCCCGGTGTGAAGCGGGCTTCCAGCTCGGCGTCACGAACGCCGGTCCGCCAGGTGGTGAAGCCCTCCCGCTCCGCCGTGGTGAAGAAGTCGTCGTCCTGAACCTGCGCCTCGGCTTCCGTGGCCCCGAAGAGAACGGGAAGGGCCGCGAAGGCGAGCACGGTCAGCATGGTGGTTGCGCGTGTCATCGCATCCTCCCTGATTGGGTGATCGAACGGTTCCCACGGGCATTTCCCGGTAGGAACATATGGCGTTGCGTTCAAGCATCGTGCCGAACATGCTCCGAGCCTCTTGCTCGGAGCCGGCGGGAGGAGGTACGCTCTTGCGGATCGCTCGGAATCACCCTGACTTCGCCCTTCTGCCCCATGACGACACGCCTTCCTCTCCTCCGCGCCCTCGCCATTTCCCTCCTGATCGGAGCGGCGTGTCATGCCGCGCCCCCAGCGGCCGCGGTCCCGGCACCGGACACCGTGGGCGCGGCCACGCTCGCCGAGCTGGCCCGCGCGACCCGCGCCGCCACCACCGTTCCGGAGCATGCCTTCGTCCTCATGGACCTGATCGGGCCGCGGATGTCGGCCACGCCGGAAGGGGAGCGGGCGCGGAGCTACGCGTCAGAGCGCTTCACCGAGTATGGGCTTGAGAACGTCCGCGAGGAGGTTTTCCCCCTCCTGGCCTGGGAGCGCAACGAGGCCGCCATGACCGTGCTCGCGCCCTATCCGGTCGCGAGGCGGGAGATGAGCATCCTTTCTCTCGGCCAGGTGGGCTCCTTCGAAGTCGAGGCGCGGGTGGTCGATGCCGGGCACGCCGTGGCCGAGGACTTCGAGCGGCTGGGAGACGGGGTCCGCGGCGCCATCATCCTGGCGCAGCCCGGGCAGCCGGAGGGGTACGGCCGGGGCGTGCACCGGTCGGAGAAGATCGCCCTCGCCGAGGCGGCGGGAGCGGCCGGCTTCGTACTCATCGCCCCCGGGTCGCTCGTTCAGGTGGGGGTAGCCACCCTGGGCGACCACGAGACGCGCATCCCGGCCGTTGCCGCCGATTACGAGACCGGCGCCTGGCTCACCCGGATCGTGGAGCGCTTCCCCGAAGAGGTGCGCGCCCGGCTCGTGACCGACAACCGGATGGAGCGGACCACCGACGCCAACGTCCTGGCCGACATCCCCGGCACCACGGACGAGGTGGTGCTGGTGGGCGCGCACCTGGATTCGTGGGACCTGGCCACCGGGGCGGTGGACAACGGCTCGGGGAGCGTGGCCGTGCTCGACATCGCCCGCGCGCTGGCCGAGCATGTCCGCGAGAGCGGGGAGCGGCCACGGCGGACCATCCGCTTCGCCCTCTGGATGGGGGAGGAGCTGGGCCTCTACGGCTCCCGCCACCATGTGGAGACGCGCAAGGAATCCGGCCGCCTTGACGACTACGTGGCGGTGCTCAACCTTGACGTGGTCGGCACCCCCACCGGGCTGGGCGCCGTAGGCCGGCCCGAGGCGGCCGCCCTGCTGCGACCGATCGCCCGGGGGCTGAACGCGGGCGGCTGGGAGCTCTCGGAGGAGGTCGGAACCGGCGGCGGTCTCTACTCCGACCACATGCCCTTCATGCTCGAGGGAGTTCCGATCCTGACCCTCGGGCGCACCCTTCCGGAGCGTGCGGCCGGCGTGACCCACACGTCTGCGGACACCCGCGACAAGCTGGACGAGGAGGGGATCGCCGATGCCGCCGCGGTGAGCGCCGCCCTCCTCTGGGCGGTGGCCAACGCCGCGGACCATCCGCTCGACCGCTGGTCCTTCGAGCGGACGGGGGAGGTGATGGAGTCGCTCGGATTCCGCGATCCGCTCGAGCGGTCGGGGGAGTGGCGATGGTGATCCCCCCCGCCCGGGCGACGCCTCGCTCCCCCTCCGGGAAACTTCGCGTGCGTAGAGGTGTGTCATGCTACTGTCGTGCGGCGTCTTCCGCGAAGGCACCGGCCTGGCCGCACGGAATCCATCTCCCCGAACGAACGCAAAGATGAAGTCGACGTACGCTGCGGCCATGCTCCTGATTGCCGCCGGCTGTGCTCCGGCCACGGCGCCCGCGCCGGGTCCCGATGCCACCCCCTCCGAGGCGACCGAGCCGACTCCGGTCGCCACGCCCGTACCACCGCAGGACGCGGAAGACCCCTACCTCTGGCTGGAGGAGGTCGAGGGGGAGCGGGCGCTGTCCTGGGTGGAGGAGCGCAACGAGATCACCGAGGCGGAGCTCGCCGCGAGCCCGGCCTACCGGCCCATCTTCGAGCGGACGCTGGAGGTCCTCGATTCGCACGACCGGATCGCCTTCCCGTCCATCATGGGCGATCACCTCTACAACTTCTGGCAGGACCGCGACAATCCCCGCGGAGTCTGGCGCCGCACCGGCTGGGACGGCTACCTGGCGGGGAGCCCGCAGTGGGACGTGATCCTCGACATCGACGCGCTCGCCGCCGAGGAGGGGGTCAACTGGTCGTACGCCGGGACCACCTGCCTGGAGCCCGACTACCGCCGCTGCCTGGTGCGGCTCTCGCGCGGTGGGGCGGACGCGGTCGAGGTGCGGGAGTTCGACATGGAGACGCGAGCCTTCGTGGAGGACGGCTTCTTCCTCCCCGAGGAGAAGCAGAGCGTGGCTTGGCGGGACGAGAACACGCTTATGGTGGCCACCGACTTCGGTCCGGGAACCATGACCACCTCCGGCTACGCCCGGATCGCCAAGCTCTGGCAGCGCGGCACGCCGCTCTCCGAGGCGGAGACGCTCTTCGAAGGGCAGGAGGACGACATGTCGGTGGGCGTAGGCGCCTGGCGCACGGCCGACCGGACTTTCAACGTCGTCACTCATCGGCCGGCCTTCTTCGACGCCCGGCTGCACGTGCTGGAGAATGGGGAGCTCACGCCGATCGATCTGCCGCTCGACGCGAGCCCGACCTTCGTCCGCGACCGGATGGTGGTCTACCTTCGGTCGAATTGGGAGGTGGGGGGTCGGAGCCTTCCGGCGGGATCGCTCGTCCACATCGGCTTCGACGACTTCCTCGACGGTTCGCGAGACTTCGACGTGCTTCTCGAGCCCACCGAGCGGCAGACGGTGAGCGGGGTGCGCGCCACCCGGGACTACCTCCTGATCGGCATGCTCGACAACGTGCAGGGCGAGCTGCGGCGGTATGCCTACCGCGACGAAGAGTGGTCGTTCGAGACGGTGCCGGCCCCGGAGATGGGGAGCATCGGCGTCTCGGCGACATCGCCATTCACCAACCGGTACTTCTTCACCTACAGCGGCTTCACCCAGCCGACCACCCTCTATCTTGCGGACGAGGACGGGTCGGTACGGGAGGTCCGCAGCCTCCCGGAGATGTTCGACGCCGAGGGGCTGGTGGTCGAGCAGCACGAGGCCACCTCGGCGGACGGCACGGCTGTCCCCTACTTCGTGGTGCGTGCCGAGGACACGCCGCTCGACGGGTCCAACCCCACGCTGCTGCACGCCTATGGCGGCTTCGAGATCTCGCGGACGCCGGGGTACGGCGCGGTGACCGGCGCGGCCTGGCTGGAGCGGGGCGGCGTCTACGTTCTGGCCAACATCCGGGGCGGCGGCGAGTTCGGGCCGGACTGGCACCGGGCGGCGCTGCAGGAGAACCGCCAGCGGGCCTTCGACGACTTCATCGCCGTGGGCGATGATCTGGTGGAGCGGGGAATCACCTCCCCCCAGCACCTCGGTATCATGGGCGGGAGCAACGGCGGTCTCCTGGTCGGCGTCGCCATGACGCAGCGGCCGGATCTGTTCAACGCCGTGGTCGTTCAGGTGCCGCTCCTCGACATGCGGCGGTACCACGTCCTGCTGGCCGGCGCCAGCTGGATGGCCGAGTATGGTGATCCGGACGATCCGGCGCAGTGGGAGTTCATCGGCCGCTACTCGCCATACCAGCAGCTCCGCGAGGACGTCGACTACCCGCGTCCCCTCATCACCACCACCACGCGTGACGACCGGGTGCACCCCGGCCACGCCCGCAAGATGGCCGCGCGGATGGAGGAGATGGGCCATCCCGTCCTCTACTTCGAGAGCATGGAGGGCGGTCATGGAGCCGGTGTGACGAACGAGCAGCGGGCGCACCTGCAGGGCATCACCTACGCCTACCTCTGGGAGCAGCTGGCCGGAGGCGCGGTGGCTGCCAACGAGTAGACCTCGATCGGGACGGCGCCCGACCTACGCGGCCGGGCGCCGTCGCTTTCCGGAGCCGGTCCGGCTCCCGAACGTCCCGCTGTCGGACCCCTCTCGTACCTTCAGGCCGTCCTCAGCGCCCGGCCCCCGGGCGAGGCGCGCGCCACGAAATCGCCAGCTGCCCCGCATGCCCCGCATCTTTCTCGACTGGGACCGTCCCGCGCTGCACACCGCGGCCGAGCTGCTGGTGGACCACTACCGGCGGGGCGAGGTGGCGGATCTCTCGCAGGCCACGGTCGGGCTCCCCGGCGGCCGCGCCGGCCGTCGGCTAAAGGAGCTGCTCCTCGAGAAGGCGGAGGCACGCGGCCTCCGCCTGCTTCCGCCCCGGATCACCACCGTGGGCCGCCTCCCCGAGCTCTTCCACGAGCCCGAGCGCCCGCTCGCCGATCCGGTGGTGACCCGGCGCGCGTGGGCGGAGGCGTTGCGGGAGATGGATTCGTCGGCGCGCGAACGGATCTTCCTGTCGTCCCCGGCGGACGACGACCTCCGCGGCTGGGATACGCTGGCCGCGGAGGTGGCGAAGCTCCATCGGGATGTCGCAGGAGCGGGGCATCGCTTCTCGGACGTCGCGCGCGTGTGCGCCGGGGGAGCGCTCTTCTTCGACGATCAGGAACGATGGACCGCGCTCTCCGAGGCGCAGGAGCGGTATGCGGAGATCCTCACGGAGACCGATCGATCCGACCCCGATCTCGCCCGGATCGAGGCGCTCGGCGCGGCCGAGCTCACTTTCGAGCACGACCTCTGGCTGGTCGGCGTGGTGGAGATGCCGGCCATCGCGCGGGGGATCATCCAGCGGTGGGGCGGGGAGCTCAGCGTTCTGATCCACGCCCCCGAGGCGGAGGCGGACGGCTTCAACGGGCTAGGGTGCGTGCGGCCGGAGGTGTGGGGGGAGCGGGAGATCGACTACCCGGCGGAGACGCTGCGGATCGCAGAGCGACCCTCCGACCAGGCAGACGTCGTCCTGGGCGAGCTGGCCGGGTTGGGTGATGGCTACGCCCCGGAGGAGATCGCGATCGCGGTTCCCCACGACGAGGTGGCTCCGTACCTGGAGCAGCGGCTCGAGGCGTGGCAGGTCCCCGCCCGGAGCGCGGCGGGCACCCCGATCGTGCGGACGCCGACCTACCGCCTCCTGGCCGCCATCTCCGATCACCTGCGGAGCGGAGGTCGCTGGGAGGCGTTCGCCGCGCTCCTCCGGCACCCTGAGGTCGGCCGGTGGCTGTCGCGGCCGGGGGATCAGGGTCGGCGGGTGGACGTGGGGGGAGCGATCGCCGAGGCGGATAGGCTCCATGCGAAGAGGCTCCCCCTCGGCGCGCCTGCCGCGTTGCGTCCTCCGACGGAGGAGGCGCCGCTGGAGGCGGCCCTCCACCGCATCGCGAGCTGTCTGGAGCCGCTGCGGACCTCGCGTGCTCTCTCCGCCTGGCCCAAAGAGATCTTCGCCGCGACGGGAGAGATCCTCGGCGACCGCACCCTCTCCCGGGACAACCCCGAGGAGCGCCGGCTCCTCGATACCCTGGGCGCCCTTCGCTCGGCAGCGCTCTCCATCTCCCGTCTCCCCGGGCGCCTCGACCTCACCTGCGATGGCGCCACCGCCATCGACCTCCTGCTCGAGACGATCCGCGGGCAGGCAGTGCCGGACGACCCCGACCGTGCCTCGGTGGAGCTGCTCGGCTGGCTCGAGCTCCCCCTCGACGACGCCCCCGTCGCCTTCGTGACCGGGTTCAACGAGCCGTTCCTCCCCGAGTCGATCACCGCGCACGCCTTCCTCCCGGACCGCCTCCGCTCCGCGGTTGGAATGCTCGACAACCGGATGCGCTACGCCCGCGATGCGTACCATCTGACCGCGCTGCTACACGACCGCGCGCGGGTCCGCATCGTGACCGGCCGGGTGAGCGCAACCGGGGATCCACTCCACCCCAGCCGGCTGATGCTGGCGGCGCGCGGGGAGGAGCTCGCCCGGCGCATTCAGCGTTTCGCAGAGGGTCAGCCCGGCACTCCCGCCACCGATGGGATGCGCCAGGCCGACGGCACCGACGAGTCCCGCTTCGCGCTTCCGCCGGAGCCCGAGATCGAGCGGGAGCCGCCCTTCGAGCTCCCCGTCACCGCCTTCCGCACCCTCCTCGACGACCCGTACCTCTGGGCGCTCACCGGAAAGTACGACCTTCGTTCCTACGACGACCGGGCGCGGGAGATGGACGGAGGCCTCTTCGGCTCCCTCGCCCACGACGTGCTCCAGGCATTCGGGCACGACGCGGCGCGCACCTCCACCGACGAGAAGGAGGTCGCCGCCCGGCTCGAAACGCTGCTGGACGAAATGGCGGAGAAACGCTTCGGTCGCGGCCGGCGTCTCCCCGCCGTCCGGCTCCAGCTCCGCAACCTCCGCCTGCGGCTGGAGGCCTTGGCACGCTGGCAGGCGGAGTGGGCGGGCCAGGGGTGGGAGATCCGCTTCGTGGAGGGACGGCCGGCGGAGGGGGCGCGACCGGAGGGGAGCGACCGGCGGGAGGGGCTTCTCCGTCTTCCCTTCGAGGTGGACGGCGAGCCGATCGAGCTCACCGGCCGCATCGACCGCATCGACTTCAATCCTGCGATCAGGGAGTGGGCCGTTTTCGACTACAAGACGTCCGAGAAGGGAGATGGGCCGGAGCAGACGCATCGGAAGGGGCGCGAGAAGGCCTGGATCGATCTCCAGCTCCCCCTTTACCGGAAGCTCGTATGCGGAGCCGAGGCGAACGGAAGCCGCCTCCTCCCGGCGGAGGCCGGAGACGGGTTGCGGCTCGGATACATCCTGCTGCCGCGTGACCTCTCGCAGGTGGGCGAGTGCTTCGCCGACTGGTCGGTCGACGAGCTGGACGAGGCGGAGGAGGTGGCGCGGGACGTCGTGCGAACGGTGCGCAGGGGCCGCTTCGCCTTTGCGGGCGCCATTCCGCGCTACGACCCGGGGCTCGTGGCGCTCCTCGGTGGGCGGCAGATGGTCGCCGCCATCGAGGACGAGGAGGGAGAGGGATGAGCCAGACGATGCTGGATCTCGCGCCGGCCCAGCCGCCCATGGAGGCGCCGCGGGAGGTGGTGCTCGCCTCGGCCGGGGCGGGGAAGACGTTTCACATCTCCTCGCGGATCATTGCCCTCCTGGCCCACGGCGAAGAGCCGGAAGGGGTCCTCGCCTCCACCTTCACACGCAAGGCGGCCGGGGAGATCCTGAGCCGTGTCCTCGGCCGGATGGCGGAGGCCGCCATCTCCCCGGAAAAGGCGAGGGAGCTGGCTGACCACACGACGCTCTCCCCGGAGCGCCCCCCGCCGGCCGAGCTGGAGTTCTGGACGGGGCAGCTCGAGCGGGTCGTCCGCGTGCTGCACCGGATGAGCGTGAGCACCCTCGACGCCTTCTTCATAGGCGCTGCCCGCACCTTCGCGCACGAGCTCCATCTTCCCCCGAGCTGGTCGATCGTCGACGATCCGACCGCCCGCCGCCTCCGCTCGGACGCGCTCCAGCAGCTCCTCGACACCGCGGACGAGGGTGAGGTGGTGGAGCTTCTCCGCCTGGTGAACCAGGGGGAGGTGCGCCGCTCGGTGCACGACCTCCTTCTCGACGACCTCGACAAGCTCCTCCTCATCCAGGCACAGATCGATCCCGAGGCGGAGGATCCGTGGGGTGCCTTCGACGAGGTGGACCCGGGAGGTCCGCCGCCGACGGCGGAGGAGCGGGAGGCGCTGGCCCTGCGCTTCGAGGCGGTCGATGTGCCGCTCACGAAATCCGGCGGTCCGCGGAAGAATTGGGTGAAGGCGCTCGCCAATGCCGCCACGGACGTCCGCGAGGAGGATTGGGAAGGCTTCGTCTGCCTCACCCTCTGTCAGCGCGCTCTGGACGAGGAGCCGGTCTTCGACCGGGAGGAGATCGCTCCGGCGGTGTGCGACCTGGTGCGGAAGGGGGTCTTGCTCGCCCGCCGGGCGCTCCGCCCTCCGCTCGCGCGGCGGGTGAAGGCGCTCGGTCGCCTCACGCACGACTTCGCGCGCATCTATCGGGAGCTCCAGGAACGCGAGGGAGCCTACCGTTTCGAGGACGTGACGCGGATGCTCGGGGAGCTCGATCCGTTCGAGGGTGGCGCGGCGCTCTACTACCGGCTCGACGCGCGCATCCGGCACATCCTACTGGACGAGTTCCAGGACACCTCTCTCCCCCAGTGGAACGCGCTGGAACCGCTCGTGGACGAGGTCCTCCAGGACTCCGCCCGGAGCGGGGTCATCGTCGCCGATCCGAAGCAGTCGATCTACGGGTGGCGGGGCGGGGAGCCGGGGCTCGTGCACGATATCCGGGATCGGTACGGGATGGCGGAAGCGGTTCTCGCGAAGAGCTACCGGTCGAGCCCCGTCGTCCTCGATCTGGTGAACCGCGTCTTCGCAGCGATCGAGGAGAATTCGGCCCTAGCCGGGAACGCCGACTGCTCGGCGGCGGTCAGCCGCTGGCGGGAGGATTTCGTACCGCACGAGGCGGCGTGCAAGGATCTACCGGGCTACGTGCGGGTGGAGGCGGGACCGCGCGACGAGGGTCGTGCCTCGGTCCGACCGCGGCTCTGCAGGTTCGTCGCCGAGCGGGTTCGGGAGATACGCGCCGAGGCGCCCGGCGCCAAGATCGGGATTCTCACTCGGACCAACGCGACCGTCTCCCGGCTGATGATGGAGCTGAGGAAGCTTGGCGTTCCGGTGAGCGGGGAAGGGGGGACGGCGCTCACCGATTCGGCCCCCTGCGAGGCGATCCTCGCGCTACTGCGACTGGCCGACCATCCCGCGGACCGCGTCGCCCGCTACCATGTCGCTCGCTCCCCGCTCGGATCCGTGGTCGAGATGTCGGATCCGGACGATCACGGTGCCGCCGCGCGGGCCGGCCGCCGGATTCGCGTCGAGCTGGTGAATCGGGGGTACGGCGCCACCGTCGACCTTCTGGCGAAGGGGGTCGCCGACGCCTGCGACGCCCGCGAGCGCCGTCGGCTCGGCCAGCTCGTGGAGATGGCCCACCGGTACGAGGACCGCGCTACGCTGCGCCCCGGGGATTTCGTTCGCCTCGTCGAGAGCGAGCGGGTGGAGGATCCGACCACTGCCGAGGTGCGGGTGATGACGGTCCACCAGGCCAAGGGGCTGGAGTTCGAGATCGTCGTCCTCCCGGACCTCGATCAGCCCCTCTACCGCGCCGGCGGGAGCTCGCTCCCCCTCCCGTACCGCCCCTCCCCGACCGCGGCGGCGACTGCGGTCTTCCCGGCGGTGAAAAAGGAACTCCGCCCCCTTTTTCCGGAAGTCGAGGAGGCCCGGATGCAGGTCACCGCGGCCACCGTGCGGGACGGGCTGAGCACCTTCTACGTGGCGCTCACCCGTGCAGAGCAAGCAGTTCACGTCATCCTACAGGAGGACGGGCCGAACGGGCCCGGGAAGGCGCTCAGCGCGGCCCGGATCCTCCGGGAGGCGCTGAAGGAGGGGGAGGTATTGCAGCCGGCGGTCGCCGGGGAGGTGCTATACGAGCGGGGTGATCCGGACTGGTACCGCACCGGCAGGCGGGACGTAGATGAAACGCCCGCGGCTATCGGGGAGGGAGCGGCACCAAGGCTGTCGGTGACGCTCCGCGCGGGCGGGGCTCGGCGTCGGCTGCTGCCGCGCCGCTCCCCCTCCCAGCTCGAAGGAGGATCGCGGGTACGGATCGCGGACGTGCTGCGGCTCGAGTCGGGCACGGCGCTCGACCGCGGCTCGATCGTGCACGCCTGGTTCGAGGAGATCGAGTGG
>SKRI01000180.1 GCA_007118565.1 Gemmatimonadota bacterium | reverse complement strand
GACTCGAAGAAGATGACCTGGGCGATTCCCTCGTTGGCGTAGACCTTGGCCGGCAGGGGAGTGGTGTTCGAGATCTCCAACGTCACGTACCCCTCCCACTCCGGCTCGAAGGGGGTGACGTTGGTGATGATCCCGCACCGAGCATACGTCGACTTGCCGACGCAGAGTGTCATCACGTTGCGCGGAATGCGGAAGTACTCGACGGATCGAGCAAGGGCGAAGGAGTTCGGCGGCACGATGCACACGTCCCCCCGATAGTTCACGAACGAGCGGTCATCGAAGGCCTTGGGGTCGACGATGGCGTTGTTGACGTTGGTGAAGATCTTGAACTCGTCGGCCACCCGCATGTCGTATCCATAGGAGGAGACGCCGTAGGAGACCGTCTCTTCGCGGACCTGCGCATTCTCGAACGGCTCGATCATCCCGTGCTCCCGGGCCATCGTTCGGATCCAGCGGTCGGGCTTGATGCTCATGGAACGGAGATTGATCCAAGGATTACGGAAGGACGACCGGAAGGGTCTCTGGCACCGCCAGGACGCGGCTGCCCAAGGTAGATTCCCCGGGGAACGGCGGCAAGGTGAATGCAGGCCGTCTGGCGTGGTCAGGGAAGAAGGGCCTCGGGAAGAGGTTCGGACGGATGGATGGCCCGGTGCACGAGGTCGGGGGTTGGTGGACGCGAACAGCGTGACCTTCGGTGGACGCGAACCGCGTGACCTTCGGTTGACATCGATCTCGGGCACCGTCTATTATGATCGGCTCCACCAAGTGAACATTTTCACAAAGGCGTTCCGAGGCGGACGAGCTCGATGATCGAGTCCTACCTTCCCATCCTGATCCTGCTGGCCATCTCGGTGGTCAACGCGGTCGTGATCCTCGGCCTCACCTATCTGGTGAGCCCGTACCGGCCGACGAGCGTGAAGTCGGCGCCGTATGAGTCGGGGATGCCCGGGCTGGGGGGAACACGGGACCGTTTCTCGGTCAAGTTCTACGTCGTCGCCATCCTCTTCATCGTCTTCGATGTCGAAACGGTCTTCCTGGTCCCGTGGGCGGTGGCCATGAGGGATCTCGGCTGGGAAGGATTCGCGGCCGCGATGATCTTCATCTTCATCCTCACGGTCGGCCTGATCTACGAATGGAAGAAGGGGGCACTGGAATGGGACTGAATGAGAGCACCGCGCCCGCCGAGCGCACCGACAACCTCCCTGGCAGGCGGGAGCGCGGTGTCAGCGGAGCGCTGACGGCGGCGCCGAGCTTCCTCACCACCCGCATGGACACGGTGGTGAACTGGGCGCGCAAGAACTCGCTCTGGCCGATGCCGTTCGGAACTGCGTGCTGCGCCATCGAGATGATGGCCTCGGCGGCCACGAAGTACGACCTCGCCCGCTTCGGCATGGAGCGGATGAGCTTCTCGCCCCGGCAGGCGGATCTGCTGATCTGCGCCGGTCGGGTGACGTACAAGATGGCGCCGGTCCTCCGGAAGATCTGGGACCAGATGCCGCAGCCCAAGTGGTCGATCTCGATGGGTGCGTGTGCCTCCTCGGGAGGGGTCTTCGATGCCTATAGCATGGTCCAGGGGATCGACACCATCATCCCGGTCGACGTCTACGTTCCCGGGTGCCCGCCGCGTCCCGAGGGGCTGATCTACGGCATCCTGATGATCCAGGACAAGATCAAGGAGTCCTCTCCAACGCAGGACTGGTACGGGGAGGAGGACCCACTCGCGGTCGGCAGGCCAGCACTTCCCGAGGATCACATCCAGGACATCACCCTCCCGTTCGGGAACTCGACGACCCAGAATCGTGGCAGCGGGCTGATGTCGACAGGGGCAGTGGTCCGACCGGACGATCGTCGTCCGTAGCGCATCCGCAGAAATCCTGAACCGATGACATCGGACCGTTTCGAAGAGGGCCTCGAGGGTCTCGACCAGGGCGCGCCACGCTCCGGGGCTCGCGCGGCACCAGGTGGTGGGTGGGACGCTCATTCCGATCATCCGTCGGTCACGGCGCTGAGGGGGAAGTTCGGCGAGGCGGCCCTTCGCCACGAGATCGTTGCCGGAGACGAGCACATCGTCTATGTCGATCCGGAGCACGTCTTCGACATCCTCTCCTGGCTCAAGGACGATCCGGAGCAGAGCTACGACTTCCTGCAGGATCTGACCGCCATCGACTACGGTGATGGACAGCGCATCCAGGTCGTCTATCAGCTCTATTCGATTCCGCACAACCGCCAGCTGCGGATCAAGGCGGATCTGCCCATCGCGGATCTCGAGCTCGATTCGGTCTACCACCTCTGGCGCGCCTCCGACTGGCTCGAGCGCGAGGTCTACGACATGTTCGGCGTCGTCTTCCGCGGCCACCCGGACATGCGTCGCATCCTCATGCCGTACAACTACGCCGAGGGGCACCCCCTCCGGAAGGACTTTCCCCTGCGCGGGCGCTTCACCCGGGCGGAGCAGACGCGCCGCGCCCTCTCCATGAAGACCGAGGACCACTATTCGCCGCAGGAGCTGGAGTGGGCCAAGCGCCTCGGCCAGCCCCTTCCCAACGTGATGGAAGAGGGAGGGCCCGGCGTGCCCAACCCGGCGATGCCCGGCGTGGGAGGCGCGTGATGCGCAAGGTCGTCTACGAAGTATCCAGATCCCCCGAGCTCGGGGCCGGCGGTGGTCTCGTCCACGCCCCGATCCAGCCGGTGGAGGGCGAGGCGCTCCCCGAGGTGGACGGGGAGATCGGAGGGGGCACCATGCTCATCAACATCGGGCCGCAGCATCCCGCCACCCACGGGGTGCTCCGCCTCGTGATCGAGCTCGACGGCGAGACCGTCATCCGCTGCACGCCCCACATCGGATATCTCCACTCCTCCTTCGAGAAGCTCGGGGAGTACCGGACCTGGAACCAGGTGATCCCGCTCACGGACCGGATGGACTACCTGGCGCCGTTGATCTACAACTGCGCCTACGCCATGGCGGTCGAGAAGCTCATGGGAATCGAGGTCACCGAGCGGTGCAAGGTGGTCCGGGTCATCCTCATGGAGATGGACCGGATCTTCAGCCATCTGCTCTGGCTCGGCACCACCGCCATCGACCTCGGCGCCTTCACCGTCTTCCTGTACACCTTCCAGGAGCGGGAGCGGATCTACACGCTTCACGAGAACTACACGGGAGCCCGCATCACCACGTCGGCCACCCGCATCGGCGGGATGATGGCGGATCTGCCGGCCGGGTGGATCGAGGAGCTCGAGGAGTTCATGGATACCTTCCCGCGTACGCTGGACGAGGTGGACACGCTCCTCACGAACAACTCCATCTGGGTGGGACGAACGCAGGACGTCGGTACGATCTCGGCCGAGGATGCGGTGAACTTCGGCCTCTCCGGGGCCAACCTGCGCGCCTCGGGCGTGTCCTATGATATCCGCAAGGATCGGCCGTACTACGACTACGAGACCTACGACTTCGACGTTCCGGTCGGCGAGCACGGGGACATCTACGACCGTTATCTCTGCCGGATGGAGGAGATGCGGCAGAGCCTGCGCATTCTCCGGCAGGCTATCGACCGTCTCCCGGACGGGCCCATCAATGTGGACGATCCGCGCGTCATCCTGCCGTCGAAGACCGCGGCCATGAACGACATGGAGTCCATGATCCACCACTTCAAGGTGGTCATGGAGGGCGTCAAGGCGCCGGTCGGCGAAAGCTGGTTCTCGGTGGAGAGCTCGAAGGGCGAGCTCGGGATGTACGTCGTCTCGGACGGCGGCTCCAAGCCGGTGCGCTGGCACGTTCGCGGGCCGTCGTTCATCAACATTGCGGCGCTTCCCCACATGATCGAGGGCGCGCTCCTCTCCGACGTCATCGCGGTCAACGCCTCGCTGGACATCGTGCTGGGGGAGATCGACCGATGACCTGTGAGGAGAGGGTCCGTCCGGGAAAGGAGCGTCCCGGCGTCGGTGAACGGCGCAGCCGTTCAGCATCACGCCTCGCTGGACATCGTGCTGGGGGAGATCGACCGATGACGACAGCTCGGATCGTGCGCCGTCCCTTTCAGGCTCTCGAGCACTGATATGCCAGACTCCAAGAAGAACCCGGGCTTCGCCGGCATCACCGGCGATTTCAAGGTGACCGAGGCGGAAATCCGCGGCACCGAGTACGTCGGTGTCCGGGCGGTCGATGGGGGTCACGCCTCCGTGAGCGGGACGCTCCCCTTCCAGGTCGCCTCGCGCGGCGCGAGCGACCAACCTCTCTTCGAGGGGGCGCACGGCGAGCGGCTGGAGAAGATCCTCTCCCGCTACGAGGATCCGCAGGGCGCGCTCCTCCCGGCGTTGCACCTTGCCCACGAGATCCGCGGGCACCTCTCTCCGGAGGCGATGGACGCGGTGGCGGAGCGGCTGGGGCTGTCCCCGGCGTACGTACGCGGGGTGGCGAGCTTCTACACCATGTACAATCTCCAGCCCCTCGGCCGGTACCTGATCCAGGTCTGCACCAACATCTCCTGCAACCTGTGCGGTGGAGACGAGGTGATGCGCGCGTTCCTGAAGCACACCGGCATCGAGCCGGGGGAGGTTTCGGAGGACGGGTTGTGGACCGTCATCGAGGTCGAGTGCTTGGCAGCCTGCGGGTTCCCCACCGCCGTCCAGATCAACGAGCGGTACTTCGAGAACGTCCGGCCGGAGGATGTGCCGGCCATTCTCGACCGCCTGCGGAAGGAGGCCCCCGAGATGGGCGCTCCGGCCGCCCCGACCGGGAGCGAGTCCTAACATGGCGTACCCATTCGTGCACCCGGACGAGACCCGGGTGCTCTCGAAGCATTTCGGCGAGCCCGAGGCGCGCACGCTCGCAGGGTGGGAGGCGCGGGGCGGCTACCAGGCGCTGCGCAAGGCGGTCGAGATGGGCCCGGCCGAGATCGTCTCCGAGGTCAAGGATTCCGGTCTGCGGGGGCGGGGCGGTGCGGGCTTTCCCACTGGCGTCAAGTGGTCATTCATGCCGCAGGCCAGCGGCAAGCCGCACTATCTCCTCTGCAATGCGGACGAATCGGAGCCCGGCACCTTCAAGGATCGGGAGCTCATCCGGTGGACGCCCCACCAGCTCATCGAAGGATGCCTGATCGGGGCGCGCGCAATCAACGTGCAGCACGTCTACATCTACAACCGGGGCGAGTTCTTCGAGACCACGCAGATCCTGGCGAGGGCCATCGAGGAGGCGTACGAGGCTGGTTACATCGGCAAGGACATCCTCGGGAGCGGAGTCGACATCGACATCACCCTGCACATGGGGGCGGGCGCCTACATCTGCGGGGAGGAGACCGGTCTGATGAACTCCCTGGAGGGGAGGCGCGGGGAGCCCCGTCTCAAGCCGCCGTTTCCGGCTGCGGTCGGCGCCTTCGGCAGGCCGACCACGATCAACAATGTGGAGACACTCTGCGCGGTCCCGCACATCGTCACCCACGGGGGCGAGTGGTACCGGCAGTGGGGAACGGAGAAGTCCCCGGGAACCAAGCTTTTCTGCGTATCCGGCCACGTCCGTAAGCCCGGGAACTACGAGGTTCCCCTCGGCTTCAATTTCCGGGAGTTCATCTACGAAATGTGTGGCGGGCCGCCCGAGGGCCGAGCGCTCAAGGCGGTGATCCCGGGTGGATCCTCCGTCCCGATCCTCCGGCCGGAGGAGATCGACATCGGAATGGACTACGAGGCCATGGCCGCTGCGGGGACGATGCTGGGATGCGGGTCGGTGATCGTCATGGACGAAACCACCGACATCGTGAAGCAGGTCCGGCGGATGTCGGACTTCTACACCCACGAATCGTGTGGACAGTGCACCCCGTGCCGTGAAGGAACGGCGTGGGCGTCGCGCATCCTCAAGCGGATCGAGGACGGCTGGGGCTCCGAGGAGGATCTCGACACACTTCTCGAGCTGTCCGAGAACATGGCGGGGAAGACGATCTGCACCTTCTCCGACGCGGCTGCCGCCCCGATCGTCTCCTCCGTCCAGAAGTTCAGGGACGACTACCTGGCCCTCATCCGCCGCGGCGAGAACCTCGCCGCCTCCGCATGACGGGACCGGTCGAGCGCAGCGCACCGTTTCCGCACCGGCGTAGCCGAGCATAGATCATGGCGCCACACAACGCTCAGAACGACACCGTCACCTGCACGATCGACGGTCTCGAGGTCACCGTTCCCGCGGGGACACGGTTGATCGAGGCCGCCGCCCGCGTCGGCATCGAGGTCCCGCACTACTGCTACCACCCCGGGCTCAGCGCTCCTGCGCAGTGCCGGATGTGCCTGGTGGAAATGGAGGGGGCGCCGAAGCTGCTCCCCGCCTGCACCGCGCAGGCCGGCGACGGGAACGTCATCCACACCCACAGCGAGAAATCGCTGAAGGCCCGTGAGGGGGTTCTGGAGTTCCTTCTCCTCAACCACCCGCTGGACTGTCCGGTCTGCGACCAGTCGGGTGAGTGCGGCCTCCAGGACTACGTGGCCGAGGAGGGGCGGAAGATGGGGCGCTTCGTGGAGCCGAAGCGGATCCTGGGGCGCGACGACTTCGGCGGGGACGTGCTCTACTATGGTGACCGCTGCATCATGTGCACGCGGTGCGTGCGCTTCATGCGGGAGGTGGCGCAGGACGAGCGGCTCACCGTCGTGCAGCGCGGGCATCGGGCAGTCATCGACACCTTCTTCGACGAAGGGTTGGAGGGAAGCCTCTGGGCCGGAAACGTGGTGGACGTCTGCCCCGTCGGCTCCCTCGTCTCCAAGGACTTCCTGCACAAGGCGCGGGCGTGGGATCTGGACCGCTCACCGTCGGTATGCCCGAACTGCTCGCAGGGATGCAACATCTCCATCCAGACCTTCAACAACCAGGTGACTCGGCTCAAGCCCCGTCCCAACATGGAGGTCAACTCCCACTGGATGTGCGACTACGGCCGCCACAACTACCAGTGGATGAACCGCGGAAACCGCATCGAGGCGCCCATGGTGCGTCGCGACGGGAAGCTGGTGGCCGTCTCCTGGTCGGAGGCCATGCGGACGCTCGCGGACACCCTGGGGAAGGGGAGCCACGCGGTCCGCGCAGTCGTCTCCCCCTTCCTCTCCAACGAGGACATGGGCGCGCTCCGGCGTGTCATGGAGACGATGGGTGGGGGAGATGGTGTCTATCGCGTTGAGACTGGAGAGGAGGCGGAGCTTCCCGGATTCCCAACGCTGAAGCTGCGGCGCGACCGCGCCGCCAACGGAGTGGGCGCCGAGCTCTTCGGGTACCGCCGCGCCGGAGGCGACGACGGCACCGGTGGGTTGGATGACCTCGCCGGCCACGACGACGTGCTCTTCGTGGCGGGAGACGAGATCCAGGACGCCCCTACCACCTTCGGGGAGAAGGCCGCCGTCTTCGTCTACCTCGGGCACGCCCTCTCCGATGCCACGCGCAACGCGGACGTCGTCCTTCCGGCCACCAGCTTCGCGGAGATGGAGGGAACCTTCACCAACTACGAGCGGCGCATCCAGCGCTTCCTGCCGGCCTTGCAGGGACCGGGAATGTCCCGGCCCATCTGGCAGATCCTGGGCGTCCTCCTGGCCGGGATCTCCGAGAAGGCCGCGCCGGCGACGATCGATGACGCCTTTGATGCGCTCGCCGAGGTGCGGGACGACTTCGGGGCGTTGAGCTTCCGCACCATTGCGCCCAGGGGAACGGTGCTGCCGGGATTCCCCGCCCTCTCGGAGGCGGCCGGAAGATGATGCTACAGGCCGAGACGGTACACCAGGTGGGAGAGCTGAGCGCGACCGGGTTCGTGGTCGCCTCCACGATCAAGATCCTCGCCGCCTTCTCCCTGGTGATGGTGACGGTGGCCATGCTTACCCTCCTGGAGCGGAAGATCAGCGCCTGGATGCAGGACAGGCTGGGGCCCAACCGGGTAGGGCCCGGCGGGCTCCTGCAGCCGGCCGCGGACGGATTGAAGAACATCCTCAAGGAGGAGACGAACCCGGCCGAGTCCCACCGGATCTTCTTCAACCTCGCGCCGATGCTCTCCATCATTCCGGCGCTGGTGACCTTCGCGGTCATCCCATTCGCCGCGCCGCTCCCCACCCAATGGGGGCTGGTGGAAATGGTGATCGCCGACGTCCCAGTGGGCGTTCTCTTCCTCCTGGCCTTCTCCTCGCTCGGCGTCTACGGCATCGTGATCGCCGGCTGGTCCAGCAGTAACAAATACGCGCTCCTCGGCGGCTTGCGCGCGGGAGCGCAGATGATCTCCTACGAGATCGCTCTCGGCCTCAGCCTCCTCTCGGTCTTCTTCCTGGTGGGGAACGTTCGGCTGACCGAGGTGGTGACGATGCAGCAGGAGCTCGGGCTCTGGTTCGCCCTGCCGCTCGCCGCATCCTTCATCCTCTTCTGGATCTCGGTCTTCGCGGAGACCAACCGTCTCCCCTTCGACCTTCCGGAGGCGGAGTCCGAGCTGGTGACCGGGTACCATACCGAGTACTCCTCGATGAAGTTCTCCATGTTCTTCATCGCGGAATACGCCCACGTGCTTACCGCCTCGGCCCTCATGGCGACCCTATTCCTGGGCGGCTGGGACATCCCAGGATGGGCCGGCGACAACATACGGGTCATCGGTGACGGCACCGTTGTGGGCGGAGAGCCGGCATGGTGGATCACCCTGCTCACCTTCCTGGCCTTCCTCCTCAAGACCGCCTTCTTCATCCTGGTCTTCATGGTGGTGCGATGGACCGTTCCGCGCTTCCGCTACGATCAGGTCATGGACCTCGGCTGGAAGATCATGCTTCCGGTTGCCCTCGCCGTGGTGGTCATCACGGCCGGGACGATCCTCACGCTCGACGAGCTCGGCGTGGAGTACGGGCTGGTCTACGGGTTGATCCTTACCGTGGTGAACCTTGCGATGCTCGCGGCCTTCCTGTTGATTCTCGACCGCGGGCGGGTCCTGGCGGGAACCGGCTCACTCACGGAGAAGCGTCGTGAGGCACAGGAGAAGGCCCGCCTACGCCGCAGGGAGGAAGCCATGACCACTTCGACCGGGAGCACAGCCGACTGATGGCTATCAACGTTCGCACCATGAAGCGCCCGGACCAGAAGTCCTCCTACGTCCGGGCATCGCTCAAGGGAATGGCGCTGACCTTCCGGCACCTCGTCAATCCCAACAAGAAGACGCTCGAGTATCCGGAGCAGAAGCCCGATCTCTCGCCGCGGTGGCGAGGCACGCACGTCATGGAGCAGCACGAGGACGGCCGGCCGAAGTGCGTTGCCTGCGGCCTCTGTCCGACGATCTGCCCGGCCAACTGCATCCGACTCATTCCCGGTGAGGACGACCAGGGGAACCGCTATCCGATCGTCTACGAGATCGACGAGTTCCGCTGCATCTTCTGCGGGATGTGCCAGGAGGTCTGCCCGGTCGAGGCGATCCATGTGGGGCAGCACTACGAGAACGCAGAGTACTCGCGAGAGGGATTCGTCTACGATCTCGACCGCCTGATGTCCCAGAAGCACGAGTCCACCCTCCTCTGGGATCCGTCCGACCCCGCCGGGGAGTGATGACGCCCACGCCACCTCTGCCTCTACGCTCGCGAGTAGCCCGCTCGAGCACCGCCCGAGCTCGTGGATCAGACGCATGCTGACTGACATCCTATTCTTCTTCTTCGCCGGGATCGCGATCTTCTGCGGGATCATGGTGGTGACCCGGCGGAATCCCGTGGCCAGCGCGCTCTGGCTCATCGGTACGTTCTTCGCCCTCGCGGCCATCTACACGCTGATCGGCGCCTTCTTCATCGGGGTGATCCAGATCCTCGTCTACGCCGGCGCCATCATGGTGCTGTTCCTGTTCGTGATCATGCTCCTCAATCTGGGGAACGATTACCAGCCGGATCTGCGCAGCCGGGCCTGGATGATCACCGCCGGCGGGAGCGGCCTCGTCCTCCTCGCCATTCTGGGCCGCGTGTTCGCCGCCGACACCACGGCGCCGCTCGGGCGTCTGACCGGGCCGGAGGCAGTGGCCACGCAGGTTGCCGAGTACGGGGCCGTGGGCGCCATCGCCCGGCCGATGTACACCGACTACATGATCGTCCTGCAGGTCACCGGACTGCTCCTGCTCGTCGCCGTGGTGGGGGCCGTAATGCTCGCGAAGCGGAGGGTGTGACCATGACGCACCGGATCAGCTCGCCATCCCTGCCGGCTCGGTCCGCGCGGGGTCACGACATCCTCACCCGGCAACCGTCGTGCTGACCTACTACCTCGGTCTGAGCGCGATCCTCTTCTCCATCGGGGTCGCGGGCGTCATCGTGCGCCGGAACGCCATCATCATGTTCATGTGCATCGAGCTGATGCTCAATGCGGTAAACCTGTCCTTCATCGCCCTCTCCCCGTACGCCGGGATCGAGGGCCAGGTCTTCGTCTTCTTCGTGATCGCGGTGGCCGCGGCCGAGGCCGCGGTCGGGCTGGCGATCATCATCGCCCTCTTCCGCCACGTGGAGTCGGTGGACGTTCGCAATTTCAGTCTCCTCCGCTGGTAGGGTGGGGACGTGACGCTCGCGCAACAGACAATGGGTGACGGGATCGTGAACGGAGCGGCGGCGGGGTTCTCCCCGTTCCTTCTTGGCTGGATCGTTCTCCTGCCGCTGATCGGCTTCCTCGTGAACGGCGCCGTCGCGATCGCGGCCCGCCGCTACAAGCCGGTGCCGCTCGCAGCGGCCAGCGAGGAGGAGGATGTCGCGCACCGACACGAGGAGCATCCGGCCACGCCGGAGCCGATTCCGGCGACGCCGCCGGCATGGACGAAGTCTCTGCCCACCTTCGTGGCGCCAGGCGTCATCGCCCTCGCCTTCGCGATTGCCCTGGTCAACTTCTTCCGCATGCTGGGCGCGGGCGATGCGCTGCCGGTGATCGAGCGGTACTGGAGCTGGATGCCGGTGGGCGACCTCCAGGTCGACGTGGCCTTCCAGCTCGATCAGCTCTCCATGCTGATGACGCTGATCATCACCGGCGTGGGGGCGCTGATCCACGTCTTCTCCGTGGGCTACATGAAGAAGGACGAGGGATACGCGAGGTATTTCGCGTACCTCAACCTCTTCGTCTTCTTCATGCTGATCCTGGTCCTCGGCTCCTCCTTCCCGCTGATGTTCGTCGGCTGGGAGGGGGTGGGGCTCTGCTCGTATCTGCTGATCGGCTTCTGGTTCAGGGAGAAGGCGAACGCCGACGCGGGGAAGAAGGCCTTCATCGTGAACCGGATCGGGGACTTCGGCTTCCTGATCGCCATGTTCCTGATCTTCGCGCATCTGGGGACTCTCAACTTCGTGGAGGTCTTCGCGGCGGCGCCCGAGCAGCTGGCATTCGGCGGCGCCGTGGTCACCGCCATCTGCCTCTTCCTCTTCCTGGGAGCAACCGGGAAGAGCGCGCAGATCCCGCTCTTCGTCTGGCTGCCGGACGCCATGGCCGGTCCGACGCCGGTCTCCGCGCTCATCCACGCGGCCACCATGGTGACCGCGGGCGTCTATCTGATCGTCCGTTCTTCGGTGCTCTTTGCCATGGCCCCGTCGGCCTCGCTGGTGGTGGGGCTGATCGGCGCGCTGACCGCCATTTTCGCGGCGACCATCGCGCTCAAGCAGTGGGACATAAAGAAGGTCCTCGCCTACTCGACGGTTTCGCAGCTCGGCTTCATGTTCGCGGCGGTGGGCATCGGAGCGTACGTGGCCGGCGTCTTCCACCTGATGACGCACGCCTTCTTCAAGGCGCTTCTCTTCCTGGGAGCGGGGGCGGTCATCCATGCCATGCACAGCGCGCTGCATGCGACCCACTCACCGCGTGACGCGCAGGACATGCGCAACATGGGCGGGATGCGGAGATGGATGCCATGGACTTTCGGGACGATGGGGGTGGCGACGCTCGCGATCGCCGGCATTCCCCCCTTCTCCGGATTCTTCTCCAAGGACGAGATCCTCGGGTACGCCTGGAGCGGTGCGCGGGGGGAGCTTCCGATCTCGCAGGGGAGCCTGTTCGGGGTGGGGGGTGAGGTCTGGATGCTCCTGATCGGCGTTCTCCTGGCCGCGGCCGCCCTGCTGACGGCCTTCTACATGGGACGCATGATGCTGTACACCTTCTTCGGTCCGAACCGGACCGGGGAGGCGGAGAGCCCGCACCTGCACGAGGTCGGCGCTTCCATGAAGTGGCCGCTCGTCGTCCTCGGCGTCCTTTCCCTCATCGGCGGACTCTTCCAGGTCGAGGCGGACGTGCCGATCGTGAACTGGTTCGCCGCGGTGGCCATCGGCGGCCCCGACGCGCTCTACAACTTCCTGGCTCCGGTGACGGCTCCCGCTGCCGCGGTCATGGCCCAGAATATCCCCGCCGCGACCGTGGCCACCCATCCGGCATGGCCGGTCCTGCTCGCCATCGTGATTGGAGCCGGCGGGCTCCTCCTGGCCTGGTACCTCCTCAAGCCGGCGGCGCTCGGCGTGGAGGGCGAGGAGCCGGACTATCGAAGAGCGTGGGAGCGCATCCTCCACGACAAGTGGTACGTGGACGAGGCATACGACCGGGGTGTCGTCCGCCCCGTCGTGGCGCTCTCCGGATTCTTTGCCCGCGTCCTCGACCGGCGTCTGATCGACGGGACCGTGGACTGGATGGGGCGCGCAGCTCAATCGGTGGGCATGGTCGGCGCGCGTGTTCAGAGCGGGCACGTGAACACGTACGCCTTCGTCCTCGTGGTGGGGGCGGTCTTGGCGCTCTTCTGGTTCTCGGGCGGATTCGCCTGGCTCGCGGCCAGCTAGCGCCGGCGCCTCCACGATCCTGCACAGACGTTCATGGATTTCTACGGCAGTCACTGGGTCCTTACCTTCCTGATCTTCTTCCCCCTCGCGGGGGCGGTGGTGGCGGCGCTCGTGCCGGAGCGGCTCGCGCGGTCGGTTGCGCTCGGCGTCGGGGTCATCGAGCTACTGGTGGCGCTGCCGCTATTCTGGACCTTCGATCCGGCGGCGGGGATGCAGAACCGGATCGACGTCCCCTGGATGGCGGACTGGGGGATCGGGTACCGGCTGGGTCTGGACGGCATCTCTCTATTCATGGTGCTGCTCACCGCCTTCCTCCTGCCGCTCACGGTCCTTGGATCCTGGAGCTACATTAGGGACAGGCAGAGGGCCTTCTACGCGATGCTCCTGGGACTGACGACCGGGGTTGTCGGCGTCTTCGTGGCGCTCGACATGTTCCTGTTCTACGTCTTCTGGGAGATCATGCTGATCCCCATGTACTTCCTGGTCGGCGTATGGGGAGGGAAGGAGCGCATCTATGCGGCGGTGAAGTTCTTCCTCTACACCGCCTTCGGATCGCTGCTGATGCTGGTGGCCATCCTCTACCTGTACTTCAAGGCGCAGGGTCTGACCGGGGAGGCGACCTTCGCGTACGAGGCCTTTTTGGCATTGCCGCTCACCTTCACCGAGCAGGCACTGCTCTTCGCCGGGTTCGCGCTGGCCTTTGCCATCAAGGTGCCCATCTTCCCCTTCCACACCTGGCTGCCGCACGCCCACGTGCAGGCGCCGACGGCGGGCTCGGTGGTGCTTGCGGGGGTTCTGCTCAAGATGGGGACCTACGGCTTCCTCCGCTTCGCGCTCCCGCTCTTTCCGGCGGCCGCGCTTAACGAGACGACCGTCCTGATCTTCATGTCGCTGGCGGTGATCGGGATCGTCTACACCGCCATGGTGGCCGCGGTGCAGCCGAATGCGAAGCGGTTGGTTGCGTACACCTCGGTGGCGCACCTGGGATTCGCCATCCTGGGCATCTTCGCCTTCAATCTCCAGGGCATCCAGGGCGCGCTCCTGCTGATGATCGCGCACGGACTCTCCACACCGATGCTCTTCTTTCTGCTCGGCATGATGTACGAGCGGAGGCACACCTACGAGATCGCGGACTACGGGGGGCTGGCGGCTTCGGTGCCGATCCTCTCAGCCATGCTCGTCTTCGCGGCGCTGGCCACGATCGGGCTGCCTGGAACGAGCGGATTCGTATCCGAGTTCCTGGTGCTCCTCGGCGCCTTCCAGACGCACCCGTACCTGGCGCTGATCGCGGCGACCGGGGTCATCTTCGCCGCCTACTACATGCTTCCGCCGTTGCAGCGGATCGTCTTCAACGCCCTCGACCGGAAGGAGAACCGGGTCATCCCGGACCTCAACCGCCGGGAGCTCACCATCCTGGTCCCGCTCGTGGCGCTGATCATCTGGATCGGGGTCTACCCTCGCCCCGTCCTCGACCGCATGGAGCCCGCGGTATCGCAGCTGATCCACCAGGTCGAGGGTGGTCGGATGGTAGTGGCGCCCCCGACCGACCACGCCGCGGAACGGCCGCCGGTCGCCGCGGCGGACGAGGAGCGTCGATGATGGTCAGGAACGGGCACCTTCAAGGGAACCGGTAACGTGGAACTCGACTTTCAGACGAGCGTCGACTACTTCTGGGCGCTGCTCCCGGAGATCGTCCTCTCCCTCTGGGCCATGGGCGTGCTCCTCGCGGACGTCTTTCAGAAGGGGAGCCGATCCGAGGCGTCGCGACCGGCCATTGCCTGGCTCGCGCTCGCGGGGATCGCAGCCGCCGCCGTGGCGAACGTATGGCTGATGACGGTGACGGGGACGGGCGGCATGATCGCCGTCGACGGCTTCCGTATCTTCGCGAACTTCATCCTGCTGCTGGCAGCGGCGCTGGCCATCCTCGTTTCCATGGGGTATCTGGACCGCCACGCGATGAACCGCGGCGAGTTCTACGTTCTCCTGATGTTCGCGGTGGTGGGGATGATGATCCTGGCCAGTGCCCAGGATCTCATCCTGCTGTTCGTGGGACTCGAGCTGATGTCGGTGGCCATCTATGTCCTCGTCGGCTTCAACCGGCGGGACCCGCGGTCGGGGGAGGCGGCGCTCAAATACTTCCTTCTCGGCGCCTTCGCCAGCGCCTTCCTCCTCTACGGCATCGCCCTGGTGTTCGGGGCCACCGGAACCACGGACCTTGCGCTCCTCGCGGAGACGATCGGGACCGGCGTGCAGGATGCGCCCCTGCTGCTCATGATGGGAGTCGGGCTCCTGGCCGTCGGCTTCGCCTTCAAGGTCGCTGCGATGCCCTTCCACGTCTGGACGCCGGACGCGTACGACGGCGCGCCGACGCCGATCACGGCGCTCATGGCGACCGGGGTGAAGGCGGCCGCCTTCGCCGCTCTCCTTCGGGTTTTCGCCGTTTCCTTCGGCGGCCTGCACGAAACGTGGGTCGTGGCATTCTGGTGGCTCGCCGCGCTCACGATGATCGGCGCGAACCTGGTCGCGCTTACGCAGGGGAGCGTGAAGCGCATGCTCGCCTACTCGTCCATTGCCCACGCCGGTTACGTCCTGGTCGCGGTGGTGGCGGCCAACGCCGTGGGTGCGGCGGCATTCCTCTTCTACCTCCTGGTTTACACCCTGATGACGGCCGGGGCGTTCGGCATCGTGATCGCCAATGCGCGCGGTGATCGCGAGCGGGTATCGCTGGAGGACTACGCCGGCCTCGGCTGGCAGCAGCCGGTGATGGCGGCCGCGTTCGCCATATTCCTCCTTTCCCTCGCGGGCTTCCCGCTCACGGGCGGGTTCATCGGCAAGCTCTACATCCTGCGGGCGGCGCTCGCCGCCGACCAGGTGCCGCTCGCGGTGATCCTCGTGATGGCCTCGCTTATCTCCTATTTCTATTACCTGCGGGTGGTGATCGTGATGTACATGCGACCGGCCCCGGCGGCTGATACGCATGCTGGCCTCACCGCATCCCGGCCGTTGCAGGTCGCGGTGGGTGTGGCGGCGATCGGGGTGATCCTCCTCTTCTTCGCGCCGGCCATGGTGTTGGATGCCGCGCAGGGAAGCGTGGCCGGGCTCTTCATTGCGCAGGAGGCGCTCTTCGGCCTCTCCCGCGGCCCCTGAGTACGCCCTTGCACGACGCTTGCAACCCAGTGGCCGTGACCCTCTGAACGGCCATGCCAGGAAATCGCGGAAAGAACGAGAACCTCGCCCTTGCGATGAGGACGGCGGCGGGCCTGTCGGCCGCCGCCGTGACCGCGTATGGCGTGTATCTGATGGGCCGACGCGGCGGGCACCGTCCGCCGGCCACCGAGCTGCCGAACGCCCTCGGCCTCCCGCTTCGCTACCAGGCCTGGCGGGATGGGCTCTGCTACGCATACCATGCTACGAAGGGGAGTGGCCCGCCGCTGGTTCTCCTGCACTCGGTCCACCCGGCGGCCACCTCGATGGAGGTCAAGCCCCTCCTTCGCCTGCGGGAAACGAAGGAGGGCTCGCGGCCCTGCCTCGTGCCGGAGTGGCTCGGCTTCGGGCACAGCGATCGGCCGGACGTCCGCTACGATCCCCAGCTCTTCGAGGACCAGCTCGAGCACTTCCTGCTCCAGCGGCTCCCGGGCGAGGAGCGGGCGGACATCGTCGGACACGGCGTGGGTGCGGCATTCGCGGCATTCGTGTCCGCCCGGCGGCCCGAGCGGGTCCGTTCACTCGTACTGATCGAGCCGACCCCGCTCCGCGAGGAGCCTGCGCGAATCGGCTCGGCCTGGAGCCGGCTCCTCTTCACCCTACCGGGAATCCAGCGGGCATTCTTCGACCGGGTCACGCGACGCGGTTCGATCGAGGCCTTCTACAGGCGGTTCTTCTTCGGGGAAAGGGCGTCGGTCCCCCCGGAGCTTCTGGATCATGCCGTGCGCAGTGTCCGGATCGAAGGGGCTTCGCGGCCGCTCGACGACATTCTGCGCGGCCGCGTCTTCCCGGCGGACGTGATGGAGGCCATCCTCCGGCTCCGGATTCCGCTTCTGATTGTCCGTGGAACCGACGACGGACACCGGCCGGAGCCGTACCGCGATCTTCCGGAGCTCGTCGACCGCGTGAACGTGCGCATCGCCACCGTTGATTCCGGCGGGATGCCGCAGTGGGAGCGTACGGAGGAGGTGTTGGGGATGATCCGGGAATTCTTCGATTCTGTGGTGGAGGAAGGTAGATGAATCTCAACCTGATCAGGTGGCTCGGAGGGGTCGTGATCCTCGGCGTCCTCCTGGGTGCGTGTGCTCCGGACGAGCCCGAGTTCGAGGCGGTGGCCGACCCGGATACGCTGGAGGCCGAGGAGGTCGAGGGGCTTACCGAGGCGGAGCTCCAGGAGCGTGCGGAGGCCATGACGCAGGAGGAGGCGATCGAGCGTGGGGTGCTGGATACCACCATATGGGTCGAGGACGACCTGGAAGGGGAGGACGCCGACACGGTTCCCCCGGCCCTCCCCGAGAACGACGGGTAACGGGTCGGCTCGCTGGACAGCCCAGGAGGCGATTCGTATCTTGGCCGCGACCCGATCCTAAGCAATTTCTGCACAGGAGTGCTTGCGTGAACATCATCGTCTGTGTGAAGCGAGTCCCGGATTCCGAGGCGCGCATCCAGCTTTCTGACGGAAAGACGTCGATCGATCCGACGGGCGTCAAGTTCGTTCTGAACCCGTACGACGAGTTCGCGATCGAGGCCGCCCTCAAGCAGAAGGAGGCGGCGGGGGAGGGGAGCGTCACGGTCGTCAGCCTCGGCGGCCCCCAGAGCGCGGAAACGCTGCGGACGGCGCTTGCCATGGGGGCCGATTCCGCGGTCCTGCTCAAGACGTCGGCGGAGAACCCGTCCGGACTTCCGGTGGCTCGCGCCCTGGCCGGGGAGCTCGGCGGGCGCGAGTACGACCTGATTCTCTTCGGTCTCAAGGCCATCGACGACGACCAGCACGCCGTAGGCGGGATGGTGGCGGAGCTCCTCGACATCCCTTCGGCGAGCGCGGTCACCGAGTTCGCGATCGAGGACGGATCGGTCCGCGCCGACCGGGAGGTGGAAGGGGGCTCCGAGGTCGTCGAGCTCTCGCTTCCCTGCGCCCTCAGCATCACCAAGGGGGCTTACGAGCCACGATATCCTTCCCTCAAGGGCATCATGGCGGCCAAGAGGAAGCCGCTCGAGGAGAAGGAGGTGTCGCTGGGTGAGGGGAACGAGACGGTCCGCCTCGCGCCGCCGCAGGAGCGCGCGGCCGGCAGGATCGTCGGTGAGGGCCCCGACGCCGTTCCGGAGTTGATCCGTCTCCTCCGCGAGGAAGCCAAGGTCCTTTAGGCCGATTTCTGTTGCGAGGGCTCGCTGATCCATCGCTCCAATACACTCGTCACCATACCATCGAGATGCCAGGAATATTCGCATTCGTCGAAGCGCGGGACGGAGAGATCCGCCCCGTTTCCCGGGAGGTCGTCACCGCCGCACGCTCGGTGGCCGACGGCCTGGGCGAGGAGGTGCACGCCGTGGTTCTGGGGGGTGCGGGAATCGGGGATCAGGCCGGCTCGCTCTCCCGTTACGGTGCGGATCGCATTTTCGTGGGCGCGGACGAGGCCTTCACCAACTACTCGGTCGACGGATACGCACGGGCACTGGCCGCCTTCATCCGGGAGCACGGCTGTTCGGTGGTGATCTTCCCGGCCTCGTCCATGGGCAAGGACCTCGCGCCCCGCGTTGCTGCGCGTCTCGGCGTCGACTACGCGGCGGAGTGCACGGCTCTCGAGGTGGAAGGGGGTACCCTCGCCGCGGTCCGGCCGCAATATGCGGGGAAGGTGTTCGCCACCGTCCGGTTCCCGGAATCGCCCGCGGTGCTCTCGGTCCGGCCCAATGTCTTCCAGCCGGTCGAGGCGGAGCGCGAGGGTGCGCTGGAGACCTTCACCCCGGAGCGGGCGGGCGATTTCGGCTCCATCGTCCGCGAGCTGAAGGCCGGGTCGCAGGAGGCGCGGGACGTCTCCGAGGCTCCGGTGGTCGTGTCCGGCGGACGCGGTCTCCGCGATCCGGAGAACTTCAAGATCCTGGAGGATCTCGCCGGGGCGTTCGGGAACGCGGCAGTCGGCGCATCCCGCGCGGTGGTGGACGCCGGCTGGCGTCCGCACGGGGAGCAGGTCGGACAGACGGGCAAGACCGTCTCCCCCTCCCTCTACTTCGCGATCGGGATTTCCGGTGCTATCCAGCACCTGGCCGGAATGCGCACCGCCAAATGCATCGTGGCCATCAACAAGGATCCGGACGCCCCAATCTTCAAGATCGCCGACTACGGCATCGTCGGTGATCTCTTCGAGGTCGTCCCTCGCCTCACCGAGGAGATCCGCCGACTCGGATAGCCGATCGAGGGGGATCCGCGGGAAGTCCCTCACCCGCGGATCCCGCCACCGACGAGCCACTGACCGCTCCGCCGGGCGTCTTCCGGCGCCTCCTCCCACCGACGACAAAGCGAGCGCACGATCGAACCGAACGCGCTTTCCCTTCTTCCCCCGGTCCTCGCCATCGCGCTGGCGATCTGGACGCGCCAGGTCTACCTGTCGCTCGCAGCCGGAGTCTGGCTCGGGTGGACCATCATCGCGGGGTGGAATCCGCTCACCGGCACCGGCGACGGCATCGCCGCGCTGGTCGCCGTCCTGGGCGATGCGGGGAACGCCCAGGTCATCATGTTCACCTTCGTCATCGGAGCGGTGATCGCCACCGTTCAGGCCTCCGGCGGATTCACCGGGTTCGTGGATTGGGTCGAGCGGCGCCAGTGGGTCGATTCCCCGCGCCGCGCACGCCTCATGGCCTGGCTTCTCGGGGTGGTGATCTTCATCGAGTCGAACATCACCGTCCTGGTCGCCGGATCCGTCTCTCGCCCCCTCTTCGACCGCTTCAGGATCTCACGCGAGAAGCTCGCCTACCTGATCGATTCCACATCCGCCCCGATCTGCGTACTCATCCCGTTCAACGCCTGGGGAGCGTACATCCTCGGGATCCTGGCCGGGCTGCAGGTGGCAGATCCCATCCTCGTCTTCGGCGGCTCCATTCTCTTCAACTTCTACGCGATCCTCTCGGTGATCCTCGCCTTCGCGGTTGCCTACGCCGGCTGGGCGTGGGGGGGAATGCGGAGCGCCGAGTCACGCGTGGCCGGCGGCACCCTCCTCCGGGCAGGGTCGGTGCCGGCCATGGACACCGACCATCTGGTGCCCGACAGCGTGGAGGAAGCGAAGCCCCGCGCCCGCAACATGGTCGTGCCGATCGTTACGCTGATCGCGCTCATGCCGATCGGCCTCCTGATCACCGGGGAGGGAGATATCACCCGGGGCGCGGGCGCCACCTCGGTGCTCTGGGCGGTGCTCGGCTCTCTGGCCATTGCCTGGATCATGCTCCTCGCGCAGAGGACGATGGACCTCGACACGCTCACCCGCGTAGGGCTGCGGGGCGCGGGCGGCCTGGTGGGGCTCGCTATCGTCCTCCTCCTGGCGCTGGCGCTCGGCAACGTAACCCGGGAGATGGGGACCGGCGTGTACGTGGCCGGCCTCGTGGAGGGCGTCTTCCCGCCCTACCTGCTGCTCCCGCTCACCTTCCTGGTGGCCGGCGGCATCGCCTTCGCGACCGGGACGAGCTGGGGGACCTTCGCCATCATCCTTCCCATCTCCGTCCCCACCGCCATGGTGCTCGGCCTGCCGCTGGCACCCTTCGTTGCGGCCTCCCTCAGCGGCGGTATCTTTGGAGATCACTCGTCGCCCATCAGCGACACCACGATCATCTCGTCCATGGCCGCTGCCGTGGACCACATCGATCACGTGAGAACCCAGCTCCCGTACGCGCTTTCCGCCGGGGCGGTGGCCACCGCCCTCTTCGCCCTGACCGGTGCTCTGATCGCATGAAGTCGTTCCGCTCCACCTCCGTCACGATCCTCGTAGCCGTGGCTGCCCTGACCGCGTGCGATCCCGACCGGACCGCCGAGGCCGATCCCCAAGGCGATCCTGCTGCCGTGCCTGCGGAGACGCGCTGGAATGCCAACCCGGCCGCCGACATCCGCCCCGATAACGGAGACGGGATGGTCATCGAGACCGAGCCTCACACGGTGGTCTGGCCGGACGACGTGGGGGAGGTGGCTCCGCCCTACCGTGTCCGCGTCCTCCTCGAAAAGGAGGAGGGACGGCGTCATGAAGGGTTCGGCATCATCTTCGGCGCGCGCGATCTCACGGCGGCCGAGGAGGAGCAGCGCTACAGCTACTTCCTGATCCGCGGGGACGGCAGCTTTCTCGTCCGGCTGCGGGACGGTCCCGAGGTCCCGGTGATCCTGCCCTGGGCGGAGCACGAGGCCATCCGCCCGGACGCCAGGGGCGAGAACCCGGAGAATGAGCTGGCGGTCGAGGTGGGTGTCGACGAAACCCGCTTCCTGGTGAACGGGGAGGAGGTGGAGCGGGTGGCGACCGCGGAGCTCTTCACGAGAGGGAAGGTGGGCTTGCGCATAGCGCACGACGTGCGGCTCAGGGTGCGCGGCTTCGAGGTCCAAGAGGGCGGAGAAGGGGAGGGGATCGCGCAGAATTGACGTCCGGAGCGGGCCACCGACCGCTCCGCGCTCGCGATGTCCTGCCGGCTGAGCGGCCACGAGCGCTCGCGCTTGTCCACGATCCGGATCCCGCCTACCTTCGAAGGCTTCCATCCGTTCGGAGACCCCCTTGCAGGAGATAGGTATGGCGGAGGCGCTTCCCGCCCAGTACGACCCCCGAGAGACCGAGCCCGCGCTGAGCGAGTGGTGGGAGCGGGAGGGGTTCTTCCGCGTTGGGGCGGAGGGGGAAGATCCCCCGTTCTCCGTCCTGATGCCGCCGCCCAACGTCACGGGCGAGCTGCATGTGGGTCACGCCCTCTTCGTCACCCTCCAGGACGCCCTCGTCCGGTGGCGGCGGATGCAGGGAGACGCCGCGCTCTGGATCCCAGGGACGGACCATGCCGGCATCGCCACCCAGATGGTGGTGGAGCGCGAGCTGCGGACGGAGGGGCTGACCCGGCACGACCTGGGCCGGGAGGCCTTCCTGGAGCGTGTCTGGGCATGGCGGGAGCGGGCGGGCGACCGGATTCTCCACCAGATGCGGAGCATCGGTGCCTCCCCGGACTGGAGCCGGCTCTTCTTCACCATGGACGAGGCCCGCTCCCGTGCGGTGGGTGAGGCCTTCGTGCGGCTCTTCGAGGACGACCTCATCTACCGGGCGCACCGGCTGATCAACTGGTGCCCCCAGGACCGGACCGCCCTCTCCGACCTCGAGGTCGAGCACGAGGAGGACGCGGTGGGCGAGCTCTGGAGCTTCGCCTATCCGCTCGCGGATGGGGAGGGCGAGATCGTAGTCGCCACCACCCGCCCGGAGACGATGCTCGGCGACACCGCGATCGCCGTCCATCCGGAGGACGATCGCTACCGGGAGCTGGTGGGCCGCTCCGTCCGCCACCCGATCCTCGATCGCGAGATCCCCGTCATCGCGGACGAGATCCTGGTCGATCCGGAGTTCGGCACCGGCGCCGTCAAGGTGACCCCCGCGCACGACTTCAACGACTTCGACGTCGGCGAGCGTCACGGTTTGGAGAAGATCAACCTCCTCGACGAGGACGGGACGCTCAACGAAGCGGCCGGCCCCTTCTCCGGCCTCGATCGGTTCGAGGCCCGCCGCGCCGTGAAGGAGCGGATCGCCGAGCTCGGGCTCGAGCGGGGGAGCCGGGAGCATACCCTCTCGCTCGGGCGCTGCCAGCGCTGCGGCACGATCGTCGAGCCCTTCCTCTCCCTCCAGTGGTTCGTCCGCATCCAGCCGCTCGCCGAGCCCGCCATCCGCGCGGTCGAGAACGGCGACACCGTCTTCGTCCCCGAGACGTGGACCAAGACGTACATGCGGTGGATGGAGGACATCCACGACTGGTGCATCTCCCGTCAGCTCTGGTGGGGGCATCGGATCCCCGCCTGGTACGGGCCGGAGGAGAGCGTCTTCGTGGCGCGGACCGAGGAGGATGCGTACCGGCAGGCGCGAGAGCGCTTCGGCCCGGACGTCCGGCTCCGGCAGGACGAGGACGTGCTGGACACCTGGTTCTCCTCCGGGCTGCTGCCGTTCACCTCCCTCGGCTGGCCCGAGAAGACCCGAGACCTCGAGCGTTTCTACCCGACCACCGTCATGGAGACCGGGTTCGACATCATCTTCTTCTGGGTCGCCCGGATGATGATGATGGGGCTCCACTTCATGGGCCGGGTGCCGTTCCGCACCGTCTTCCTGCACGCCATGGTGCGGGACGAGAAGGGGGAGAAGATGTCGAAGACGCGCGGCAACGTCATCGACCCCCTCGACGTGAGCGAGGAGTACGGCGCCGACGCACTGCGGTTCACGCTCCTCTCCATGGCCGCACAGGGGCGGGACATCAAGCTCTCCCTCGACCGCGTGGCCGGGAACCGCGCCTTCGCCAACAAGATCTGGAACATCGCCCGCTTCGCCCTCTCCCACCTCGAGGAGGACACGAGCGGGGAAGTGGGAGATGGCGGGCAGGCCGAGCTGATGGACCGCTGGATCCTTTCCCGCGCGGCGAGGGTTTCCCGGGAGACGAGCGAGGCGCTGGAGCGCTTCCGCTTCCAGGACGCGGCCAGCGGGGTGTACGCATTCATCTGGGGCGAGCTCGCCGACTGGTATCTGGAGATGGTGAAGCCCCGCCTCTACGGGGACGCGGGTGAGGAGAGCCAGGCGCGGGCCCGGGAGACGCTGCGCACCGTGCTGGACACCGCCATGCGACTGCTCCATCCCATGATGCCCTTCGTCACCGAGGAGATCTGGCAGCGTCTGCCGGGCTCCGGCAGCGAGGCGCCGGCGCTCGCGGTGGCGGCCTGGCCGGAGCCGCCAGATCACTGGATCGACGAGGAGGCGGAGGCGGCCGTGGCGGAGCTGCAGGGCGTGATCGGCGCGGTCCGCGCGCTCCGTGCGGAGTACGGCGTCGATCCGGGCCAGCGGGTTGCCCTCCATCTCGCCGATGCGCCGTCTTCGCTCAGAGAGACGCTGCGCACCTCGGAGCGGACCCTCTCCGATCTCGCGCGCGTGGAGCGGATCGAGTTCGCGCCGGCCGACGGAAGGATCGGCGCAACCGAGGTTCTCCCCTCGGGCGTCGAGGTTTTCGTTCCGCTCGAAGGCGTCCTCGACCTCGACCAGGAGCGCGAGCGGCTGCGCAAAGAAATGGCGCGCGTCGAAAATCTCCTGCGCGGAACTGAGGGAAAGCTGGGGAACACATCGTTCGTGGAGCGCGCCCCGGCCGAAGTCGTCGAGCGGGAGCGCGAGAAGCGCGACAGCTTCCGGGACCAGCGGGAGGTCCTCGACCGCAAGATCCGCGTGCTCGAGGGGAGCCGGGAGTGACGCGGATCGGACTCTCGATCCTCCTCCTCGCGCTCGCCACGGGCTGCGCGCAGGTAGAGGCGCCACGCGGAGGACCGGAGGAGTTCCCGGCGCCGCGGGTGCTGGACGTCCGGCCCGACTCGCTCGCCGTCCTTCCCGGCTTCCGGGACGACGTGGTGGTCGAGTTCCAGCACCGCATCTCCGAGCAGAACCTCGCGGAGGCGGTGCGAGTGACGCCGCGGACGAGCGGGGTCCTCGTCTCCCGCCACCTGAACCGGCTGCGGATTCGACTGCAGGAGGGATGGGTCCCCGACGTCATCTACAAGGTGACGGTCGGACCGCCGCTCCAGGACCGCTGGGGAGGGCGCTTCGAGGATACGCTCCGCATCGTCTTCTCCACCGGCCCCGAGATCCCGGAGACGCGGGTGGAGGGGCGGGTGACCGACCGGGTGACGGGAGAGGGGGTCGAGGAGGCACGGGTGGAGGCCATCCGGATGGCGGATTCGCTCGTGTACGAGACGTACACCCGGGCAGACGGCTCCTTCCGGCTGGACCGAATCCCGGAGGGCGACTTCCTCATCCGGGGATACGAGGACCTGAACGCCAACCAGACCCTCGACCCCTTCGAGCCGCGGGATACCGCGAGGCGGGTGGTCCGCGAGGAGGCGCCGGTGGAGCTCTCTTTCCGACTCCTCGCGCCGGACGACACGCCGCCGGTGGCCGAGGAGGTCGCGTGGGACGGGGAGCGCACCGTCATCACCTTCGATGATTATCTCGATCCGCTCCAGGACATCGATCCGGAGCAGGTCACGGTGCGGGACGCGGCCGGGGCGGGCGTTCCGGTAACCCGGGTCGTGGTGGCCACTGCCGATCGACCGGAGGTCGTGGCCGACGAGGAGGAGCCTGAGACGCCACCCGAGCCGGCGCCGATCGAGGTGGACCCCGAGGCGGTGGAGGTCGAGCCGCTTCCCTCCCGCGACCTGCACGTCTACCTTGCGGACCCTCTC
Source organism: Gemmatimonadota bacterium (assembly GCA_007118565.1). Classification (GTDB taxonomy): domain Bacteria; phylum Gemmatimonadota; class Gemmatimonadetes; order Longimicrobiales; family Longimicrobiaceae; genus SKRI01. The sequence goes on along the minus strand of SKRI01000180.1, from coordinate 4,959 downwards.
GTCCAGGGCGCCGAGTACCGGGTCGTGGTCCGCGGCGTACGCAACCTGCATGGGCTGGAGGGCGAAGACGTCCTCGTGCTCGAGGTTCCGGTGGCCGAGCCCGACGAACCGGAAGATCCGGATCCGCCTGTGACGGAGCCGCCCGATTCCCCATCTCCCTGATCCTTGCCATGGCAGACAGCACACCCCTCTCGGGTCTCCTCGCGAACAAGCGCGGCCTCATCGTGGGCGTCGCGAACAAGAACTCCATCGCCTGGGCCATCGCCCAGAAGCTCGCCGACGCGGGCATGGAGCTGGCTTTCACCTACCAGGGAGATGCCCTGAAGGGCCGGGTCGAGAAGACGGTCGCCGGCCTGGGTGACAACGTTCCGCTCTACGAGCTCGATGTGCAGAACGACGAACAGATCGAGCAGGTCTTCCGTGATCTCGGTGAGCGCTGGGGGCGGCTCGATTTCCTTCTGCACTCGGTGGCGTACGCGCCCAAGGAGAGCTTCACCAACCCGTTCGTCGAGACGACGCGGGAAGCCTACCTCACCGCGCACGACGTGAGCGCGTACTCGCTGGTGGCGCTCTCGCGCGCGGCGGCCCCTCTCATGACGGAAGGGGGGAGCATCATCGCGATGTCCTACTATGCCGCCGAGAAGGTCGTCGTGGGGTACAACCTGATGGGTGTGGCGAAGGCCTCGCTCGAGGCATCGGTGAAGTACCTGGCCGCCAACCTGGGAGAAAAGAACATCCGGGTGAACGCCATCTCCGCCGGTGCCCTGAACACGCTTGCCGCGCGGGGAATCCCGCAGTTCCGCGACCTGTTGAAATACGCAACGGACCGTTCCCCGCTGGGTAGACCGATCGAGATGGAGGAGGTGGGGTCCACCGGACTATTCCTGGCCTCGGATCTCTCGAGCGGAATCACCGGGGAGATCATGTACGTGGACGCGGGCGTCAACATCATGGCGCAGTAGTAGTGCTCCCAGGCGGGCGAGCGGCGTTTGACGACATCGCAGCCACCGGATATGTTTTTGCACCAGCTTTGAAGCGGCTTTTCCGTCGGGAGGGCGGGATCCCGGAAAGCGTTTCCGGGTAAATACATGGGTGCCGAAAGACGCCCCGACCCGTAGGAGGAATACATGCAGCAGACACAGACGAAGACATCGCAGTCTCCGGTCCACCTGTCGCCGACGGCCTCGGCCGAGGTGAAGAAATACATGGAGGAGCAGGGCTCCGGCGAGACCGCCGGGCTTCGCGTGGGCGTCCTTCCGGGCGGCTGCTCCGGATTCCAGTACGGTCTGAACATCGAGGACGACGCCGGGGAGGACGACATGGTCCTCGAGAGCGAGGGCATCCGCCTGTTCGTCGATCCGTTCTCCCTGCAGTACCTGAACGGGACCGAGATCGATTACGTCACGACCTTCCAGGGCTCCGGCTTCACTTTCAACAACCCGAACTCCTCGGGGGGTTGCGGTTGCGGGAGCTCGTTCACGGTCTAGGAGCCGCGCCGACCATCACCTGACTCGCTCGGGGACGGGCTTCGCCTCCGCATCCTCGCGGAGCGCGGCGGCTCTGGGCCCATGCGGCTCGATGGAACCAATTCAACGGGCCTGCGGGGCACTCCCCGGCAGGCCCGAGCTTCATACGGCGGCCGATCCTCCCTCCCCCCGGGGGTGCCGCTGCGCATGACCACGACAGGAAAGATACGATGAACGGGCCGACCGGAGACATGATCGTCTCCTCCTTCACGGGAGGGGCCTTCCAGCAGAACAGCTACCTCCTGCGCTGCCGCGAAACCGGGCATGCCGTCGTGGTCGATCCCGGCGCCGCGATCCCCGCCCTGATCGCGGAGGTGGATCGAGCGGGGGCCACGGTGGACGCCATCGTCCTCACCCATGCGCATCTCGATCATGTGGAGGGCCTTCCGCAGGCCAAGGAGGTCTGGGACGTACCGATTCTCCTCCACCCGGACGACAAGCCCCTCTACGAGCAGGTTCCGACGCAGGCGGAGTGGTTCGGGATGTCGGTCGGGGAGATGCCCCCGATCGAGGGTGATCTGCGGGAGGGCGTCCCGGTGACCTTCGGCCGGTGCGTTCTCGAGGTCCGTCATACCCCGGGGCACGCCCCCGGCCACATCATCCTGGTGGGAGATGGAGAGGCCATCACGGCGGACACCGTCTTCGCCGGATCGATCGGGCGGACCGATCTTCCCGGCGGTAACGCGACGGTCCTTCTCCGCTCGATCCGCGAGAAGATCCTCTCCCTCCCGGACGAGACTGTTCTGCACACGGGTCACGGTCCGAGCACGACGGTCGGACACGAGCGGGTGACCAACCCGTTCCTCGTCTCCTCGTTCGGCGGCTCGCTGGCCTGATCCCGTTCGCGGCGTGACACCTATCTCCCAACCCTCGGCCCCTCCGGTCCGCCTGGCTGTCTTCGCCTCCGGCGGCGGCACGAACTTCCAGGCGCTCCTCGACGCCTTCCACGCATCGCCGGATTCCAGGATCCGCATCGTGCTCCTGCTGGCCAGCGCGGCCTCCATCGGCGCGGTCGAGCGCGCGGAGCGGGCGGGGGTTCCGGTCGAGGTGATCGCACATGCCGACAGCGAGGGAATCCTCAAGGCCCTGCGTACCGCCCACGTCGATTGGATCGTGCTAGCGGGATATCTGCGTCTGGTCCCCCCCGCGGTGCTCGAGGACTTTCCCGGCCGGGTACTGAACATCCATCCGGCGCTGCTGCCCTCTTTTGGCGGACGGGGCATGTACGGCCGCCGCGTCCATGAGGCTGTCCTCGACTCGGGTGTGCGGATCAGCGGCGCCACGGTTCACCGGGTGGACCGGGAGTACGACAGCGGAGCCATCGTGGCGCAGTGGCCCGTCGCCGTTCGCGACGACGACACTCCCGAGGCGCTCGCCGCGCGCGTGCTCCAAGTGGAGCACCGCCTGCTCCCCGCCGTGGTCGAGCGGCTGACCACCGGGGAGGGGTCCGCCGATCCGAAGCCCCATTTCACCCCGTCTGACGCCCCGCCGGAGCTCTCCGAGATCGGAGCCGGCGCCTCTTCCGCATCGACCGGCGCCACCCGCCGCTGAAGCCATGCCCCGAGCCCTTCTCAGCGTATCCGACAAGCGCGGTCTGCTCCCCTTCGCGCGTGCCCTCCACGATCTGGGCTGGACGCTTCTCTCGACCGGCGGCACCGCTCGCGTGCTCCGCGAGGCCGAACTGCCGGCGGTTGATGTGGCGGAGATCACTGGGCACGGGGAGATGATGGACGGGCGCGTGAAGACGCTGCACCCGGCCGTCCACGCCGGGATCCTGGCACGGCAGGGAAATGCCGACGACGATCGGGAGATGGTCGGGGCTGGCTACGAGCCGATCGATCTCGTCGCGGTCAATCTCTATCCTTTCCGGGAGACGGTCGCGGCCGGCGCGGAGCGGGCGGAGGCGCTGGAGAACATCGACATCGGCGGCCCCACGCTCCTCCGCGCCGCGGCCAAGAACCACGCGCGGGTCTGGCCGGTGTGCGATCCCGCGGATTACGAGCGGGTGGTCGCCGCGCTCGAAGGCGATGACGATCCGGAAGCCGGCCGGCTGCGCGCGGAGCTGGCTGCTGCCGCCTTCGCCCACACCGCATCGTATGACACCGCGATCGCCGGCTACCTGTCGGGACGCGATGCTCCCGTAGGGGAGGGAGAGCGGACTGAGGAGATGCCGGAGCGGCTTTCCTTCTCGGGAACGCGGGCGGTGAGCCTCCGCTACGGCGAGAATCCGGATCAGCCGGCGGCGGTGTACACCTTCGAACGCTCCGCGTCGGAGGAGGCGGTCCCCGGAATCCGGCAGCACCACGGGAAGCCGCTCTCCTTCAACAACCTGGTGGACCTGGAGGCGGGGCGCGCCGCGGTTGCGGCCTGGGACGCCTCCCGGACCGCCGCCTGCGCGGTGATCAAGCACGATACCCCCTGCGGGATCGCGGTCGGAAGCGATGCCGCCGAGGCCGTGCGGAAGGCCCAGGCAACCGATCCGATGAGCGCCTTCGGATCGGTGATCGTCCTCAACCACCCGGTGTCCCTGGAGGTGGCCACGCTTCTGCGCCCCGCCTTCGTGGAGGTGATCGCGGCGCCTGCCTTCCACGAGCGGGCGCTCGCCCTGCTGAAGGAGAAGAAGAACCTGCGTCTTCTCAGCTGGATCGAGCCTCCACGTGGCCCGGAGTGGAACGTTCGGCTCATCCAGGGGGGTATGCTGGTCCAGCGGCCACCGAAGGGAACGATCGACGAGGCCGGGTGGCGCACCGTGACCCGGCGCCCGCCGAGCGATGAGGAGCGTCGGGAGATGTCCTTCGCCTGGCGGGCCGTGGCGGCGGTGAAGTCGAATGCGATCCTGCTGGCGCGCGGAGGCATGGCGATCGGGATCGGGGCCGGGCAGATGAGCCGCGTCGATGCCTCCCGCCTCGCCGTGCGGAAGGCCCGCGAGCAGGAGCACGATCCGGCCGGGTCCGTTCTCGCTTCAGACGCCTTCTTCCCCTTCCGGGACGGGGTGGAGGCGGCGGCCGCCGAGGGGGTGCGGGCGGTGATCCAGCCCGGTGGATCCGTTCGGGACGATGAGGTGATCGCGGCCGCCGACGAGCACGGCATCGCGATGATCTTCACCGGCCGCCGCTGCTTCCGGCACTGATGCGGAAGACATGCTCCCGGCGGTGCGGACAGACCCGGAAATGCGCGAGGAGGGTTCGATGAGCCGACGCGGCCTGATCTTCGACCCGTTCGCGGGGGCGGCAGGGGACATGACCATCGCCGCCCTCCTCGACCTCGGTTTGCCGCTCGCCTGGCTGCAGTCCTTTGTGGCCGGGCTGGGCATCGGTGACATCCGCGTGGGAGCGGAGCGTACGGATCGGCTCGGGATCTCCTGCATGCGTCTCCTGCTGGAGTTTCCGGAGGATCACGCGCACCGGCACCTGTCCGACATCGTCCGGATCAT
>SKRI01000225.1 GCA_007118565.1 Gemmatimonadota bacterium | reverse complement strand
TCCCCGGATCCGTGTACTGGTGGTGGAAGCCGGTGGGGATCGAGAGGAGCAGGAAGAGGATGAAGACTCCGCGGGTGAAGGAGTCGCTGATCAGCTTGCCGCCCGCCTGCCGCGGCACGAGCGCGTACCAGGACACGTAGGCCGGGAGCAGCCAGGCGTAGACGATGGCGTGCCCGGTGAACCAGAAGAGGGTGCGGGTGAGCAGCGCATCGACCTGGTCGATGATCCCGAGGGACCAGGGAAGGAGGATCCCCAGGAAGGACACCGCGATGGGGATCGACGCCAGGAACCACATCAGGTAGCTGAGCAGGGAGATGTAGGCCAGCAGGGGCGTCCTCGCCGCCGGGTTGTCCCGCCGGAATCCACGCAGGACGAGCCACATGTTGATGAGCGCGAGCCAGGTGCTCACCACCACCAGGCTCAGTCCCAGGTAGTAGGTCCAGTGGGCCTGAAGCGGCGCGTACGAGGTGTAGAGCACGCTCGCCTGGTTGGTGACCACCGCGTAGATCACCATCAGGTTCCCCACCAGGAGCACGCCGAACGAGCCCCAGAGCAGCGACGGGAGCAGCGGCCGGCTCACCGACCGCGCCACCATCAGCGGGAGGAAGGCGTTGGAGAAGGAGAAGGTGAAGATGAGCGCGTTGGCCACCCCGTGGACGGTGAGACCCTGGTAGTAGCCGCGCAGTCCCGGGAAGTACTGGAGGATGTCGATGTTCGCGTACGCGAGCGCCTGGGCCAGCCCGTGGAAGACACCCGCCACCAGCGCTGCATAGCCGATGTAGAGCGTCCACCGGAGGACCCGCCGCTGACTTGCCGGAAGCTCGAAGCCGCCCGGATCGACGACGATGCTGGTGCTCGCGCGCATGGTCGCAGACGTGCTCATTCGACGATCACCCTCCCGTACATGACGTGGTGGCCGATGCCACAGAACTCGTGGCAGATCATCAGGTGCTCCCCCGGCTCGCGGAAGGTGTGATGCATCCGCGAAACCTGCCCGGGAATCAGCATCATGTTCAACCGGGTGCCCTCCACGTGGATGCCGTGCAGCACGTCGATCGAGGTGGAGATGAAGGTGATCTCCGCGCCGGCCGGCACCCGGATCTCGGACGGGACGAAGGACCAGGCCTGGCCGATCACCACCACCTGATAGCTGTTCTCACCCGTCTGTCGGACTCCGGGCTCGTCGAACGGCGGCGTCGTGTAGACGTCCTGCGGGACGATCCGACCCACGTCGGTGGGGAGATGGGCTCCGTGGCCGAGGGTCGCATATACGAGGGCGATGGCGCACAGCACCAGGAGCACCCCCCCCACGGCGAGGAAGGCCTTTTCGTAGGTGTGGATCTTCATGCCGTCACCTCTCCAGGAGGAGGATGTACATCACGATCCAGATGGCGGCGATGATCATCAGGAAGATCGTGGAGAGGAAGATCGTACCGATGATGTTCGGCTCCTCCTCCTGGCCCATGTCGATGGTATCGGGATCATCCGATCCGGTGGCCGGCACGGGCGCCGGGGGAAGAGGACGGTAGGGGTCGAGGTATGCCTCCTCGCGGAGGCGCAGGAGCTCGGATCGGCTGGGCTCGGTGCTCACGGTGACCTCCGGACGGGGCCTGGGGAGTCCGCCGTCGGCGCATACCGCCGGACGGCACGGGCAAGAAGGATCAGCAACCCGATGAAGACGATGAGGACGGGGACGGAGAGGGCGAGGCGGACGGGATCGACGTGCAGCGCCATCAGCTGGTTCAGCGTTTCCCAGAGGTACGCCACCATGGGCGTGCCCACGGCCGCGAAAACCGCGATCAGGACGAACGTCTTCAGGTATGGGGAGGAACGTTCGTCCGACATGGCGCGCTCGGGGGGACCGATGCCTGCGGAGCAGAAGGGAAAACGCTCGAAGAAAAGCTAAGGAGCTGAAACGCCCCGCGTAAAGTCGGGAAAGACCCTACAGCACCCGCCTGGCGCGCAGCTCCCGGATGACGGCCACCAGGTAGATGCCGATGGCCAGCGGCACCAGGAGCGACCCCACCATGAAGAGCCCCACGGCCAGGGCGTTGATGGTGAGCAGGATCGGAACGAAGAACAGGAGGCCGACCACGGCGAGGATGACGGCCGTTCGGATCAGGGCGTCGTTCGAGATCAGCCGGATCATCGGTCGCGCAGCGCGTTGAAGGCCGCGGCCGTGGCGGCGTCCTCACGCACCCGGTCGGGACGCGGCGGGTGCGGCAGGCCATGGCAGGTGAAGCACCCCATCTCGTCCGCCTCGAGCGACTCCTGGAGCGCCTGATGGCTCTCCACCTCGCGGAAGGCGGGGGAGGTGGCGTGGCAGTCCAGGCAGTTGGAGTTCGGATACGACCCCTTGAAGGTGATCGGCTCCTCCCAGGTTCGGGTCACGTACAGCAGCCAGTGGCGGAACCCGTCCCGCTTCCCCTCCATGGTTCCGAAGATCCCGTACCCGGTGTGGCAGGAGTAGCACTGCAATGTCGGGATGGCGCCGGTCTGGAAATGACGGGAGGCGAGAGTGGCGCTCCCCGGATCATGCATGTCGTCCACGAACTCCTCCATCACATGGCAGGAGTTGCACGACTCGACCGCCTTCATCTCCTCGAACATGCTCCCCGCGGTGCCGATCAGGGCGAAGAGCGGTAGGACGAGGAGCCCCATGAGGAGCACCCACCGGTAGGTGCCGCGCGCCAGGCGGGGCTTCCAGAGGAACTCCACCAGAAGGAGCCCCACCACGGCCACGATGATGGCGATCCAGGCGATGCCCCCCAGCGAGTCCCCGACCCCGGGTCCGTGGGGGTCGGGCACCTGGGCCAGGATGGTGCCGAGCACGCTCACGACATGGCTCCCGCCGGCGCACGCTCCACCCGCACCGCGCAGCGCTT
>SKRI01000210.1 GCA_007118565.1 Gemmatimonadota bacterium | reverse complement strand
TGGCCGGGCGATGATCCCGGAAGATCCGGCCGTGGGCGCGGCCGACTGCTTCCCAGTCCGCGGCGTCGCAGAGGTACGTGCGGGTGCGGACCACATGCTCCGCGCCCGCGCCGAGATCCTCGAGCGCGGCCAGGATGATCTCAAAGCAGCAGCGTGCCTGCTGCTCGGCATCGTCGGGGCAGCTGCCGTCCGGCCGGATCGGAGCGGTGCCGCTGACGAGCACGCGGTTCCCGCTGCGGATCGCGCGGCAGAAGCCGATCCGCGCCTCGTACGGCGAGCCGGAGGCGACCCGCGCCCGCTCAGGCGGTCCGGACATCCACCTCCAGGTGTGGATCGATCTCCGATTTCGGGATGAGCGCCGGCCAGTATGCCATGATCTCCTGGACGCGCGGACGACCGCCGGCGAAGCCGGTCACGGAAGGGGGGCCGGCGAGCACCAGCGGCGCCAGCTCCTTGGTGAAGCGATCCACCGCAGCGCGGTCCTGCCCCCGCACCCCCCAGCGCACCGTCACCTCCGGGATGTCGGCGGGAGGATCCCCGGCCAGCGGCCCGTGCGTGGCGTTCCAGCCGACGAACTCGGTGAGCACCTCGTCGAACTCGAGACCCAGGCGGTCCATACGCTCCCGCAGGACTCGGTCGGCGGCACGCGCCTTCTCCACGGCGTCGGGCCAGGCGTAGACCAGCGTGCCGGTGGCCTTCCAGCCGTCCGCGTAGGCGATGCTGACCTTGAGCATGTCCGTGGCCTCGCGGCCGGTGACGCCGTGCACCCGCACCCGATCCGGCCCGTCCTCCTCGAGGCGGATCGTCGTGAAGTCGGTGACGCAGTCGGGGGTAATGTACTCGTGCGGATCCCCCATCTCGTAGAGCAGCTGCTCCTTCACCACCGCCGGGGAGATGCGTCCGCCGGTCCCCTCGTGCTTGGTCACCACGAAGGAGCCGTCGGCCGCGGCCTCGATGATCGGGTAACCGATCCTCTCGAGCGCCGGGATGTCCCGCCAGTCGACCATGCAGTTGCCGCCCGAGGCCTGCGCTCCACACTCGTTGATGTGCCCGGCGATCACCCCGGCCGCGATCCGGTCCCAGTCGTCCCATGCCCACCCGAACTCGTGGATCATCGCGGCGTAGGTGAGCGCCGTGTCGGTGGAGCGGCCGGTGATGACCACGTGCGGGTCCTGCCGCAACGCCTCGGCGATGGGGCGTGCGCCGATGTAGGCGTTGGCGCTCTGTACCCGGTCGAGGACCGTGGAGAGCGGCTCTCCCGTCTCCATGTTGCGCAGCTCCACCCCCCGCTCGAGGAGGTCGGGGAGACGCTCCAGGATGTCGTCGCCGGTGATGACGCCGACCCGCGCCTTCCCCCCGAGCCCCGCCTCCCGCGCAACCTCCAACACCGCGTCCCGGCAGCCAATCGGGTTCACCCCCCCGGCGTTGGCGATCACCCGGATGTTCCGCTCGACCACCTGCGGGAGGATCTCCCCGATCATGGGAACGAAGTCCCGCGCGTACCCCGCCTCCGGATTGCGGCTCCGCTGCTTCTGCATGATCGACATGGTGACCTCGGCCAGGTAGTCGAGCATCAGGTAGTCGATCGGCCCACCCTCCACCTGCTGGCGGGGCGCGTCGAGCTGATCTCCCCAGAAACCCTGGGCTGAGGCGATGCGGATGGTCTTCTTCACGGGACTCTGGTTGAATGGTTCGGGCGAGTGCCGCCGGGGGCGGCACCGCGCTCAATGCACATCCGGCACGAAACGACCGTGCCGGTGTGCACGGCGTCTCCTCGGGCCTGAAGGCCCTGCGCCGCCCTGCGGGTCACGATCCCTCTCGCGAAAGCGCCCGGCCGCGGTGAGGCCTCCGGCAGAGGGGCTCTCTCAGGCGGGAGATGTATCCTTGCGCGCTTCGAGCAGCGCCTTCAGCCGCTCCAGATCCTCGCGCACCTGCCCATCGAAGGCGGCGGATGCCGCGGGCGCGGCGAGCTTCATCGGACCGGGAAGGTCGCCCTCCATCACGAAGGTCATCCGTGTCCCGCTGCCGCTCTTTGCGAAGCTCCAGGAGAAGCGTGTCTTCACCGGCCCGGAGATCGAGCGGAAGCGGAAGCGGGTCGGCTCCTCCGCCTCGTTCACCTCGAAGGAGAACTCGACCCGCTGCCCGGCGACCCGGGCGTGGGAGTGGAATGCCGAACCTCTGACGGTCGCCCCGTCAAAGGGGACATCGACCTTCTCGAAGGTGGAGGACCATTCCGGCCAGCTGTGCGGATCGGTGGCGAAGCGGTAGACCGCTTCCGGGCTGCGCTCGATGGTCACGGCGCGGTCGACCTTCATCGATGGATCAGACGTGCGAGGGAATCGTGAACGGACCGAGGTGCGGACCGGGATTGTTGAGCGAAGTGCGGAGCGCCATGGCCAGCGTCGCACGCGTCTCCTCGGGAAGTATCACCGCATCCACGAAGCCGCGGGCCGCGGCGTAGCGCGCGTCGAGCTGGTGCTCGTAGTCGGCGCGCACCGCATCCATCTTCCGCTTCATCTCCTCGTCCGGCTCCTTCCCCTCCTTCTTCAGCTTCTCGAGCTGGCCGCTGAAGAGGGCCATGACCGCGCTCTCGCCCTCCATCACCCCCATCCGGCCCGTGGGCCAGGTGAAGATCCAGTCAGGATCGAATCCCTGCCCCGCCATGGCATAGTAGCCCGCTCCCGAGGCGTGGTTGATGGTGAGGACGACCTTGGGCACGGTGGCGCAGGCCATGGCCTCCACGAAGCGGGCGCCCGCCCGGATGATGCCGGAGTGCTCCGCGTCCGGACCGACCATGAAACCCGACACGTCCTGCAGGAAGAGGATCGGCGTGCCTTGTCGCGACAGGGTGTCGATGAAGTACGCCACCTTGTCCGCGCTGTCCGCGTAGACGATCCCGCCGAACTTGGGACGTCCGCCGTGCGGATCCTTGAGCATACCGCGGGCGTTGGCGATGACCCCTACGGGAATGCCCTCGATGCGGGCCGTGCCGCAAATCATCTCCGGGGCGTGGTCCGCCTGGAACTCGTCGAAGTCCCCGTCGTCGAAGATGCAGCGGAAGAGCTCACGCACCTCGTACGGCTGCCGATGGTCGTCCGGGAGGATCTCATAGAGATCGCGCTCCGGCCGGGCGGGCGGGCGCGGCTCGTCGTGCTCGCGCTTCGCGGGGTGCGGAAGCTCGCTCACCAGGTCGCGGATGCGGGAGATGCAGGCGCGGTCGTCCTTGACCCGGTAGTGCGCCACCCCGGAGATGGCGTTGTGGGTCCACGCCCCGCCCAGCGTCTCGGCATCCACGCTCTGTCCGGTGGCGCCCTTCACCAGGTTGGGTCCGCCGAGCCCCATGAACGAGGTACCCTCTACCATGAGGATCACGTCCGAAAGGGCGGGGAGATACGCGCCGCCGGCGATGCACTGCCCCATGACCGCGGCGATCTGCGGCACCTTGAGGTAGCGCCGCATGATGCTGTTATAGTAGAAGATCCGGGCGGCCCCGTACTGACCGGGAAAGACGCCGCCCTGGTAGGGGAGGTTGACGCCGGCGGAATCGACCAGGTAGACGATCGGGACGCGGCAGCGCATGGCGATCTCCTGCGCCCGGAGCATCTTCTTGATGGTTTCGGGCCACCAGGAGCCCGCCTTGACGGTGGCGTCGTTGGCGATGACCACCACCTCGCGCCCCGCCACCGTGCCGAACCCGGTCACCACCCCGGCCGCCGGAGCCTTCCCGTCGTATTCGTCGTGCGCCACCAGGAGCCCGACCTCCTGGAAGCGGGTGCGGGGATCGAGGAGGAGCCCGATCCGCTCCCGCGCGGTGAGCTTCCCCTGCTCGTGCTGCCGGGCGATGCGCTTCTTCCCGCCTCCCTGGCGGAGCCCCTGCTCCAGCTCCTTCAGCTCGCGAACGAGCCGCGCAACCCGTCCCTCACCCTTCTCGGTCGGGGCGGCCGCGGGGCCGGGCGTCATGTGGAGACCGCCTCCCTGTCCCTGCCGTGCTCGCTGAACCAGTCCCGGATGTAGCCTACCGCATCTCCCGTGGTCGTGCCCGGTCCGAAGAGCCGGCCGACTCCCTGCCCCTCCAGCTCCTTCATGTCCTCCTCGGGGATGATCCCGCCACCGGTGAGGAGGATGTGGTCGGCCCCCTCCTCCCGGAGCAGCTCGAGGACCTTGGGGAAGAGGGTCATGTGCGCCCCGGAGAGGATCGACATGGCCACCACGTCCACGTCCTCCTGAATGGCCGCGCTCACGATCATCTCGGGCGTCTGGTGCAGGCCGGTGTAGATGACCTCCATGCCGGCGTCGCGGAGAGCGGCAGCGATGACCTTGGCACCCCGGTCGTGACCGTCGAGACCCGGCTTCCCTACCAGGACACGGATCTTTCTTTCAGGCATGCGGTTCAGTCGGAGCAACGGTGCAGGATGACTCGAGCCCCGGGCTCACCGGGAACCCGGAAAAGGTAGGGCCGCCGCCGAGGAGCGGCAAGAAAGCTCAGCCCCCGGCAATCTCCTCCGCGGCGCCCGCGCGGACCAGCAGGCGCGGGGAGGACGGGGTGAAGGGCCGGCCGCGCCATCCACCGTACCACTCTTCCGGCTCGAAGCCCCCCTCGCGGAGCAGGCGGCCCCACTCCGTGGCCGAGCGCACGCGCAGCTGATGGTACTTCTCTCCGCGGCTGCCCCCCATCTCCCACCGAAGCAGCTCGCGGCTCACCCCTGCCACGGGGTCGAACTCCCGCTCGACCCGCACGACGGCGCCTTCCTCGTCTTCCCACCAGTCCCGCGGAGCGAAGCTCCGGACGAGGGAGTCGCGGTGCATCGTCTCCAGGAGGATGCACCCCCCGGGCCGGAGCGCGCGCCGGGCGCCGCGGAGCACGCGCAGGTCCTCCTCGTCGCTCAGCCAGTACCCGAGCGAGGAGAAGAGGGAGAGCACCGCGTCGAACTCACCCTCCCAGCCGATCTCCCGCATGTCCCCCCGCACCCAGCGCACCTCAACCCCCGCGCGCCCGGCGTACTCCTGCGCCTCGGCGAGGAGGTGCCGGGAGAGATCCAGACCGGTGACCTCGTAGCCAGCCTGAGCGAGCGGGACGGCGTGACGCCCCCAGCCGCACGCGAGGTCCAGGACGCGGCTGCCGACGGGAAGACCGAGAAGCTCCATCATCCCCCCCACCTCCCGGCGCGCCTCCGCCTCCGGGAGCCGCGCGCGGTAGATCCGGGAGAAGCGCTCGTCGAAGTACGTCTGCCACCAGTCGTCGTGCGTCATCTCCCCATGGGTTCGCGCCTTTCGCCGCCGCTCACCGGCTCCTATCCTTTCCCCCTGACCCGGACGTCCCGTACCCAGCCGATTCCGTACCATGAGGCCGAAGCACTCCGCCACTCTCCTCGCGATCATCGTGTCGCTGCTCATCGCCCCCGGTCTCTTCGCGCAGATCGAGGCGGCGCCGGAACGCGCCCCAGGCGAGGGCGGCGGCCCTTACGAGCGGCTGATCATCCGCGGTGCCACCATGATCGACGGAACCGGCGCACCGCCGGCCGGGCCTGTGGACATCGTCATCGAAGGGAACCGCATCACCCAGGTGAGCGCGGTCGGATGGCCGGGGGTGCCGATCGACGACCGGCGACGCCCCGCCGCTGGTACACGGGAGATCGATGCCGAGGGCATGTACGTCCTCCCCGGCTTCGTGGACATGCACGGACACATCGGGGGCACCAGCCAGGGCACGCCGGCGGAATACGTCTTCAAGCTCTGGATGGCGCACGGCATCACCACGATCCGCGACCCCGGGTCGGGCAACGGTGTGGCTTGGACGCGGGAGCACCGGGAGCGGAGCGCCCGCAATGAGATCGTGGCGCCCCGCATCTTCGCCTACGTCGGCCCCGGCAACTCATGGGACCGCGGGCCGGTCACGACCCCCGAGCTCGGCCGCGAGTACGTGCGCTGGGCCGAGGCGCAGGGGATGGACGGCTTCAAGCTGGGGCTCGGGCTCTACTACGACCCGGACATCCTGGAAGCGATGATCGACGAGGCGCGAAACCGGGGGATGGGGACCACCGCGCACCTCACGCAGATGGGCATCGCCCGCATGGACGTGCTCGACGCCGCCCGCGTCGGGCTCCATTCCATGCAGCACTGGTACGGCCTCCCCGAGGCGCTCTTCACCGACCGCCAGGTGCAGGACTTCCGGCTCGACTACAACTACCAGGACGAGCAGCACCGCTTCGCCGAGGCGGGTCGCCTCTGGGAGCAGGCGGCGGAACCGGGGAGCGAGCACTGGAACGCGGTGATGGACGAGCTCCTCGAGCTCGGCTTCATCCTGAACCCCACCCTCAACATCTACGAGGCGAGCCGCGACCTGATGGCGCAGCGGCGCGCCGAGTGGCACGACACGTACACGCTTCCATCGCTCTGGAACTTCTTCCAGCCCGACCGGCGCGCGCACGGCTCCTACTGGTTCGATTGGACCACTGCCGACGAGGTGGCCTGGCGCCGCAACTACCAGCGCTGGATGGAGTTCGTGAACGAGTACAAGAACCGCGGCGGCATGGTCTGCGCCGGCTCGGACAGCGGCTTCATCTACAAGATCTACGGCTTCGGCTTCATCCAGGAGATGGAGCTGCTGCAGGAGGCCGGCTTCCACCCGCTGGAGGTGATTCGCGCGGCCAGCTACTGCGGCGCGCGTCAGCTGGCCCAGGAGACGGGACGGGAGATGGAGTTCGGGATCATCCGCCCCGGCTACCTGGCGGACCTCGTGCTTGTGGACGAGAGCCCCGTCCAGAACCTCAAGGTGCTCTACGGCACCGGCCACTTCCGTCTGGACGACGAGACCAATACCCCCACCCGCACCGGCGGTGTGCGCTACACGATCAAGGACGGGATCATCTACGACGCCCAGCGGCTGCTCGCCGACGTGGAGCGGATCGTGGACGCGGCCAAGGCGGAGTTGCCGGACGGGGGAGCGTCGATCGGGCGATGAGGATTGGAACGATCGACATCGAAGTGACTCGGGAACGCTGATTAACGATGCCCAAGATCTCCGAATTCTTTGGCATCGCGATCTACATATACTATCGCGACCATGCGCCTCCCCCACTTCCATGCGATCTACGGCGGTGGCGAAGCTCTGGTCGCGATCGAAGCCTCGCGATCTTGCGCGGGAGGCTTTCCCCGCGTGCACTCGGGCTGGTCACCGAATGGGCGTCGATGCACCAGGAAGAGCTGATGCGGGTATGGAATCAGGCGCGGCAGCATGAGCCGCTCGATCCGATCGCACCGCTGCAGTAGGAGGTCGATATGCTACATCGCATCGTGAGTGCCGAGGCCAGGGACGACTACCGCCTTTGGGTGCGCTTCGAGGACGGCTCGGAAGGCGAGGTCGACCTGGCGGACCTCGTCGGCCGGGGAGTTTTTGCGACCTGTTGCGACCCCGCCGTGTTTGGCAGCGTCTTCATCGATGAGGACAGCGGAACCGTCGCCTGGCCGGGAGGGATCGATCTGGCGCCGGACGGACTCTATCGGGAGGTCGGTGGGCGCCAGCTTGCGTAAGGCGATTTCGGCGGACAGCAGGCTGGACCGAGGAGCCGCACGCTGGATTAGTTTCGCCAGAATCAGCGGCTCCCCCCGGGCGGACGCGGGGCTGATCCTGACGGACGAACCACTGCGGGATTCTCCGGGCGCGACAACAGGATTGCGCGCCTATCTCGGAATAGGCACTGGAGGGAGAAGGCGCCGTCGCGGCCCCGCTCCTGGTACTGGGAGCGCACCGAACCCGGCTGGAATCGCGTTTCGCTGATCATGCCGCTATGGGGTACAGTGTGGACAGCCGAGGAAACACCGTTCGGGTCGGAGGGCGAGATGTCGTATCACAGCGATGAGGTCGGCGAAGCCGTGAGAACGCGCCCCTTCATCGGCCGCCGAATCGCGTGCGATGGCGGATCTGGAACCTCCTCACCGGACGCCGATGAGCGCCGCTGACCTCCCCGCCGCCTTCGGCGGCCCCGGCTGGTCCCCCCGCACCCGCGCGATGCGCGACGAGATCGGCGATCTCTGGGGAGACTTCACGGTGGACAGCGAGGTCGGCCGGCTGCGCGCGGTGCTCCTGCATCGCCCCGGTCCCGAGCTGGACCGTGCTGGGGGCGATGACGCGGCGCTGATGCTCTCGCCCTCCGACACGGACCTCGCCCGGCGCCAGCACGACCTCCTCGCGGCCGCGTACGAGGAGGAGGGGGTGGAGGTCCACCGCGTGGACCCGCCGGTGGACCCGCCGCCCAACCAGATGTTCTGCGCGGACCTCTTCTTGATGACGCCGGAGGGCGCCATTCTCGCCCGGCCCGCATCGACTGTTCGCGCCGGGGAGGAGCGGTGGATTGCGCGGCGGCTCACCGAGCTCGGCATCCCCATCCTCCGCTCCATCTCTGGCACCGGCACCTTCGAGGGCGCCGACGCGCAATGGCTCGCTCCGGCCACGGTGCTGCTCAGCCGCGGACTGCGTACGAACGCCGAGGGCGTCCGGCAGCTGCGGGAGGTGCTGGAGGGGATGGGGGTGCGGGTGATCGTCGTCGACCTGCCGTACGGCACCATGCACCTCATGGGGCAGATCCGCTTCCTGGACCGCGATCTCGCGATCGTGCGGCACGGGCGGCTCGCCGTTTCCGCGGTCGAGGCGATGCGGGAGATGGGGTACACCGTAATCACCTTTCCCGACGACGCCGAGATCGACGCGCACTTCGGGCACAACTTCGTGACGCTCGGGCCGCGCCGGATCCTGATGCCGGCCGGGAACCCCGCCACCCGGCGTATTCTCGAGGAGCACGGGGTCGAAGGTCGGACCGTGGAGATCGGCGAGCTCGCAAGGGCGGCCGGCGGCATCGGGTGCCTCACCGGGATCCTCCGGCGCGATCCGGTGGTCTGAGCGGCGGGTCATCGCCCCTGCTCGAATGGCAGTAGCGCGCATTCACGCGCTACATCGCCACCCGCTGGAGATCACCGACCCGGCGTGAACCTCGTGAGAACCATCACCCGACCCATGAGAATCAGCAGCACACTGCTCCCCGCCGTCCTGACCGCCTGCTGCCTACTGGCGCTCTCCTGCGCGCCGCCGGAGCACGCGGCCGCACCCGGCCCCACCGCGGGCGGCGAGGCCTTTCGGGAGGCGGGAGCGCGGGCGGGAGAGCTCCACGACCGGATCCGGCACGAGGCGCTGGAGGAGCGGATCTTCACGCACGCCGACCTCTGGGGCGCGCTCGAGCCGGTCGTGGACGGCGCGACGCACCTGGAGCGCGAGGAGGTCGCCCGGTCTGTGCACGACCGCCCCATCTACACCGTGCGCTATGGCACCGGACCGGCCACCGTCCTCCTCTGGTCGCAGATGCACGGCGATGAGTCCACAGGCACCCGCGCGCTCCTCGATCTCCTCCACTGGCTGGCGCAGGAGCCGGATGACCCGCAGGCGGTCCTGTGGGCGGAGCGCCTCACCATCGTGGCCGTTCCCATGCTGAACCCGGACGGCGCCGAGCGCTTCGAGCGACGGAATGCGCTCGGGATCGACGTGAACCGCGACGCGCGCACGCTGGCCACGCCGGAGGGTCGCATCCTGCGCGAGCTGCAGCGGGAGCTCCAGCCGGCATGGGGCTTCAACCTGCACGACCAGAGCGCCCGCATCCGCGTGGGGCGCGAGGACCGCATTGCCGCCGTCTCCCTGCTGGCGCCGCCGTACGACCACGACCGCTCGGTGAATCCGGTGCGGCTGCGCGCAATGAAGCTCGCCGCGGTCATGCGCGACGCCGTGGAGCCGCACGTGGGTGGGCACATCTCCCAGTACGATGATTCCTACAACCCCCGCGCCTTCGGGGACGGGATGCAGCGGTGGGGGACGAGCACGGTCCTGCTGGAAGCGGGGGCGTGGCGCGACGACGACGAGAAGCGACACCTGCGGAAGACCTACTTCGCCGCGCTGGTCGCGGCGCTCGACGCCATCGCCACCGGCAGGGTGGAGCACGCCGACACCGCGCGTTATCGCGACCTCCCGTTCAACGGGCCCCTCGCGCGCGACCTGTGGGTGCGGGGTGGCACGATCGTGCTGCCGGACGGCCACAGCTACCGGGCCGATCTGGCGGTCAACTACGACGATCCGCTCCGCCCGGCGGAGGCGAGCATCGTGGATGTGGGCGATCTGGAGGGGATGTTCGCGGCGCGGGACACGCTGGACGCGGATGGCGCCTACCTGCACCTCGAGCGGGACGGGCTCAGCGAGGACGACCCGGCCGGCCCGTCGCTCGAGGTGGGGAATCCCGCGCGCTTCACGGTGCGGCAGGCTCGGGATCCGGTGAGTCCCACACTCTGGAGGGTGATGAACGGGCCGCCCGAGCGTCTGCGCTGAGCGGCAAAGGGATCGGGCGAGGTTAGAGGGTTTCTCGCGCGGGCCACCCCCTCGCTCGGACCCGGCCGGGTCCGGCGTCGCGTCTCATCTCCCACCGGGCGCCGATCGGACTTCATCTTGCACCGATCGCCGCGGGCAGGTCGAGCGTCCCACACCACGCGATCCATGGGCGGTTTCCGTCTCGGTTACATCTTCGGCATCGAGATCCGGATCGACTACTCGTGGTTCATCATCTTCGTGCTGATCCTCTGGACACTCACGGTGGGGGTATTCCCCATGGAGTATCCGGACCTCCCCGCATCGACCTACCTATGGATGGGAGCGGCGGGCACCCTCCTCTTCTTCGCCTCCCTCCTGGCACACGAGCTTTCCCACTCCCTCGTCGCCCGGTCCAAGGGGCTTCCGGCGGACCGCATCACCCTCTTCATCTTCGGGGGTATGGCGCAGACCGGATCGGAGTTCGAGTCGCCGCGCGACGAGCTGCACGTGGCGGGAATCGGGCCGGTCACCAGCTTTGCCCTCGCCGCGCTCTTCTGGTTGATCCATGTGGGCGGCGTGGCGATGGGGTGGTCCCCGGCCGTCACCGGCGTGGCCTGGTACCTCTACCTGATCAACCTGATCCTTGCCATCTTCAACCTATTCCCGGGATTCCCCCTGGACGGTGGCCGGCTCTTCCGCGCAGCCGTGTGGCACCGCACCGGGGACCTCACCCGCGCCACCCGCGTGGCAGCAGGCGGCGGGAAGATCTTCGGCCTCCTCCTCATAGTTTTCGGCGTGCTGAACCTCTTCGCCGCCAACCTGATCGGAGGTCTCTGGATGATCTTCATCGGCTGGTTCGTGCGCATGACCGCGGACGCCAGCTACGCGCAGCACCTCCTGACCACCGCCCTCGAAGACGTCAGCGTGGGACAGGCCATGACGCGCGACCCGGAGACTGTGTCCCCAGAGCCGAGCATCGAGCGGTTCGTGGAGGAGCATCTCTTCCAGGGCCAGCACCAGGGGTACCCCGTCACCGAGAACGGCACGCCGCTGGGCATCATCACCCTCGACCGTATCCGCCAGGTAGACCGGAACCGTTGGAAGGAGCGGACGGTCCGGGAGGTGATGATGCCAATCGAGGAGATCGGCGTGGTGGAGCCGCGCCAGAAGATGTCCGAGGTGCTCACGCAGTTCCGTGAGCGCGGCAGGAACCGGATCCTGGTGGTCGAGGACGGAAAGCTCGTGGGGATCGTCACCCGAACGGACGTGGCACGCTGGCTGGAGCGAATCCGTATGCTGGAGGGGTGATGACCGCCGACGCCGCTGCCATCCGAACGGTTCGCGAGGAGCTCGTCCCGCTCACCGGTTCAGCGGACGACTACGACGCGCTGATGAAGCTGGTCGGGGACGCGCGGGTGGTCCTGCTCGGCGAGGCGAGCCACGGTACTCACGAGTTCTACCACGAGAGGGCGAGGATCACCAAGCGCCTGATCACCGAGAAGGGTTTCACCACGGTGGCGGTGGAGGCGGACTGGCCGGACGCCTACCGGGTCAACCGCTTCGTCCGCGGTACGGGAGGCGACGGGAGCGCGAACGAGGCGCTCGACGATTTCAAGCGCTTCCCGCTTTGGATGTGGAGGAACGTGGACGTCCTCACCCTCGTGGACTGGCTCCGCGAATACAACGACGCGCTACCGGAGGATGATCCGCGCGTCGGATTCTACGGGCTCGACCTCTACTCCCTCTTCGGATCGATCGAGTCGGTCCTCGCCTACCTCGACGAGGCGGATCCGGAGGCTGCCGCCCGCGCCCGCGCCCGCTACGCCTGCTTCGATCATGCGAGTGAGGATTCGCAGGCGTACGGGTATGCCGCCAACATCGACACCAGCCGCTCCTGCGAAGACGCCGCCGTCTCCCAGCTCGTCGAGCTGAGGCGCCGTGCCGTGGACCTCGCCTCCCGCGACGGAAGGATTCCCGAGGACGAGTTCTTCTTCGCCGAGCAGAACGCGCGGGTGGTGAAGAACGCCGAGGAGTACTACCGGGAGATGTTTCGCGGGCGCGTCTCCTCCTGGAATCTGCGCGACCGCCACATGGCGGACACACTCGAGGATCTGGTCGGTTACTTCGACGGGAAGGGGGTGGAGACGAAGGTCGTGGTATGGGCCCACAACTCCCACAACGGCGATGCCCGCGCCACGGAGATGGGGCGCCGGGGAGAGTGGAACGTCGGTCAGCTAGCGCGGGAGCGCTTCGGAGGGGACGCTGTTCTCGTGGGCTTCACCACCCACCGCGGCACGGTCACGGCCGCATCCGACTGGGGGGCACCAGTGGAGCGAAAGCGCGTGCGTCCCGCGCTGGACGGAAGCTACGAGAAGCTGCTCCACGAGGTGGGGGAGCCGGCCTTCCTCCTCCCGCTACGCGGGACGGAGGCCGGGAAGGGGCTCGAGAAGGAGCGGCTGGAGCGGGCCATCGGGGTCATCTACCGGCCCGAGACCGAGCGGGTCAGCCACTACTTCAGCGCCAACCTCTCCCGTCAGTTCGACGCAGTGATCCACTTCGACGCAACGAGAGCGGTGGAGCCTCTCGAAACAACCGCAGGATGGGAGGATGGAGACGCGCCCGAGACCTATCCCTTCACCGTCTGACCCGGCGTCTCAACCCTCCGGCGGGTCCTCTCCAGTCCAGCGGTGCCAGATTGAGGCGGCTGCCTCCCGCGCGCCGAACTCCGCGAGGGAAATCACGGCCGCGCTGCCCACCGCCCAGCCGAGGGCGGGAAGCAGGCGGGCGCCGCCTCCGGCATGCACCGGCGGATCGTCGTGAGCGGCCATGCGCCAGCCGGAATCCAGCAGACGGTTCGCCACTTTCCGAGCCAGGAATACGGTACCGGCGCTGACGGCCAGCCAGGCGATGCGCTTGGAATCCATGGACAGGGTCTCCGTTGGGGTGGGCGCTGGTGAGCGCGAACTTCCCCCCACGAAGCAAGGGACGTGCGCGGCATAAAAAGCGAAGCGGCGCGGCAGCCGGGATGCGAATCACATCCGGCCGCCGCGCCGCTTTCCGACTTCCGCTCAGGCCCTCAGAAGAACACCGGCTCGCGGTAGGCGCCGAAGACCTCCTCCATGGCCGCGCGGATCTCATACAGGGTGGCGTACGCCCGCACGGCGTCGAGCATCGGAGGCAGGACGTTCTCGTCGGACGCCGCCGCCTCCTTCAGCGCGGCCAGGGTTCGATCCACCTCGTCCTGATCACGGCGCTCCCGCATGGCGGCCATCCGCTCGCGCTGCCGCCGCTCCGAGACCTCTGTCACCTTGAGCATCTCGATTTCCAGCGTCTCCCCCTCGACGGTGAAGCGGTTGACGCCCACGATGCTCCGCTCACCCGTCTCCACCTCGCGCTGCTGCCGCTGCGCGGAGCGGGTGATCTCCCGCTGGAAGTAGCCGCTCTCGATGCCGGGAACCACGCCACCCAGCTTGTCGACCTCGGCGAAGATCTCCTCGGCCTCGGCTTCCAGCTGGTCCGTCAGCGCCTCCAGGTAGTACGAGCCGGCGAGCGGGTCGGTGGTGTTCGCTACACCCGTCTCGTACGCCAGCACCTGCTGGGTCCGCAGCGCGATCTGCACCGCCTTCTCGGTGGGCAGCGCCAGCGTCTCGTCCATCGAGTTGGTGTGCAGGCTCTGCGTGCCCCCCAGCACCGCCGCCATCGCCTGGTAGGCCACGCGGACGATGTTGTTCTCCGGCTGCTGCGCGGTGAGCGTCACCCCCGCCGTCTGCGCGTGGGTGCGGAGCCGCCAGGCGTCCGGGTTGGTAGCGCCGTACTTCTCCCGGAGCGTCCGCGCCCAGATGCGCCGCGCCGCGCGGAACTTGGCGATCTCCTCGAAGAAATCGTTGTGGACGTCCCAGAAGAAGGAGAGGCGGGGGGCGAACTTGTTCACATCTAGCCCCCGCTCCACGCCCCGCTCCACGTACTCGAAGCCGTTGCGGAGGGTGTAGGCCAGCTCCTGTGCGGCCGTGGACCCAGCCTCGCGGATGTGGTAGCCGGAGATGGAGATGGGGTTGTATTTGGGGGCGTTGTCGCTGGCCCACTCGAACATGTCGATGATGAGCCGCAACGCCGGCTCGGGCGGATAGACCCAGGCATGCTGCGCCTGGTACTCCTTGAGGATGTCGTTCTGGACGGTGCCGCGCAGCTTGCCCGCGGAGATCCCTTGCTTCTCCGCCGCCACGATGTAGAAGGCGAAGAGGATGATGGCGGGCCCGTTGATGGTCATGGAGACGGACACCTCGTCGAGCGGGATCCCGTCGAAGAGGGTTTCCATGTCGTCCAGCGAGGAGATGGCCACCCCGCACTTGCCGACCTCGCCCAGCGAGCGGGGATGGTCGGAATCGTACCCCATGAGGGTCGGGAAGTCGAAGGCCACGGAGAGCCCCGTCTGTCCGCGCTCCAGCAGGAAGTGGTAGCGGCGGTTCGTCTCCTCGGCGGTGCCGAAGCCCGCGAACTGGCGCATGGTCCAGAGCCGCGTCCGGTACATGGTGCCGTACGGGCCACGGGTGAAGGGATACTGGCCGGGGAAGCCGAGCTTCTCGTTGTGGTAAGCGGCCTCCTCCCCTGAGGGCTCGGGTCGGTCGAGCGGGGTGTAGATCGGCTCCACCTCCTCACCGGACACGGTGGTGAAGGTGGTGTCCTCCCGCATCGGGACCTGCTCGGATGCGCCCTCCCACTCGGCGAGCTGCGCCCGCAGCGCCTGGAGCTCACGCTCCCTCCGCTCGATCTCGGCGGCAAGCTGCTCGGACGGAACCTTCCCCTCGACTGTGCTCATGCTCCTCTCCCGACATCATGTGAAATGCCCATCGACCGCACGATCCGCTCCGCGACCTCGTACGGGGTCTCCTCGCCCGACTCGAGCGCAGCGAAGGCCTCTTCCAGGATCTCTTCGCCCGTGCCCGTCCGCCACGCCGCCATCCGGAGGCGGCGGTCCACCACCCCGCGGACGCGCTCGGCCATCCTCCGCTGACGGCGGCGCGAAAGCTCCCCGCTCTCCTCCAGGTACCCCCGGTGCCAGTCGAGGGTTGCGACCATCTCGTCCACGCCGTCCCCGGTTTGCGCGGTGGTCTTGAGCACGGGGATGCTCCACCTCCCCTCCTCGGTCACCGCCTCCTTCCTCCTGCTGCGCGCCGCCTTCCCCACCGACTTCAGCGAGACCCCGTGGTGGCCGGCCGCCGCCGGGGCACCCTCGCCCAGCCGCATGTGGAGCATGACCTCCAGCTCCTGCACCAGCTTGTCCGCCCCCGGACGGTCCGCCTTGTTCACGGTGAAGAGGTCGGCAATCTCCATGAGCCCGGCCTTCATCGCCTGGATCGAATCTCCCGACTCCGGAACCAGCGCCACCACGGTGGTGTCCGCGGTTCCGGCGATGTCCAGCTCGGACTGGCCCACGCCCACCGTCTCCAGGATGATCCGGTCGAAGCCGAAGGCGTCCAGCAGGTCCGCAGTCTCCTTGGTCGTGGTGGAGAGCCCACCGAGCGATCCGCGGGTGGCCATGGAGCGGATGAAGACGCCCGGCTCCGTGGCCAGCTCGTTCATGCGAATGCGATCTCCCAGCAACGCCCCGCCGGTGAAGGGGGAGGTGGGGTCCACTGCCACGATCCCGACCCGCTCCCCCCGATCCAGATAGCGCCGGGTCAGCGCGTTGGTCAGGGTGGACTTGCCGGCTCCCGGGGGGCCGGTGATTCCGATGCGATGTGCCCGCCCCGTGTCCCCATGCACCTCGTGCAGGAGCCATTCGAAACCCGGTCGCTCGTTCTCCACCAGGGAGATGGTGCGCGCCAGCGCGAGGCGCTTGCCGGCGCGAAACTTCTCGAGGAGATCTGCGTGCTCCGGGGGAGCCTCAATGGTCGTAGACATGGGAGAAAGATGCCGCCGGTCGCCCCGCCGGTCAAACGGGACGGGCTACCCGCGGAAGGAGCGCCGCCGCTTCCGGATCTGCAGCGCGAGGACGACGGCCGCGAGCAGGAGCACCACAGCCGCGACCGCGCCGCCCACACCGACCCGATCCGCCGCGATGCGCCACCCCTCCCCGGCCAGGAAGCCCGTTCCCAGGAAGAAGGCGGCCCATGCGAGGATCCCGAGCCCGTCGTACACGAGGAAGCGCCGGTACGTGATCCGGCTCCTTCCGGCAAACCAGGGGATCATCGTCCGCACGAACGAGATGGTCCGTCCGATGGTGATCGACATCATCGAATGCTGCACGAAGAGGAGGCTCGTACGCTGCTCCGCCACTCGCCAGACGGAGCCGATGCGTCCGCCCATCGGCCGGAATCGATCCCTACTGTAGCGGCCGAGCAGGTAGCCGATCTGGTCGCCGACGATCCCGCCGACCACTACCGCCACCACTACCGCGACCGGGGAGAAGACGCCGCGCATCGCGAGGAAGCTCGCCAGGACGATGAGCGGTCCGGAGGGGATGACGAGCCCGAGGAAGAAGGCCGTTTCGAGCACGCAGACGACAAAGAGGATCCAGATCCCGCCGGATACCAGGAGATCCGAGAGCCAGGGGAGGATCTCACCCATTCGGGGAGATGGACGTCCGGGGGAGATGGAGGTCCACTGCGGCTCGGAGGGGTCGCGTTGAGAGCTGCACGTCGTAGCCGTCGGAACCGGAGGGCGGCCGCCCTACCGCATCGAGCCCTCGGTGAATCGCTTCCCCGCCAGGATGTGCAGGTGGAGATGGGGTACCGTCTGCCCGCCCTGCTCCCCGGTGTTGACCGTCAGGCGGAAGCCGTCCTCGGCGATGCCCTCCTGCTCGGCGATCGCCCGCACTGCCAGCAGGAGCCGGCCCGCCAGCTCGACATCTCCCTCCTCCAGATGCACGAGCGAGGGGACGGGCTTGCGGGGGATCACCAGGATGTGGACCGGCGCGGCCGGATTGATGTCGCGGATGGCCACGACGTGCTCGTCCTGATAGACGATGTCGGCCGGAACCTCACCCTCGATGATCCTGCTGAAAACGGTCTTCTCCGACATCGCTCTCCTCGGTTCGTGTTTGCGGCTACCCGCGTGCTTCGCCGGGAACGAGGAGCGCGCTCCACCACTCCTGCTCCCGGTCCTCCTCCGCAACCCGCAAGCCGGCCCGGCCGGCGCTGGCCGTGACCGCCTCCGCCTCGGTGGCCAGGATCCCGCTCACGATGATCCGCCCTCCCGTGGCGAGCGCGTCATGGAATGCGGGGAGAAGGGGGCGGATGACCCCGCTCAGGATGTTGGCCAGGACGAGGTCGACCGGGGAGAGGCCCAGGAGCAGATCGCGGTCCGCAAACGCCTCCAGGAGGCGGACCGATTCGGAGACGCCGTTCCGGTCGAGGTTTTCGCGCGCGTTCAGGTTGGCGTCGGCGTCGTGCTCGACGGCGGTGACCGCGGAGGCGCCGAGAAGCGCCGCGGCAATGGCGAGGATGCCCGATCCGGATCCGACGTCCACCACCCTGTCCCCCGGGCGGAGATGCCGATCGAGGAGCCGCAGGCAGCCGCGGGTCGTGGCGTGCTCGCCGGTGCCGAAGGCCATCTGAGGGTCGATGTCGATGACCACCTGCCCGGGCTCCGCCGCCCATTCCGTCCAGCTCGGCCTGACCACGATCCGGTCGGTGACGCGGCGGGGTGCCAGGCCCCGCTTCCACTCCGCCGCCCAGTCCCGGTCCTCGGCCCGAGTCCACCCGAGGTGGAAATCGGCGCCGGCCGGCAGCACTGCCCGTAGCGCCGCGCGGATCGAGGAGACGAGCGCGGGGGGGTCGCCGTCGTCCGGGAGATAGGTGACGAGAGTGTCGTCCCCCTCCTCCACCACCGCGCCGCCGCCCTGCTCGAGCAGCCCCTCCCCCACCAGCGGGAGGAGCTCGGACGGGGTGACCCGCGCCGTCAGGACGAGCCAGCGCGCGGGCACGATCGCTTCCGGCGTGGGGTCGGGATCAGGCGCTGAAGGCCTCTTTCATCCGCGTCCAGAAGCCGGACCTGCGGCTCCCGCCCGAGCGGATGGGAGGCTCGCCCTCCAGGTCGGCGAGGCGGCGGAAGAGCTCGGCCTGCTCGCCACGGACCTCGGTAGGCGTCCAGACGTGGACGCGGACGTGCTGATCACCCCGCCTGCCGCGATCGAGGGAGGGAAGCCCCTTCCCGCGCAGGGTGAGCACCTCACCGGACTGCGTGCCGGCGGGGACGCTGATCGACTCCTCCCCGTAGATGGTCGGCACGGTCGTCTCGAGCCCGAGCGCCGCCTGGCTGAAGGAGAGGGGGAGCTCGTAAATGAGGTCGTCCTCCTGCCGGATGAAGCGCGGATCGTCCTCCACCTCCAGAACGACGACGATGTCGCCGCGCGGGCCGCCGCGCGGGCCCACATTCCCCTGCCCCCGCAGGGTGAGGAAGTTCTCGGAGGTCACCCCGGCAGGGATGTCCACGTCGAAGGTCTCGTCCGCGCGCATGCGGCCATCACCCCGGCACTCGGTGCAGACGTCCCGGATCTGCTGCCCCTGCCCCTTGCAGGTGGGGCAGGTCGTGGCCGCGACCACCTGGCCGAAGACGCTCTGCTGGACCCGCCGGACCTGGCCGCGTCCCTGGCAGGTCTCGCAGACCTCGGCCTCGGCGCCGTCGGCAGCGCCCGTCCCCTCGCAGCGGTCACAGGGGTTCAAGAGGCGAACCCGCACCGTCTTCCGCGCGCCGTTGGCCACCTCCTCCAGCGTCAGCTTCAGCCGGAGCTTGATGTCGCGGCCCCGCTGGACCCTGCGCCCGCCGCCCCGGCCGCCCCCGAATGCATCCTCGAAGCCGCCCCCGAAGCCGCCGAAGTCGCGCATGAAGATGTTCAGCGCATCCTCGAAGCCGAAGCCGCCGAATCCGCCCCCGCGTGCACCGGCACCGCTCTTCACCCCGGCGTGGCCGAAGCGGTCGTAGCGGGCGCGCTTCTCCTGGTCGCGGAGCACCTCGTACGCCTCGGTGGCCTCCCGGAACTTGTTCTCGGCCTCGTCGTCCCCGCCATTCCGGTCGGGGTGGTAACGGAGGGCGAGCTTGCGATACGCCTTCTTTATGCTATCCGGGTCCGCGTCGCGCGAGACGCCGAGGACCTCGTAGTAATCCCTCATTCCAGTCTTCACAGCTGTTGAATTCGTAGGTACCGCGACTTCAGGAGCCCGTTCCCGCCTCGGAAACGAAGCGGGAGGCTCCCTCGACCAGCTCGATCACCCGGTCGTAGGCCATGCGGGTGGGGCCGATCACCCCGATCACCCCTTCCTGACCTCCGATCCGGTACTTGGAGGTGATCACAGTCAGATCCGAGAGCACGGACTCCTCGTGCTCGGCCCCGATGGTGATCTGCAGCCCCTCCTCACCCAAACGCCGCCCGAGGACGGTCCGCAGGATGTCCTTGCGCTCCACGAGCTCGAGGAGCCCGCGTAGACGCTCTCCGCTGCTGAACTCGGGCTGATGCGCGAGCACCGACGCCCGCCCGAGGTGCAGATCCGTCTCCTCGCCGGTGCCCACGTCGAGCCAGATCTCTGCCGAGCGGACGAAGAGGTCGATGACCTCGGCCGCGGTCCGGTCGTCCGCGGCTGCCGAATCCCGCAGTCTGACCGGAAGGGTGCTGCGGATCTCCGAGATCGTGGACCCGGCGAGCCGCTCGTTCAGGATCTGCGCGACCGCCGCGAGCGTATCGGCCGGGACGTCGAGCGGCACGTCCATGTAGATGGCACGCGCCGCCCCGGAGCGCAGGACGAGGACGACCAGCACCTTCTTGTCCGCCAGCGAGACGAGCTCCATTCGCTCGAGCACCGCGTCGTCCAGGCGGGGCGCCACGGCCACGCCGAGCTCCCGCGTGATCACCCCGAGCACCTGCGCGGCGCGCCCCACCAGCTCCTCGACACCGGGGGCGCCGTCCACGGCGAGCTGGTCCCGGATGTCGTCACCCGCGTCGGCGTCGCGCCGGCGCGCCATGAGATCGTTGACGAAGGTGCGGTAGCCGAGGTCGGTCGGCACCCGCCCCGCCGAGGTGTGGGGATGGTAGAGCAGCCCCTTGGCCTCGAGATCGCTCATGGTGTTCCGCACCGTGGCCGGCGAGATGCCCAGACGGAACCGGCGGGTCAGCGCTCGGCTGCCCGCGGGCTCGGCGGTCTCCACATACGCGCGGACGACCGCTTCCAGGATTCTCTGCTCGCGCTCCGTCAGTGCAGCCACGGCAAGACCGGATCCGGGGAAAGAGGTGGAATGTGTCCGGAAGGCCGGGAGGCGTCAACCGCGTCGGGCGCCGACCGTCTCCTGCTCGGCGGCCCGGGCCATCTCCACGGCCAGGGCGTCCAGGCGCAGCCATCCTTCCGCGCTCAGGCGGAATCCGGCTTCCGTCTCGACCGCCCAGCCGAGATCGATCCATCGGCGCCCCAGCTCGTTCTCCGTCGAGGAAGAAGACGTCCAGGCGCGACCTTCCGCGGTCCGGAGCGTCAGCCACACCTCCTCCACCGCGGCCTCCTCCGGCCCCACCCTCTCGGAGCCGTCGACCGGCAAACTCCCCGCCTGGAGCCGGTTTCTGTACGCATGCCAGTCACGCGTGTTCCAGCGCCGGAGCGGAGGAAGGTAGCCGTGCGCGCCCGGTCCGAGCCCCACATACGAGCGGTTCGTCCAGTACGCCCGGTTGTGGCGGGAGGCCTCTCCGGGCCTCGCGAAGTTCGAGACCTCGTAGTGCTCGAATCCGGCGGCGGTAAGTCGCTCGTGCGCGCGCAGGTACTCCCGCGCGTAGCGTCCCTCGACCGGCATCCGCTCGCGTCCCTCGGCCACCCGGCGGCCGAGTGGGGCGCCCTCTTCCGCGGTCAGGCCGTAGAGGGAGATGTGGTCCGGCTCGAGCGCCAGCGCGCGGTCCAGATCCGCCTCCCAGCTCCGTCCCAGCCGGGCAGGAAGCCCGAAGATGAGGTCGATGCTGACGCGCGCGAAGCCCGCGTCGCGGGCGATCTCCATTGCCCGGGACGGCCCCTCCGGGCCGTGCAGCCGGCCCATCCAGCGCAGCGACGGCTCGTGGAAGGTCTGCGCGCCGAGGGAGATGCGGTTCACCCCGATCTCGCGCCAGGCGCGCGCCAGCCTCGGCGTGAAGCTCTCGGGATTGGCCTCGCACGTCCACTCCACCGTCGCCGGATCCCAGACCACCATGTCCCTGAGCTCCTCGGCGAGCGCGGCCAGATCGCCGGGGGCGAGGACTGAGGGGGTGCCCCCGCCCAGGTAGATCGTGTCGAGCGGGAGCGGCGCGCCCCAGTCCTGCTCCTCTGCCAGGAGCCGCATCTCCCGGGACACGGCCCACACCCACTCCCCGGTCGGGGGGGTGCGGGTCGCCTCCACCGCGAAATCGCAGTAGATGCAGCGGCGTGCGCAGAAGGGAACGTGGATGTAGAGGTGCTCGGGAAGCATGGGAAAGCTGCTATACCCGGCGGAAGTGCTTGCCGGGCAGCGACTCGATGAGCCCGGCGAGCTCGAGCCCGAGGAGGGCTGCCAGGGTGCGGGAGGGGTCGAGGCCCGCATCGGCGGTGAGATGGTCGACGTGACGGGGCGCGGGCCCCATGGCGCCGAGCACGGCACGCTCCTCGGCCGGAAGGTCGTCCGGAACGGCAGCGGGAGATGTTTTCTCGGGGTGCGCCGGGAGATCGTCGTCCGCCGCCGCTATGACGGGCGCCCCCGTCCGCAGCTCCTCCAGGATGTCTTCCACGCGGGTGATCAGGCGTGCCCCGTCCCGGATGAGCTGGTTCGTCCCCTGGCTCACCTCCGAGCCGATGGGTCCCGGAACGGCGAACACCTCGCGTCCAAGCTCCAGCGCGTAGTCCACGGTGTGCTGCGCTCCGCTCTTGAGCGACATCTCCACCACCAGGACGCCCTCGCTGAGGGCGGCGATCAGCCGGTTTCGCCGTGGGAAGTTGCCGGCCCGAGGGTCCTCCCCGGGTGGAAACTCGGTAAGCAGGAGCCCCTCTCGCCGGGCCCGCTCGAAGAGGTCGCGGTTCTCGGGCGGGTAGATGCGATCGATCCCGGTGCCCAGCACGCCCACCGTTCCCGCCCCGGCGTCGAGGGATGCACGGTGGGACGCGGCATCGATGCCGCGCGCCATGCCGCTCACCACGGTGAAGCCCCGGCGGGCCATCTCCCCGCAGAGGGCGCGCGCGGCGTCCCGCCCGTACGGGGTGGGCTGCCGCGTCCCCACGGCGCCGAAGCCGCGGCGCTCCGTCAGCAGCTCCAGCCGGCCGGCGGCATAGAGGACGAAAGGGGCGTCGCGCAGGTCGTCCAGGCCAGCCGGATACGCCTCGTCGTCCGGGGTGATGACCACCGCCTCGATCCGGTCCAGTCGCGCGAGCAGCGTCTCTGCTCGAGCCGTCCCGCCCGGTCCGGCGGCCTCTCTCAGTCCGCGGACGACGGCCGGACCCATCCCCGGAAGCTCCCGCGCGAAGTCCGGATCCGCGAGCGCGCGCTCCGCCGAGCCGAAATGATCGAGGAGGCGCCGTAGCCGGGTCGGTCCGATTCCGGGCACGGTGGCGATGCGCAGAAGCGGCAGCAGGGCGCGGCGGCTGAGCGGCACCGTCAGACCTCGTAGTCGTCGAAGGCGTCCCCCGGAACCGATGCCGCCTCCGCGCGGTCTCGAGCCTCGCGGACCTTTTCCCAGAGCGCGTCCAGCAGCGGGTCGAGCTCAATCCGCGCGACCGACGAGACGACGAACTGTCCCCACGCCGCAGGCGCCTCGATCTGCGGCGGCTTCCAGTCGGACGGAAGGAGGTCGGCCTTGGTGAAGACCACGCAGTGCGGCTTCTCGGCGAGCGCAGGGGAGTAGCGCGCGAGCTCCGCCCGGAGGCGCGAGTAGCTCTCCTGGAGCTCCAGGTCGTCCGCCGGGATCATCAGCGCCAGCGTCCGCGTCCGCTCGATGTGGCGCAGGAACTGGTGGCCCAGCCCCTTCCCCTCGTGCGCCCCCTCGATGATCCCGGGGATGTCGGCGATGACGTAGCTGCGTCCACCGGAGCGCTGGACCACGCCCAGGTTGGGAGTCAGCGTGGTGAACGGGTAGTCGGCCACCTTGGGGGTGGCGGCGGAGACGGTGGCCAGGAAGGTCGACTTCCCGGCATTCGGCTCGCCCACCAGCCCGACGTCCGCGATGAGCTTGAGCTCCAGCTCGATGCGCCGCGCCTCGCCGGGGCGGCCGGTGTCCGCCCGGCGGGGCGCCTGGTTCGTGGCGCTGGCGAAGCGTGCGTTCCCCCGACCTCCGCGGCCGCCCCGGGCGACGACCACCTCGTCGCCCGGCTCCAGCACCTCCCCGAGCAGCTCGTCGGCCTCCGCGTCCCGCACCACGGTACCGGGCGGCACGCGGAGGACCAGGTCCTCCCCGTCGGCGCCGGTCCGCTTCGAGCCGGATCCGTGCTGGCCGCGCGGCGCGCTGTAGTGCCGCCGGTAGCGGAAGTCGAGGAGGGTGGAGAGCTGATCGTCCGCACGCACGATCACGCTCCCGCCCCGTCCCCCGTCTCCCCCGCTCGGGCCGCCGTGGGGAACCTTGGACTCGCGGCGGAATGCGGCGACGCCGTCTCCACCGTCGCCCGCCTGCACCTCCACCACTGCGTGGTCAAGAAACACTGCTCGCCTCCGTTCGTTTCGGTGCGCGATCGCGAACCATCTCCCACAGCTTCCTCACCTCCTGCCGCTCGGGCTCCGCGAGCGCCGCGCATCCCACCTCCACTGCGCGCTCCACCTCCGCCGGGCTCGCCCCGGCGTTCAGCGCGCCGCGAAGGTGCGAGTGGAGCTGCCGCGGCGCGCGCCAGGCCGTGAGCAGAGAGACGATACAAAGCTCGCGGGCGGGGAGTGGCAGACCGGGTCGGGCCAGGACGCGTCCGTAACCCCCCTCCACCATCCACCGGTCGAGATCGGGGTGCAGCGTCCGTACGTTCTCGCGCAGCTTCCGATAGTTGGCCGCGTAGATGCGGCGGCAGAGACGCTCACCCCGATCCCGCCACGACTCGCCCTGCTCCGGCTCCCGCTCGGCGGAGGCGCCGACCATCTCCCGCCAGAGGAAAAAGGCCCGTAGCACGTCCGGAAAGCCGATGAAGAGGTGCGCCTGGAGGAGGGTCTCCTCGATCTCGGCGGTCGGCAGGCCGCTCTCCCTGGCCGCTTCCAGCGCCTCCCGGACACGTTCCTCCTCCCGCCCGGCCAGCGCCGCGGAAAGGTGGGACAGCGGGAGCCAGCGCGGCGGATCATGCATCCGGAACCGAGAGCTCGGGAACCGGACGGAGTTGCCCCACCGGGACACCGTTCGTGTCGACCACGTCGGGGAAGGCGTGCCGCTCGAGCGCGCCGAGGTCCTCGTCCGAGAGGAGGTCGAGCGCGGCGAGGACCGAAAGGATGGCCGCACCCACGGCCCGGCGATTTCCGTCCGCCACCTTGAGCGCGATGCCGAGCTCGGCGCCGGGCACGCCCACGCAGTAGATGCCCTCCGCGCCGAGCTTGGCGAAGAGACGTCCTCTGACCTGTCGCATGAGGTCGGTGCAGAGACGCCCCTCGCCGGCGACCATCTCGGGGTGCTCGGTCATGGCCGCCACCACCTCGGCCGCGGCGGGATTCCCTTCACGGGCCGCCGATCCCAGGCGCGCAAAAGCGAAGGCCATCTCCCGGACGGGAAGCCCGAAGCAGACGACGCCGCAACCATCCTGGCCGAGCGCGATCCCCGCCTGGGGCCGCCCGGTCCAGCGCTCGACCTCCCGGAGGAGGCGCGCCTGCACCGGGTGCTCCGCACGCTGGTATCCCTCGGACGGCCACCCGGCGGCACGCGCCAGGGCGAGCATGCCGGCGTGCTTCCCCGAACAGTTGTTGTGCAGGCGGCCGGGCTCGACCCCCCGCTCCCGGAGCGCCTCCCGGGTGTGCCGGTGCCAGGGTGCGTGGGATCCGCAGGCGAGCATCTCGGGACCGGCGCCGGCCTTCCGCAGGATCGACTGTGCGGTGCGCACGTGTCGGGGCTCACCGGAGTGGGACCCGCAGATCAGCGCCAGCTCGGCACGGGTGAGGCCGAAGCGCTGGTAGGCGCCGTCCGCCACGATCGGCACCGCCTGCAGCGGCTTGGCGGCGGACCGGAGGAAGGTGGTGTGGCCGGGGTCTCCGGCGGAGGCGCGCAGCCGGCCTTCCGCGTCGACCACGGCCACATGGACCTCATGCACCGACTCGACGATTGCCCCCCGCACCAGCTCGATCCGCATCCGCGACATATGAAAGAGGTTACCGGAGCGCAGCTCCGTAGAAAGGAAGTATACCGCCCACTCCGCGAGCGGGCCAAGCCCCGTCAGGCGAAGACGTTGCGCCAGATCAGGTACGCCCCGATCACCATGAAGGCGGCCGCGAAGAGCCGGGCCAGTCCGGCAGCGCTGAGTCTCTGGTTCCACTGCGCCCCCCAACGTACCGCCAGGACCGAGCCCAGGAGTATGATCACGCCGGGGAGGATGTGAACGTGTCCGACCGACCCGGCAGGGGCCAGGCCCTGCGGCGCGCTCAACATGTACACCAGGACGCCGGCCGGTGCCGTGATCATGATGATCCCGATCGAGGTGGCGGCGAGCCGCTGGATGTCCACCCCCACCCAGTGGAGCATCAGGGGCATGGAGACAATTCCGCCCCCCACCCCCATGAGCGCGGAGAAGAGCCCGGTGGCCGCCCCGGTCGTCGCCGTCACTGGAAGGTCCAGGCGCAATCGGTGCGGCTTCGTGTCGGGCGGCGGCTCGCGCTTCCGACCCAGCCGGAACCCCGAGGCGAGGAGGAGGACGCCGAAGCCGGCCTGCAGCGCCTCGGCCGGGATGATCAATGCGAGGCGCGCCCCAATCATGGCCGCCAGAATCGAGCCGATCCCGATCGGCCAGACCGCGCGCCAGACCACGAGGTTCGAGCGGTGGTAGGTGAGCGCGCCCCGAATCGAGGTCGGAACGATGATGAAGAGGCTGGTGGCATGGGCGATCACCACGGCGGTGCCGGGGTCTGCCAGGTACCCGAAGAAATCGGGATTGGCATAAACGAAATAGAGGAAGGGCACGATGAGCACCCCTCCTCCGATTCCGATGAGCCCGGAAACGATCCCGACGACGATCCCCATCCCGAAAAGGATGAGGATCGTCAGGAGGCCCGTCAACGCTGTGCTGTCGTGGACCGCTCCTGCGCAAGGGCGATGAGGGAGGCCGGATCCGTCGCCTGCCGCAGCAGCTCCAGCGCGGCCCGCACCTCCGCCTCACCGGCGGTGTGCCGCTCCATGGCCACAGGTCGGCCGAACTGGCGCAGGGCGATCTCGAAGCCGATCCGGTTGTCGATGAACCGCGCGTACTCGCCCTCGTCCGCGTCGGGAAGCTGCACCCCCTCGGCCCGCAGGAGCTCGAGGAACTCCGCCCGCATCCGCGGCGTCACCTCGAAGTCGCGCTGGAGGTTCGGCGTACGCTGAATGTAGTCTCCCACATACCGGTAGAAGAGATCGTTGGGCAGGTGCTCGGCACGGTGGATGGCGCGGATAAGCTCCTGCTCGGCCTCGCTGTACACGTCGCGGACGATGACGTCCGGAACGATGCCGCCCCCGCCGTAGACGGTCCGTCCACTGTCCGTGCGGTAGGGCCGTCTCTCGGTGGTGTCCACCGCCTCGCCGGCCGGAACCGGCCTGCGATCCGCGTCGTCCTCCATTCCCACATCCGGGTCCGGCTCGCCCTCGAGGAGCGCGACGGGATCCCCGTGGAGCTCGCGCTCGCGCTCGATGGAGCGGCCGACCGGCGTGTACCAGCGACCGGTCGTCACCTTGAGGAAGTTGCCGGCCGAGAGCGGGTAGAGCGTCTGCACCGAGCCCTTCCCGAAGGTCGGCGTCCCCATGACCACCGCGCGGTCGTGGTCCTGCAGCGCGCCCGCCACGATCTCCGAGGCGCTGGCGCTGTACTCGTTCACGAGCACGACCACCGGCATCCCTTCATACCTGTCCGGGCGGGTGGCCCGGAAGGTGTGGTTCTGCCTCGCCTCACGCGCCCGCGTCTCCACGATGGCGTTGCCGCGCGGTAGGAAGAGGTCGGAGACCGAGACGCCCTGCTCGAGCAGGCCGCCCGGGTTGAGGCGCAGATCCAGGATGAGCTTGGTCGCGCCCTGCCCCCGAAGGTTCTCCACTGCCGCCTGGATCTCCCGCGTCGCGCCCTCGCTGAACATTCGCAGCTGAACGTAGCCCACGTCGCCTTCCATCATATGCTGGGCCTGCACCGCGGCAAAGTGGATCTCGTCGCGGACCACGGTTACCGCGATGGGCTCGTCCACGCCCGAGCGGCGGATCTTGAGATCCACCGGCTCACCCTTGGGGCCGCGGAGCCTTGTGACAGCGTCATCCTGCGTCCATCCCTCGGTGGACTCCCCGTCGACCTCGATGATCCGGTCCCCGGCCTGAAGCCCGGCGCGCTCCGCCGGGGTATCGGGCAGCGGAGCGATGATGGTCACCCACCCGTTCCTGACCCCGATCTCGGTTCCGAGTCCGCCGTACTCGCCCTCGGTCTGAACCCGCAGGTTGGCGTACTGCTCCGGGGTCATCAGCGAGGTGTGCGGATCCCCCAGCTCGCGGATCAGCCCCTCGATGGCCATGTCGTAGAGCTCCGCCGAGCTAGGCCCGTCCACATAGCGGGTGGAGATGTGCTCGAGGACTTCGCGGAAGAGCTGCGCACGGTCCGCGGCATCCGGCTCCCCGACATCGCCACGCTGCAGCAACCAGCCGCCGGATACGGCGGTGACGACCATGACGAGGAGAGGGGCAATGACGGTTCGCTGTAGCTTCATGGATTCTGTCCGAGAACGAAGTGCAAAGAACGACCGGGCAGGTCAGTCCGGCCGACTGTCCATAACCCTGCTCGACGCGAAAGTTTCCGCGAGAATGGCCTCCACCGCCTCACAGATCATCCGGTGAACGTCCGCGGCAGGTGGATCCGCCGGGATGATGACCGCAGCAGGGTCCTCGGCGGCGAGAGCGCGATATCCCGCACGCACCCGCTCGTGGAAGTCGGCCGCCTCCGCCTCCAGCCGATCGGGGCTCTTCCCCTGGCGCCCCTGCCGGCGCACGCCCTCCCCCGGATCCACGTCGAGAAGGAGTGTCAGGTCCGGCCGGCACCCCCCGGTCGCGAAGGCGTTGATGCTGCGCACCTCTTCGAGGGGAAGGCCGCGCCCCGCACCCTGATATGCGAAAGTGGACATCTCGAAACGGTCGCTGATCACGACCTCTCCCCGTCGGAGGGCCGGCCTTACGATTTGATCCACAAACGCCGCCCGGGCGGCCAGCATGAGGAAGAGCTCGCTACGGGCGGGGACGTCCAGCTCAGCCTTGTCGAGAACGGTCGAGCGGATGCGCTCCCCGAGCGGCGTGGTCCCGGGCTCCCTCGCCACCGTCACCTCCCGCCCCTGCGCCCGGAGCCGGGAGGCCAGCATCCCAGCCTGGGTCGACTTCCCCGAACCCTCTCCCCCTTCAAACACGATGAAGCGGCCCGGCAGAGTCTTCGTCATACGGCCGGCAGAGCGGCCTCCTCGTGGGGCACGGCAGCGGAAACCTCTCGACGGCCTTCGGCCGGGATCTGGAAGCGGAAGGTGGTTCCGTCCCCGGGCTCGCTTTCGATCCAGATACGCCCACCGTGCGCCTCGACGGCGAGCTTGCAGAAGGTGAGTCCGAGGCCGGGGGAGCGGTGATTGTCCCCACCCAGCCGCTCGAATTTTCGAAAGACCAGATCGTGATGCTCGGCGGCGATCCCGCGTCCGTCGTCGGATACGGAGAAGAGCACATCGCCCGAGCCGGCATCCTCCTCCGCACGGAGCCGCACCCGGACCCCCGCGCCGGCGTGCTTGGCCGCATTGCCGATGAGGTTGGAGAAGACGCGCCGCAGAACATGGTCATCCGCGTGCAGCAGCAGCCCCTCCTCGCTCGCGTTCTCGAGGGCGACGCCGCGACGCTCCGAACGGACGTGCCAGTCCTCGATTATCTCGTCGAGCAGCGCGCGCGCGTCGATCTCCTGCCGGTCGAGCGAGAGCCGCGAATCCTCGAGACGGGAGATGTCCATGAGGTCGTCGACCAGATGGAGGAGGTCCTCGCCGCGTCCCGCGGCATCTGCGAGGAGGCGCTCCTGCTCCTCCGAGAGGGGGCCGAGGTCCCCGTCGAGGGTGATCTCGAGAGTGCCGAGAATGGCGGACAGGGGTGATTTCAGGTCGTGCACGACCATGCTCATGAGGTCCTCCTTGTGCTTCTCGAGCGCCCGAAGCTTCAGGTAGGACCGCTCCAGCTCGTCGTTCATCGACTTGAGCCGGAGGAGGGAGCGGATCCGGGCAAGGAGGATCGGCCGGCTGAACGGCTTGGTGAGGAAGTCGTCCCCGCCGGCCTCGATGGCCTTGAGCTTCTCGTCCACTTCGGAGAGGGCCGTGACGAAGACGATCGGGGTCTTGGCGGTGCGCGGGTCCGCCCGCAGCCGCTCGCACACCTCGATGCCGTTCATGCCCGGCATCATGATGTCCAGCAGGATCAGGTCGGGATCGAGCCGGACGGCGGCCTCGATGGCGCTGAAGCCATCCCGCACCCCCTCCACGTGGTACCCCATGGAGTGCAGGAGGTCGGTGAGAAGGTCGACGTTGACGGGATCATCGTCGACGACCAGGAGGAGCGGGGGCCCGTCCCCGCCTTCTTCTACCGGCCGAGAACCGTCAACGAGAGATTTACGCGCCAAAAGGACTCCTCGAACCCGGCGGCCTCGCCTCCACGCGAGCCAGCCTCCATGGAAAGGTCGGTGCGGATGGCACCCTCAGCAATTCGCGCGCCGATTCCACCGGTGATCGCCCGCTCATCCGGGAAGTCCAAATCACCCTCTCCGGCGGGTGTCCAGCCGAAGGGCAGTTGAGCATAGCGGAGTCCCAGCCGCACCGGAAAATTGGCGCCGCCACGGGCCGGCCCCTCCCACTCCACGCC